>CAYSWL010000014.1:1373-29367 GCA_964434745.1 uncultured Candidatus Bathyarchaeia archaeon | reverse complement strand
ACTATTATTTATATTCATATATTCTGTATTTTAAATCATAGAGGTGTGCACAATTCGTTTTTGTGTATTTTTTGGTGTTTGTTCTTTTCAAAGCAAAAATTGGGATTGATAAAAAGAAATCAAAAAATTGCTAAAAACCAGAATAATGCACACCCCTCTTAAATCAATTAGTGAAGATAATTGTAGATTTAAAAACTAAAAATGTGAAAAGTTTTCGATCTTTGCTTTATGACTCAAGTAGCTTTATGAGTATTGCTTTAGCGCTGTACAATCGGTTTTCAGCCTGTTCATAAATAATGGCTTTTGGGTTTGCTATGAGTTCAGAAGTTATTTCATATCCTCTGTGTATAGGCATATCGTGCATAATGTAAGCGTTGCTATCTTTAAGTAAATCACTGTTAATCTGATACGGCATCATTTGTTTGAGTCTTTTCTCTTTCTCTTGCGCGAAAGTTGGATCCGTAAAAAACTCCATGTCTACCCAAGTGTCAGTATATACAAAATCAGCATTACTGACCGCTTTTTTTACATCTAATGTACTAGTCCAAAGTCCTGTCTTCTTTGCATCTTCTAACAGTTTATCATCACGTGAAGCTTCATTAAAGATGGGGCAAATAGTAGTTATTTGTACACCAGTTTTAGTGCAGCCTTCAATAAGTGAGTTACACACATTATTGTGGATGCCAACATAAACCACTTTAACGTTCTTTAAATAACCTTTTCTTTCTTTAATAGTTATTAAATCAGCTATTGCTTGGCTAGGATGGTACATTTCATCACAGCCATTAATTATCGGCGCCTTTGATGCATTCATCATAATTTGTAAATCGGTATTGTGCAATAGTCGCGCCATAATACAGTCAACATTACGTGACAAATACTGTATTTCATCACCCAAATCAGCTAGCATAAAATTGGCAGTTCTCCAATCAATATACAAGGCATGGCCGCCAAGCTGAGTCATAGCTACCTCAAAAGAGACTCTTGTGCGTGTGCTGGTCTTCTGAAAAATTAACGCTAAAGATTTATGTTTAAGCAAATCTGTGTATTTTTCAGGATCATGCTTAATTTCTATACCTTCTGTGACCAAATCATTGAGTTCTTGGCTGGACAATTCTTTGAAATTCATTAGATGCATCTGTTATAGCCTCTGCACTAAAGGGTGAACTTATGCTTAACAATTAAGCTTTACGGGAAAGTTTTTTTTGTGAAATGCTAACAAATTACGGGATTGTCATGATTCTACTTGTCGCATCAAATAAGGATATTGCAGCTATGAATATAGCAGAGCAGCTTTTCCAGATACACCCATTTAAAAAAACATCACAAGTATATTCAGGTCAGCCTGTGCTAGAGACCTCAATTAACTGTAGGAAAGTTACCTACATAACTCTTGAAGAGGAATCAATATTTGCACAATATCTTGTTGAAGATTTTCCTAAAGTGGGTCTAATTATATTTCTTTCACGGCATAGTAGCCAAAGTGGAACACCTACTTTGAGTGTGCATACCCCAGGCAACTTTTCAGCTGCAGAACTTGGAGGATTGCCCCGGGAACTTTCTATTGCGTCCGCCAAAACAATGCAAACTGCCCTGCAAACAATGGACCGCATTGTACATGAAACTCAGTTACCCTACCAAGTTTCTTATGAATGTACCCATCATGGTCCATCGTTAAAAGTGCCTACTATGTTTATAGAACTAGGCAGTTCCCATTTGCAATGGCGTGATAAAAAAGCTGCTGCTATAGTTGCCCAAGCAGCGATTGATGCTATAACAAGTTTTGAAGAGAAACCTCAAAACGCAGCAGTAGGTATAGGTGGAACACATTACAACCAGAAATTTACCCAGCTTGCCATTAAAAATAGCGTTACTTTTGGCCATATTATTCCCAAATATGTTATTCCCTACATCGATAAAGAATTGCTATTTAAATGTGTAAACTGTACGCGAGAAAAAGTTGATACAGCAATCCTTGACTGGAAAGGCATCAGAAGTGAGGATAAATCCAAACTACTATCAATACTTCAAGAAACCCCACTCCAAATACAAAAAGTATAAAGCAAATATGACTATTTGTTTTAGAATAATCACAATTATCTTGGCTGCTAAAAACAGCAAAGGTTACAGTAACGTTTATTATACCTAAGTGAAATCTTGTGTGTGCGGTTACTATGGGATTAAGATCTTGGTTAAGTCAAGCAGCTAGAACGCTAAAACTAGCCTCTAAACCCGACAGAGACGAGCTGTGGCTATCTATCAAAATTAGTGCCTTAGGAATTGGCGTAGTCGGACTAATTGGGTTTGTAACTAAACTTATTGCCTCATCGCTATGAGATATAGAAGGATGATTTTATGGAGAAAAAAGAGGAGCAGTTTCAAACAAAAATTTTCGCCGTTAAGACCACCACTGGACAGGAACGTAACGTAGCTAGACTTTTAGCATCTAAGATTGAAATGACTAAGCTCCCCATAAAATCAATCCTAGTTCCAGATGCACTCAAAGGCTACGTGTTTATAGAAGCTGATGGACCTCATCTTGTCGAAGAAGCAATCGCCGGTGTGCGACATGTTAGGTCCCGAGTTCCAGGATTAGTAAACTTTAACGAAATTGAACGTTACATTGTGCGCAAACCAGTTATTGAAGACCTCGGTGAAGATGACGTAGTTGAAGTCACTGGTGGGCCATTCAAAGGTATGCGTGCAAAGATTACTCGCATAGACAAATCTAAAGGCGAAGTAACACTAGAGCTGCTAGAAGCAACATTTACTTTGCCAATCACAGTTCACTCAGATTACGTGAAGCTAATAGAAAAAGGAAAAAGAAGTGACGAATAATGGTTGAAATGAAAAATGTAGACTTGATAGTGGCTGGTGGAGAAGCAACAGCCGGACCACCACTAGGTCCAGCACTTGGCCCACTAGGCATGAACATCATGGCAGTAGTAAACAAAATCAATGAACTTACCAAAGACTATTCAGGTATGAAAGTACCTGTCAAAATCTCTGTTAACCCTGAAGATAAATCGTTTACTGTTACCGTAGGCACTCCAACTGCTTCAGCTCTTCTTGTTGCCGAACTTAAAGTAGAGAAAGGCTCAGGTACACCCAACTCTGTGAAAGTCGGCGACCTTACAGTAGAACAAATCGTGCGTATTGCAAAAATCAAACGACCTGAAATGCTAGCAAGCACCCTCAAAGCAGCAACCAAAGAAGTAATGGGAACATGCGTTAGCGTTGGCGTAACCATTGACGGCAAAGATCCTCGCGAAGTTCAAAAGGAAGTTGACAACGGAACATACAACGATATATTGAAGAATAACGAAGCATAAGCGAATATATTTATAATCCCAAACTAATCCACTTTGATACGAGGCTTCAAAATGCCCTTAGACAAGAAAACTCTATTAGATGCAGTAAAAGAGGCAAAAGAGAAATCTGGGCAGAAGAAATTCAACCAGACTGTCGATATGATATTGAATATTAAAGAAATTGACATGAAATCTCCCGAAGGTAAAATCCAAGAAATTGTGGAGCTACCTCATGCCACAGCGAAGCCAAACAAAATTTGTGCCGTAGCTTCCGGAGAAACAGCGCTCAAAGCACGCCGTGCAAATGCCGATTACGTTATTGAGCGCGCTGACCTTGACGAATTGGCAGGTAAAAAGAAAGATCTGCGTAAAATCGCAAGCAGCTATGATGTATTCATATCCGAAGCCTCATTAATGCCACTTGTAGGTAGAACCTTAGGTCCAGTTCTAGGTCCTAGAGGTAAAATGCCTATTCCGGTTCCTCCTAACGCTGATATAACGGCTTTGATTGAGAAGCACCGCAAGACAATCGTTGTAAGAATGCGTAACCAGCCTATCATTCAATGCTCTATTGGAACTGCAAACCAATCAGACGAAGAATTGGTTGAAAACATTCAAGCTGTTCTACGTGTTCTTGAAGGCAAACTAAAACGTGGGCTCAAGAACATCGATGAAGTCTTCATAAAGGCTTCCATGGGAACGCCAATTAAAATTAAACCTTAACCTAAAGAGGAAAAAGAGATGCCATCGCAACTAGTATTGCAAGAAAAGTCAAGTGAAGTAAAAGAGATTGAGAAATGGCTTGTCGAATACAAGTCCATAGGTGTTGCCAGTTTACAAAAGGTTCGAGCTAGCCAGCTTCAAGAACTCAAGAAGTCTCTAGCTGGTCAAGTTTACATGCGCGTTATGAAGAACACGCTCATGAAACTTGCTATAGAGAACCTCAACAAGGCAGAGCTTAAGAAACTTGAGCCACTTCTCGAAGGATCAAACATTCTGCTATTTACTAATTTAAACCCATTCAAACTTGCTCTCCTTTTGGAGAAAGGAAAAGTAAAAACAATCGCTAAAGCAGGTGACATTGCTGCAATGGACGTAGTTGTTCCACAAGGCAATACAGGTCAGCCCCCAGGTCCATTCATCAGTCAGCTAAATGCAGCAGGTTTACCAACTCGAATCGAGTCAGGTAGCGTTTGGGTAGCCAAAGATACACTTGTCGTCCGCAAAGGAGAACCAATTAACGACCGTGTTGCAGGCGTCCTCTCCAAGCTAGGCATAAAATCAGTCGAACTCGGCATATCTATGCGCGCTGTTTACGACGAAGGTCTAATGGTACTGGAAGATCAACTAAAAATTGACATTGATGCAACTCGCAAGAGTCTACAACAAAATCACGCCGAAGCATTCGCATTGGCAATGGAAATTGCTTATACAACACCTGACACAATCAAATCACTATTACAGGTTGCACACCAGAAAGCAGTTTCACTTTCAGTAGGCGCAGCTGTTCCAACAAAAGAAACCATCGGCGATCTGATTCGCAAAGCAAACGCTGAAATGAAAAGTCTTAACAACGCTGTAGAAAAAGCAAAACCTAAAGCATAACTGGTTCGCCGAGCGCTCTAAAGCGCTCCACTCTTATATTTTTTAAAGCTTTTAACTCTAACAATTTTGCCACATTAAATTATTAAAAATTAAATAAAATACTAATCTTACAATACTTGGATGCTTGCCGACAGCAGTATAATTATTGAAAGTAATTAACTAATGCAGCGATTTATAAATTACTGCAATAACCCTATATGCCTGCATTGTTTATTAGTCTTAGAATTTGCTTGCAAGTTGCTATATTGTGGGTTTATAGATTAATATAGTGCCTGCTTGTTTTTGCATAGCTAATTTATGTTTTTTTAAAATATCTTCTATACACTCTAATTCAGACTTATCCAGATTTTTTTTATATGTAACATGAAGCCTGTGATTAAAGAATTCTGCACTTGAGGAACAATTAAAATTGCTTCCTCTTCACTATATTTACATGCATGAGCAACTTCTTTTAATAACGCAACCGCTTCATTTCTCTCCACAAAAAACCCTTCACAAAATTATGTATCGACTGAATTATTTTTCCTTTGGGGTAAGCAAGGCTATTGTTGATTTTGCCACGAGACGGAAGGTTTAATGGGCTTATTCTGTTATTAACTTACATTGGTCATGGAGGAATTTATCTGAAGTTTGATGGCCAACTAATAGAAATTATTACTCGTGTTCATGATGTTTCTAGTTTTCGTTTTATAAGGCCTTCTGGATTAGATTATAAACCTGGTCAATATATGCTTGCTACTATCAACGTGGCCGGCAGAGATTTAATGCATCCATTTAGCTTCTCAAGTAGCCCTACAGAAGAAGGATTCATAGAATTTACCAAAAAATTTACCGATAGTGAATACTCCCAAGCACTAAAATCACTCAAACCTGGCGATAAAATAGAAATTGATGCTCCATATGGGCAGTTCACTTTTACAGGTGAATATCCAAAAATATGCATGCTTGCTGGCGGTATAGGTATTACCCCATTCTGGAGTATATGCAAATATTGTGCTGATAAAAAAATATCTGCAAAACTAATCTTAATCTATGGAAATCGACAACAAAGTGATATTGCATTCTATGAGGATTTAAATACACTTCAGATGAGTAATTCAAAACTAAATGTATTTTTTGTACTCACACAACCAAATGATAGTTGGCAAGGTCTAACAGGCATAATAAATGCTGACTTAATCAAAAAACAAGTTGATAATTACCAAGAGTACGTCTATTATGTATGTGGACCACCAGTTATGGTTGAAGCTATGAAAAAAGTAATTAAAGAATTAGGTTTACCTATTGATAAGCTAAAACTTGAAGCTCTAAGCGGACACACCTGACAAGTATCATTGTTTTTCCATTTTTTCATAATCATAATTCGGTTAATTTTGCCTCATTTAAGTTTTCTAATATTTTGCTTATTGAGCACTAATTAGTTAAACATACTTCTATATGGAAAATGTATTCTTGAGCTATCAAAAAACTTTTTTTCTTAATATTTTGCGGATTATTCTTAAAAGATTAAAAATTAGGTATATCTTTACTGTTTGTATTAAATAGAACTAACATATTACATTAAAAATATATTTACAAAACGCTGTGTGTCTATCAGACTATATCTATTTCACAGAACGTTATTTTTCTAAAAAGGTGGTTAGAACCGCAGGGCTACCTGCGGCATTTTGGCTGAATCCTTAAAATATACAGGTTAGGGGTAGAACCTGCGTGTAGTGCGTGGGAATGGAATCGCATCTAGTACGTTTTCAAGATCTAACATCCACGTAAGTAACCTCTCTAAGCCCATTCCAAAGCCGCAGTGCGGAACAGTGCCATATCGTCTTAGGTCTAAATACCATTCATAATCTTCAGGATTTAATCCCTGCTCTTTCATACGTCTGATTAGTATCTCTTTATCCTCTTCACGCTGTCCACCTGTAGAAATTTCACCTATTCTAGGTACCATCATGTCCACTGATAACGCTACATCTGGTCTATCAGAATATGTTTTACAATAGAATGCCTTAATTGCAGCTGGATAATCGTACACAAAAAACGGTCTGCCAAATTCTTCAGCAAGAACTTTTTCATCTTCATACCCAAGATCATCACCATATTTTAATGCTGGATTTTTAAGTTTTAAACGCTCGATGGCTTCGGCATAAGTGATTTTCGGAAATGGCATTTGCACTTTTTCAAGTTTAGTAATATCTGCGCCTGCTTCTGCAAATTCCTTTTGACAGTTTTCGCGAACACGTCTACAAATATGTGTCATGAGTCCTTCCTCAAAAGTCATTAAATTTTCCATTGTAGCAAAAGGCCATTCGCCTTCTATATGCCAATACTCCGTAAGATGTCTTATCGTACGGCTTTTCTCAGCACGGAATGAGGGTGCTATACAATAAACTTTTTCAAGTGCATAAATGAGTATTTCTAAATACAACTGGCTACTCTGTGTCAAAAACAATGTCTGATCAAAATATTTAACTGGAAACAGAGTGCTTCCTCCCTCAACAGCAGCGCCAATAAACATAGGCGGTGAAACCTCTGTGAAGCATTCTTTTTCAAAGTACTCTCTAGCGTATTCTAAAATTTTAGCACGTACCTTCATTACTACACTCATCTTACGGCTACGTAGCCATAAGTGTCTCATATCACGAATGAATTCTTCGCTTTTATCTTTAGTAATTGGAAAAACTTCGGCTAATCCGATTGTATTTATTGACTCAGCAGAAATTTCGTACCCTCCAGGTGCTCGGCTATCTGGTTTAGCAACACCTTCTATACTTAGCGAAGATTCAATAGTTAACTTTTCAGCTTGCTCCCACGCAGAACTAGTCTTCTTTATGGTGCACTGAATAACCCCTGTTGAGTCGCGGAGGAGTAGGAAAATAAGCTCTTTCCCACCACGTTTCCTATAAACCCATCCACGCACCGAAACTTGCTTATCTGAACAGTTACCATCTAAAATATCGCGAATCTTAACTAAAGTCATATAGTATCAACCGTATCTCGTAAAGTTCCTGCTTTCAAACGTAAATGCTTATCTATTTAAAGCCTTCCAACACACCAACACCCTAAATACTTATCTGATATTTTTAGATCTGGTCTATTCGATAAGAAGTCAATAGCTTTTAGATGTTAAATGCACTTCTAAAAAGTATATGACTTTTAAGTGTTTTTATTTGTCCACGAAAGATGCCTTATTTGCTATGTCACTGAATTTTTAACTTCTGGTTTTTTGATTTGACCATTATTGTTTTTCTAGTATTTTTGGACGTTTGTTTATTAGCCTTTAATAGTTAGTTAAATATCTCGCGTTATTTGATGTCTACGCTAAAATTTATTGACACTGCTTTCTTTTTTTAAAATAAACTATTTTTTCAGGCAAAACCATCTGTTTAATCATGGCAACCTTTTAATTTCTAATGGGCACTTAAGCTAAAAGGGGTTTAGGGAAAATTGAGTGATGAAGTTAAATGTGACAAATCCCCGTGCGACAAATTCACGGCAATTAACGAGTTAGCCCGAAGAAGAGGTTTTTATTGGAATTCTTATGAAATTTACGGTGGTGCAGGCGGATTCGTAGCATATGGCCCACTAGGCACAAGACTTAAGCAAAATATCGAAAATAAGCTTCGCGAGCTATTTGTTACACAAACAGGCATTCTTGAAATGGAATCTTCAGTTATTACTCCCGGACGAGTATTTGAAGCGTCAGGTCATGTAGATCACTTCAAAGAACCCATGGTCGAATGTGTTAAATGCAATAAACGTTTTCGTGCAGATCACCTCATAGAAGAATACGCCAAAATCCCTTCGGTTCAAGTTGAAAAGATGACTCTGGAAGAAGTAAAAGCAACAATAGAAAACAACAATATCGTTTGTCCTGACTGTGGTGGTGGATTTAGAAATCCAAACTTGTTCTTAACAATGTTTGTAACTACCATAGGTCCATATTCAGGTGCTACAGGTTATGGGCGGCCAGAAGCTGCACAAGGTATATTTGTAGAATTTAATCGCCTTTACGCTGCAGCACGTGAAAAGTTACCCTTTGGTGTAATTCAGATTGGTCATGCGTTGCGTAATGAAATTTCGCCCCGCCAAGGTCTTATTAGATTACGCGAATTTACCATATGTGATCTTGAATTCTTTTTCGATCCTGAAGAATCCAGCTGTTGTCTAATACAAGATGTCGAAAATGATACTTTGCCAATCGTATTATGTGAAAAAAGGGAAAAATGTTGCGAGGACATAACTAATCTTACTGTACGGGAAGCATTAGAAAAGAACATTATTAAAAGTGAATGGCAAGCCTTTTTCATGGCGATGGCGAAAAGAATGCTGCTGGAAGTCGGAGTGCCGGCTGAAAAGCAGCGGTTCATAGAAAAGTTGCCTTGGGAAAAAGCTCATTATTCAAGTCAAAGCTTTGATCAAGAGGTATTTCTTGAACGTTATGGTTGGACAGAAGTTTCCGGTCACGCATACCGCTCGGACTTTGATCTTAGCTGTCATATGAAGGCTAGCGGTGTTGATTTACGTGTCTTTAAAGAGTATCCTAACCCCGTAGAAACCGAACAGTTAGTTATTAAAGCAAATATGGCCAAAATGGGTCCAATATTCAAGAAAGATGCTGGCAAGGTATGCGAGATGCTTGCGAATGCTGATCCAAAAGTTGTCTCTGATGCCTTTGAAAAAGATGGTTATTTTGTTGCTGATACCTACAAGATATTACCTGAATTTGTTCAGATAGCTACACAAAAAGTAGTTGAACGCGGTAAACGGTTTATCCCGCACGTTGTTGAACCAAGTTTCGGTTCAGATCGTCTTTTCTATGTGGCATTGGAGTATGCTTATCAGCTAAAAGAAGATCGCGTTGTTATGAGTTTCCCTCGCGGTATTGCGCCTATGCAAATAGGTGTTTACCCCTTGATGAGCAAAGATGGTTTATCTGAGAAAGCAATTGAAATACAAAGGCAACTGACCCGTGAAGGGTTCACAACAGAATATGATGAAGCGGGATCAATCGGCAGACGCTACGCACGTGCAGATGAAGCAGGTATACCTCTTGGGATAACAGTTGACTATAACACCCTTAGTCAAGACACTGTAACTATACGTGATCGTGACTCTTGGCGCCAAGTTCGTAGCAATATCAAAGACCTCCCAGAACTACTGCACAAGTATTTCCAAGGAAAACTCAACTTCGAAGGCTTGGGAACTTTGCTCGAAGATAAGGACTAACTTTTTTAATAGTCCTTCACACTACACATTATTAACCTCAGCTAAATTCACGGATGGGAAAAACAGTTGGTACTTCCAGCAGAAACCGAAGAGCGTGTTAAACGTAAGGCATTAACTGCCTGTCAAGAAAACTTACGCAAGGTGTTGGAGGTCACCAGAAAAATCCCCCAAATGGCTGAACACTTCGCTCAAGGTGATAAAGATTCAGCTAGGCAGCTTTTTAGTGAGATTAAAAAAGGCGAAGAAGAAGTCATAAAAGCACGTCAAATGGTGTCAAAAGAACTAGCAGAGATAGGTGCTATCCTAATTAGCCGTGAAGACTTTCTGCGATTTACCAATTTAACAAGCGAAATCGCGGACTTCTCAGAAGGCATAGCTTTTTATCTTGTAGAAATTATGGAGCACAACTGGAATGTTCCAGCAGATGTACGCCGTGACCTACAAAAACTTGCTGATTCAGTTCTTGAAACAGTGCTTAAGCTAAGGGAAACCATGATGGTTCTCAGCTACGGTTCAGCAAAAACGTTAGAGAAAGCCAAAGACGTTGAAATTGCCGAACGCATAGTAGACGACCATTACCGCGCTCTAGTAATAAAGATTCTCAGCAGTAAACTAGATCTTCCTGCATTAATTATAATGAAAGACATCCTTCAATTACTAGAAAACTCTGCAGACAAAGCAGAAGACGCAGCAGATGCCGTAAGAGTTCTTTCATTTGTCATGTAAAAAATTAGAGGTTAACTCTAACTATGTCCAGTAAAATCAAAGTTGAGCTAATTGAGAATTTCTTAGTGGTCTGGGATTCTACTGAAGGCTCACACCTTTACAAAAATGGGTACTATGGTAAACCATTAGGTATAGCAAAACCAAAAATTCCCGAGTTTAATGTGCCACTAATTTTAGACCTGATGGAAGGCGTATATCTTACTGAAAAAGATCAAGTTATGATTTATGAAGAATCAGACAAACGCAAAGTAACCTTAACAAAGCTACGACAGAAAGCCAAACAACTCTATGAAGAATTTGAAGACAAATACACAGTCTATAAAGACCTTCGCGATAATGGACTTATAGTTACACCTGGAATCAAGTTTGGTTGTGACTTTGCCGTATACAAGTACGGTCCAGGTGTAGAACATGCACCTTACATGGTCTCAGTAAAAACTGCAAGTTCTGATATATCAGCAACAGAGATCGTCAAAGCCGGTCGTTTAGCCACCACAGTACGTAAACGCTTCATAATCGCTGTACCTAGTGCTGGAAAAGAAAAAGAACAAGTAAAATATCTAATTTTTAAGTGGTTTAAAGCATAAAATTATGCTCCAAACCAGCTAATTTGAAGTTTGAAGAATTTGGCTCCTAAAATCGCCTCTTACATGTTGATGCGGATAAATTTTTGTTGCAGATAAGTTGCTGCCTTCACAAATATACACATCATCCCCTACAACAGATACGTCGCAAACCTTTGTAGGTTTTCGGGAATCAGAGTAAACTGTTGTGTGTCTTCCAATTATACTATCACGAATTTCGACATTTTCAGCAATTGTTGCCCGATCCATGATTGCCGAATTTTCAATTACAGAGCCTTTGCCAATACGTGTATAATTATCAATACATGAGTTGGCTATGCAGACTCCATCATCAATTTGGCAGTGCCGTCCAATAAGTACTGATCCAATAATTTGGATTTTACCTTGTTTTATTCGCCGTATAGTGTCAATACGTTTCTTTTCAGCATCATTACTATCCCCTTGTACCCACACGTTTTTATCAGGGCTAATTCTTCCTCCAAAATCTTTCAGTTGACTAAAGCCTCCATTTAACAGGTGCTTCATGGCTTCTAAGTAGTTTTTAGGTGTACCTACATCGAACCAGTTGCCTTTCAGAGTATAACCATAGACTGGGCGGTGTGTTTGTGTCATATATGGTATGAAATCGTAACCAAAATCCAAGCGATTCTTTGTTTCAACAATTTCTTTAAGGGCTTTTTCTTTAAAGATTTTTTTTACTTCAGGAGAAACAACATACAAGCCTGTATTTGCAAGATTGCTTGGAGCATATTGAGGTTTTGGTTTCTCAACAAAGCAGTGAATTCGGCTGTCTTTGTCTATGTCAGCTATTCCTAAACCTTCGACATTTTCTACCTGTCTTAGCACTATAGTCATCGCAGAGCACTTATCCTTATGGAATTGAATTAGTTCTCTAACATTAATGTCAAAAATATTATCTCCTTGGATAGCAAGGACAGGGCTTTTTATTTCATAATATTCCATGTTAATGCGAGCTGAATCTGCACTTCCCAAGTCATCAACAT
The DNA here is from genome assembly GCA_964434745.1 of uncultured Candidatus Bathyarchaeia archaeon. Classification (GTDB taxonomy): domain Archaea; phylum Thermoproteota; class Bathyarchaeia; order Bathyarchaeales; family Bathycorpusculaceae; genus JADGNF01. The sequence continues at coordinate 16,911 of CAYSWL010000014.1, read as the reverse complement.
TGGGCTGGTATTTTATGTGAATGCGAGGCTTGATTTTATAGCGCGCAGAAAAGCCAACACCAGATTCAAAATAATCATACAGATCACGATAATTGGTGTAGCCTTTTACTCCAAAAATAAAATGACGGATTCCTTGGTTTGCGAGTTGCAGTAATGAAAACTCTACCAGAGGCCTATTGAGCAGGCGCAAACAGGCTTTGCTTGTCTCAGCTGTCAAAGGGAGTAACCGTGTGGCTTTTCCACCTACTGGGATAATCACACGGATTCTATTAGGTGCATAAGTATCACCTACTAAAGGCGCATATTTGTCGCTCACATAATCCACCATAAATATAACTAGGTGTGTACTTGCATGCTGTTATAACTTTTGTTTAACTCACTCGTTTGATTTTTGAAGGTAATAGAAAATCATTATAGGTCTTACAGATTTTTTGATTATTTCCCATCTTTTTATTTGTTCTTTAATAGCTACACACTATTTTAATACTTAACTTTAAATGAATTAGCTACCTATCAGTTTTTTCTATGTCTTTTCGGTTAAGTATCTGTGTTTCAACAAGTTTATGTAATATTTTGTTACATCCACGTCCAGTTGTCAAGTTTATGAACAAAAATTGGAATTTTGGTGCCTTATGGTTTTTAGCAAATAATCTAACTTTTGCCTTCTCTTTGTATAGCAAAGTCGTATTATGCCCATATTCGCAAAAGTCTCATCAACAACATAATATTTGTACGCATTTACCAAAATTGGAAATCACAAATTTTATACTTCACTTTGAATTTCAGTATTAATTTGCATAAGCAGCCAAGTAGTTTCCAAGTAATTTATGGTCAATCTTTATAGCTTGAAAGTTAAAACTAAACTGTAAAGATAGGAAGTTATGGGCGAATGAACAAGCTAAGCGGGTTTGTGCGGCTGATGAGACCGCTTAATTGCATAATGATGGGTTTTGCAGTTGCAGTTGGTGCATTATTAGGTTTTGGTCAAGTAGGTAATTTTGATTGGTTACGCGTTTTCTATGGCGCAATGACTGGATTTATGCTTACAGCCGCCTCTATGGCCCTTAATGATTATTATGATCGTGCTATTGATGCTATAAATGAGCCTTTACGTCCAATTCCAAGCGGGTTAGTGACTCCAAGAGAAGCCGTTATTTTTACTAGTGTACTTTGTGTATTTGGCTTCATATTTGCTGCCCTGACAAGTTTGATATGTTTTGCAGTTGCCATAATTGCTTGGATAATTCTCATGACATATGTTACTGTTGGTAAACGTAGTGGTCTGCCAGGCAACTTCCTAGTAAGTACATGTGTAGCTATCCCATTCCTTTATGGTAGCATAGCACTTCTTGATTATGTACCGTTAAATGTGTGGCTATTTGCTGCTATGGCTTTTCTCTCAAATACTGGTAGAGAAATCACTAAAGGAATTGTTGATGTCAAAGGTGATAGTGCAGAAGGTGTACAAACTCTTGCAGTTCGTTATGGTGAAACTAAAGCAGCTATTGTTGCCTCAGTATTCTATATAAGTGCAGTTTGTCTAACCCCGATTCCATTATTACTCAACTTAGTTTCATGGTTATTCATACCTTTTGTTCTAGTAACTAACATTGGACTTATCGGCTCTTCAATAATTCTTCTTAAAGATCATTCACGCGAAAAAGCTCGCCGAATCAAGAAACTTGTACTATATTGGTTCCTCATCGGCTTGATAGCATATTTATTTGGCACTCTTAGGTGAAACAATGTTTAGCAATTAACCTTTGTGAATTCCCCTCTCCGAATACTGTAAATGCATTTTTTATGGATGTATTTTTACTTGTAGGACAGCTATGAATAATTGTGTTAGAAAATATTCCTAAAACTCCTCAATATTATGGAGGTAATCTTTCTTTATAGGACTCTTTTATGCATAATTTTTGCTTTTAAACTGCTATTTCATGTAGTTTTTCTTTTTGTGCAAATTATTTTCCTTGCCTCGTTTTATTCTCAGCTGAAAAGTATCAGTAAAAAGATATGAGGGCTTTTCAAACATAATAGATAATAAGTTATCTGAACGTGCTTTTATTCTAACGATTATTATATACAGTACTGGTTGTGTTGTTCTCTTTGAAATCACAATTAATTACAGATTTTACCATTATTATGGAGCCACATTTGCTTTTATTGTCGGTGAATTATAATAGCTGGCATGTTGAAATTAAATAATTTCTAATAGAGTTCATTTTAAACTAATATTCTGCTGCGATTGGTTACAGATAATGCCTATTAAGCTTATTTTGCTATCTATATGCTGGTGATTTTTGTTGGTTTTTGAGGCGCCCAAAGTAGTTATTAGTGAACATAGAGAATTACGCGAGATGTTAAACTGGGTAAAGATGGAGCCTTATCCTTTAGGGGAAGTAGCTGAGTCCGCGATTAAAGTATTAGAGCCACATGTACAAAAAGAAGAAGGTTTTGCTTTACCACCACTTGCTTTGTTACCGCAGTTAGCAAAAGGTGAATTCAAACCCGAGATGAGTCAAGCTCTTGATATGGCTAAAAAACTAAGTGAGGGTTATGATGATATGTTAATTGATCATCGGCTAATTAGCGCTGCGTTAGAGAAGCTCAGAGTAGGTGCAATTAACAGAAATCGAAGTGGTATCGTAGAAGTGGTAGAAAAATTTTTTACACATATAAAAATGGAAGAACAGATTTTTTATCCTGCTACATTGCTTATTGGAGAATACATAAAACAGAATGCAAATCAGTTATCTTTTGCGCAGTCAACAACATAACCGCTAACATGCTATACCTGACTAGTGCATTGTATTATTAGCAATGCTCAAATATTATACTTAGAAATAAATCAAAAACCTTTACATACACTACATAAAAAAATGCGATACACATATCAGACAAAAACAATACTGTCCACAAAAAGTATCGTATACAATTTTTGCTCGCTTTTTCCATATTCTTGTTTATTACTTGAATTGGATATGTATAGGTTTATGGTTATTTGTAGGCTCAGGGCTCTTAAAAGGTTCTACGTATATACCTACATGTTTTGCATATGTTAACAATGCATAAGTACGTGGCAGGCTGATTTGGACAGTTAGAGGATGTTAACATATGTCAGAACGCTTTGCCAAGAAATGGGAAAGCAAACGAGAGGAAACTTCTTTCGTTGATACCCTAAGAGGAACAGTAAAGCCCCAAGCACCATTAAAGCCCAGATTAGACTACGCAGTGAAACGTATGGAACTGCAGATGAATCGACTTGATCAAGCAAACGAGCGATTTACAAAGAAAGACAAAACACTATTTGCTAAACTAGTAGATGCATATACTCAGCATGACACCGCACATGCAAACATCTATGCAAATGAATTAGCTGAAGTACGTAAAATGGCTAAGCTCACAATGAATGCTAGATTAGCCTTAGACCAAATAGCTTTAAGAATCAAGACGGTAAGCGAGTTTGGAGATATCGTCTCAACACTAGGCCCTGCAATTGGAGTGTTACGCGGCGTTTCAGTTGGCATGGTCGGAGTATTGCCAGAAGCAGAAAACGAACTAGCAGACATTGGCAATATGCTCAGTGGTATTATGTTTGATGCAGGCTCAGGAACCGGCATGACCCTTAACTTTGACTCAGTTAACGAAGACGCAGCCAAAATCCTATCTGAAGCAGCAACGGTAGCTGAACAACGTGTAAACTCAAATTTCCCCGATCTTCCAACAGGACTTTCTGCCAACTCCAATAAAGCTAAAACGTAAAACTTTCAGACACAAATTAGCCCCTCTCTTTCTTTTTACAAAATTTTTCAGAACTACCAAACAGGTTTTTAGAATGCAAAATTGCTTTTGTTCTAATACTTATTATTGTTTAATGTATACAATACCAATTACAAGTTGAAAACTTTACAGGAAAGTTCTTAGCACCTATTATGATTGCAGAACAGTCTGTACTAATAATTGGACTTATATGTTTCTTGTTCGGCATATATGCTTAGAGGTATTACTGTTTGGGGCCGATGCAGGAAGAGGAGAATCAATTAGAGTATGCATTAAGAGGTAAAGCTTGGAAGGTATATTGGCACCTTCTTAAAACTGGCGAACCTCAAAGTGTGCGAGAAGTACAAAGGGCTTTGCGGTTTAGCAGCCCAAGCGTAGCAAACCACCACCTTGAACAGTTACGTGAACTAGGATTAGTTCAAAAACAAGAAGTTGGCGGGCACTATTTTCTAGTTGGAGAAGTAAAGATAGGTGTCTTAAAACATTATGTGAAACTTGGTAAAGTTCTCTTTCCACGATACTTCTTTTACGCCGCGTTTTCCACTACCTTCTTCGTAGCATACCTGCTGCTATTTCTGCAAGGTCTTACTAGAGATAGTATGTTTGCAATAATCTTTGGAATATTTATCTGTGTAATATTCTGGTATGAAGCAATTCGCGTGTGGTCTATGCGACCGTACTAATAACTGGTACAGCCTGTACTGAGGCTTAGCATAAAATAAACTCAAAGTCATGTATTGACATAGGTGAACACTAATGGTTCAAAGAGAAATCAAAAATAAAGCTAGACTTTACGGTGCAGTCGGCATTTTCTCAGCAATGATACTAGTTGCAATGATTTACAGCTTCGGTGCCGCTCCTCAAATACTAAATCAGGACCCTATGCCATCCGCAATGCCTAGTGGCACACCTCCAGAAATGCCTCCAGTAAACGCCCAAGCCTCACCTTTGCAAACTTTTACTTCCTATCAAGAGCTTAAAACATTCTTAACCGGCACCACAAGTCCAAACAATACACCCTCTCCTATTGCTACTCCAATGCCCGCACAAGCCCCAACACTTAGCGGCGACGTAGCAGCAGAAGGCATCTACTGGTCTAGACCGACTAACCAAGAAAAAAGTTATTCAACAACAAATATCCAAGTTGCAGGTGTCGATGAAGCAGACACCGTAAAAACAGACGGAACATACCTATACGTTATAGCTAACAATACTGTCTACGTTTTAGATGCAGGCACAACTAACATAGACAACGCTAAAGTTATCGCCAAGATTGAAAACCGTAATAACACCTACATTTCAGGTATCTATCTAAGCCAAAACGGTAACAAACTTGCAGTAATCGGCAACGAATACCGATATCATCTATTTGTTGCTGAACCTGTTGATGCATCAATTATTAAAGCTCCCTACTATGGTAGCGGTTTAACCTTTGTCGAAGTCTACGATGTTTCAAACAAAGCTAGCCCAGTTCTTTCAAGAAACTTAACAATGAGTGGTTACTACGCAAACTCGCGTATGATCGATGACTACATTTACACTGTTATCACAGAAACTGTCCAAGTTAAAGATGACGGATCTGTAAATTTGCCAACAATCTTTGAAAATTCTGGCGTTGTTAACATTGATGCAAAAGATATCTTCTACATCCCACGTCCAGACAGTTACTACACTTACACTACAATAATCAGCCTAAACATTATGGATGATTCCCAAGCATTTACAAATACAACCATAATGGCTAGCAGTGCCAACGAAATATATGTCTCCGCAGAAAATATCTATTTAATTTCACCCACATGGGATAGCGAAAGCCAATACATTACTAACATTTACAGAGTAAGCATTAACCAAGGATCGCTATCTGCTCAAGCTGAAGGTACAGTTTGGGGCACCCCAATTAACTCTTATGCTATGGATGAATACAACGGATATTTCAGAATAGCTACTACCAAATGGTTCATGGACAATGCAACAACCCGTGATGGCGCAGAATTTAAAGTAAGCAGACAAATGAATAGCCTCTATGTACTAAACTCTGATCTAGATATAGTAGGCAAACTTGAAGGCTTTAAAATGGATGAAAATCTCTATGCAGTTAGATTCCTAGGCGATAAATGCTATGCCGTTACCTTCAAAATAATTGACCCATTCTACGTAATAGATCTAAGCAACCCCACAGCACCTAAAGTTGCAGGCGAACTAAAAATCCCTGGATACTCAAGCTACCTTTACCCAATTGACAATACCCACCTTATCGGTATAGGTAAAGAAAATAGCACACTTAAACTCTCCATCTTCGATGTATCAAACATAAATGCACCAACTGAAACAGCAAGATACATCGTAGAAGGCAGCTACACAGATTCATCTGCAACCTATGAACCACATGCATTTCTATATAATCCAGAAACACAGCAACTAGTTATTCCTGTCTCCATAAACAACTATCAAGTATTCCCACTCGACAATCCGGAAAATAGCAGAGATATAGTAACAACGAGCACCTCTTACTGGCAAGGAGTATACATCTTCAAAGTTGACACATCCACAGGCTTTACACTACAAGGCAAAATAACTCAGATAGACAATGCTCAAAAACCAGAGAATGAATACTGGACAAACTACAACTTGGAAATCAGCCGCTCCCTCTACATTGACAACACACTCTATACAATCTCCAACAGCAGAGTACAACTCAACAGCCTTAACGATTTTAGCCTTCTAGCAAAAATCAACCTCGACTAAATAATACTCACCTTTTCTTTTTTTATATCTCTAATTACAATCTCTTTGTTGCAATTTTATGCCCAGTTTAAATAATCGTCTACTGAACTCATAGTAAGATGGGTATTTCCGAACAGCTATGGGGCAAAAACGCAGTTCTATCAGGCAACTTCTTAGTGCTCCTTATAACTTGGGTTTTAATGTATTCTACTCAACCTATTCCTGATACATATGCTAGCCTTTATTATGCAAGCCTAGGTGCAACACCTTTTCTGATATCTGTTATATTCTTCATTGGTGCTTTAGCAACAGCATTTGTGCAGTTCCCAGGCGGCTACTTGGCAGATAAACATGGCAGAAAATGGTTAATTGGCACAATGTCTTTTGGTTTAGCCCTAGGTTATATTTTCTATATATTCGCGCCATCATGGCATTTTATTGTTGTCGGTATGATTATCCAGAACCTTTGTCTAATTTATACACCCGCTCTTATGTCAATGATGCTAGATTCATTAGAGCCTAGTAAGCGAGGAACAGGATTCAATTTTCAATCTGTATTAATGAATTTAATTATGATTCCAACCCCCCTAATTGCTGCAGCATTAGTTACAGTTAATGGTAATTATATATCACCCCAGTCAGATATGGGGATGCGCATAGCATTTTCAATAGTTCTAATTGCTTACATCATAGCTGCTTTCCTACGACTAAGACTTAAAGAAACCCTGCCTCTGAACGGAGAAAATGGCAAACCCAATATATTGCGAGCATTCCAAGAGTACCCAAAAATAATACGAGAAAGCTGGCAGGTCTGGAGCAAAATCCCTAGATCTGGCTATTACCTATTTGTAACTACTGTAATAATAAACAGTTTGGTATCTGCATGTTACATATATTTTGTAATATATGCTACCGATATCAGGAAGATAACAGGCGAGCAGTATGGAATAGCAATGGCTCTAAGTTTCGTAGGTATTGTGCTACCTGCATTGCTAGCCGGCTTTAGGATGGATCTAACAGGCAGAAAACGATTTCTTGTACTAGGATATCTGCTATATATTCCAGCTATGCTATTATTTGTAGTAGCTGATTTTTATTTGCTTATAATAGCTTTCTTCTTATTCTTTCTAGGTAATATGCTTCGCGTAAACAGCAGCCAAGTTTTACTAGGTGACTTAACTCCCCGCGCTCTCAGAGGTAAAGCAGTAGGTTTTCTACAGTTTTTCTTATATCTAACTCAAGCATTTGTCTACTTGCTTGGAGGATTTCTATACGCATATATTAACCCACAGCTTCCATTCATTTTACTTGCAGTAAGTGCTATACCTTTATCTTTAATAGTAATTTTTAAGATAGCTGAGCCAAAAGATAAAGAAATATAGTATAAGTATGCTAAAATATCTGTAAAAGAAGTAACGAAAAACGCTAAAACAACTCATAAAAATTTTTGATAAGTAAATGTTCGAACGCTCTGAAGTACGTAAAAGTTATTAGGCATATGCACCCACAAGGAAGGTAGTTTTTTTAACGTAGGTGCTAGGGGGTAAAAAAATACAGAATACTCAAGAAAAGCTCAGTATAACAGAAAATGAGAATACACATAGAATAATATCTATAAAAGAAATTGCACCACAAGTTAAGCAGGCTAAGATTTTTTCTCCTGAAATTGCTCAAAAAGCCAGAGCAGGCCAATTCATCATATTGCGAATTGATGATGAAGGTGAAAGAATTCCTTTAACATTAGCCTCGTGGGATAAAGAGGAAGGCTCAATAACTCTAATTTTCCAAGAAGTTGGGGTATCTACCAAAAAGTTAGGCACATTCCAACCTGGCGATAAAATTATGAACGTCGCTGGTCCGCTAGGAAGTCCAAGCTGCATAAAGAACTATGGCACAGTAGCTATGGTATGTGGAGGAATAGGCACCGCGGCTGCATATCCCATCACTAAAGCCTTAAAGGAAGCTGGAAACAAAATTATATCCATAATTGGAGCCCGCAACGAAAAGTTATTAGTTTTAGAAGATGAAATGCGCCAAGTTTCTGATGAGCTTTATATTTCTACAGATGACGGATCAAAAGGTCATAAAGGTTTTGTTAGCGATGTTTTGAAGTCACTAATAGAGAAGAATTACCACTTTGATAGAGCTTACGCCATTGGTCCACCTATTATGATGAGAGTAACCGCTGATGTGACCAAGCCTTATGGCATACCAACACGCGTTAGTTTAAACCCCATCATGGTTGATGGAATGGGAATGTGTGGCGCTTGCCGTGTGACAGTAGAAGGCACCACAAAATTTGCTTGTATTGATGGTCCTGAATTTGACGGCCATACTACACAATTTGACGAACTTATTAAAAGACTACGTCTATATCCGCCACAAGAAAAGATGGCGCTGGAAACTTATGAACATCATGGAGGAATTTGTAATTGCAAGAAGAACTAAAAAATAACAACACCCCTCAGACAGCACATAATTTAAGACGTTCACTTGGTTACCCTGTTGAAATGGCCAAGCAAGATCCTAAAGAACGGGTTCATAATTTTGAAGAAGTTGCCCTAGGTTACACTGAAGAGGAAGCAATAGCAGAAGCTTCAAGGTGTCTTTGCTGTGCAAAACCCCAATGTGTTGAAGGTTGTCCAGTTGAGCTTGATATTCCAACATTTATTAAACTTATAAAAGAAAGAAAATTCTCCGAAGCAGTTGCAAAGGTTAAAGAAAAAAACTGCTTGCCAGCAGTATGTGGTAGAGTGTGTCCTCAAGAAACCCAATGTCAACAGATGTGCATTATGACAAAAAAATGTATACCTATTGAAATTGGGCGACTAGAACGCTTCGTTGGTGATATAGAGCTTCAAAGAGAACTTCACACGCCTTTGTCTGTTCAGCCAACAGGAAAAAAAGTGGCTGTGATAGGTGCTGGGCCATCAGGATTAACTGCCGCCGCAGAGTTAGCTAAGTTAGGCCACAAAGTAGTCATTTTTGAAGCCCTCCATAGAGCAGGAGGCGTACTAGTCTATGGTATCCCTGAGTTTAGGCTTCCTAAAAAAATTGTTAAGTCTGAAGTGGATTATATCAGAAAGCTAGGTGTAGAGCTTAGAACTGATGTTATGGTTGGTAAACTCTATAGTATAGAAGAACTCCAAAAGAATTTTGATGCTGTATTTATTGGGACTGGTGCAGGATTACCACAGTTTTTAGGTATCCCTGGAGAAAACCTCTGCGGTATCTATAGCGCTAATGAGTTCCTCATCCGCGTAAACCTTATGAAATCCTACAAGTTCCCTAACTATGATACACCAATAAAGGTAGGCAAACGAGTAGCTGTAATAGGCGGCGGTAACGTAGCTATGGACGCTGCTCGAAGTGCCCTACGCTTGGGTGCAGACCAGGTCACTGTGATTTATCGTCGTTCCAAGCAAGAGTTGCCAGCTCGCCATGAGGAATACGAGAACGCTGTAGAGGAAGGAATAACATTTGAATTTCTAGCTACTCCAACCAGATTTATTGGTGACGAACAAGGTTGGATAAAAGGCGTTGAGTTGCTTAGTATGGAACTTGGCGAACCAGACGCATCAGGTCGAAGACGCCCAGTGCCTATATCTGGTTCAGAAACAATAATGGATGTAGATACAGTAATAGTAGCCATAGGACGAACCCCAAACCCTATAATTCAAAGTGAAACCAGAGGCTTAAAGACAACATCCCAAGGTACCATTGCAGCAGAAAAAGAAACAGGTAAAACCAGTCTCGAAGGAGTATACACAGGCGGAGACATTATGACCGGTGAAGCTACAGTTATTAGCGCAATGAATTCAGGTAAAAAAGCTGCCAAAGCTATTCATGAATATCTTATGAACAAAACTTCCTAACGTCGCCAACCCAAATAGTCCCTATTAAACTCTCTTTTTCATTTTTAGCCATCTATTTGGCTTTTTATTATATGCAAAATATTTTTGTTATCTATTAAAATGGTAACCTTGACCAAAGTAGTAACAACTATCCACAAAAATTACACTTCTGTTAATAAACTAAAAAATGATAATAGTTTTACATATCACTTACTATTTTACTTTTTATTCTTTTATAAAAGCCTTAAATTGCATATTTTTGCGCACTTAGATTATAGCATTATAATATTTCTATCTTATCGGTCATAAAAATCATGTTTTATTAACATAATAAGAAACGTAGCCTTTTATAAGACATTGAAGATAGACATCCACACAAGGTGCGAAAAAGTTGCCGAAAACCAAAGTTGCAATAATAGGCGTAGGTAACTGCGCTTCAGCCTTAGTTCAAGGCTTACAATACTACGGCAAATCAGAAAAAAAGGAAGATTTTATTGGCTTACGTAACCCCAACATAGGTGGTTTAGCTCCAAAGGATATCCAGATTGTAGCGGCGTTTGATGTTGACGACCGTAAAGTTGGATATGATCTTTGTGAAGCTATTTTTGCAAAGCCAAATAATGCTCCAAAAGTTGTAGATATACCAAAAACTGGTGTAGTTGTCCAGAAAGGTCCCCTTCTTGATGGCATAGGTGCATCCACCGAAGCAATCGTACAGGTTAGTAAAGCACCCGATGTAAACGTTGCTAAGGTCCTTCAAGAGGTAGGTACTGAAATAGTCCTTAATTTACTTCCAAGTGGTGCTGTAAAAGCCTCTGAATATTATGCTGCTCAAGCTATAGATGCTAAGTGTGGTTTCGTAAATGCTACTCCAAACTTTATTGCCAGCAACGCAACCTGGGCAAAGAAATTCGCAGACGCTCGACTACCTCTTGTAGGTGATGATCTTGTAGATCAAGTAGGTTCAACAGCTCTCCATAAAACATTGCTACAACTGCTCTCACAAAGCGGAGTTAACATTACTGAAACCTACCAGCTAGATGTAGGTGGCGGCACTGAATCTATGGATACAATGGAACGTTCCCGTGATGCAAAACGATCCATTAAAACTCAAGCAGTGGCCTCATCGTTACCTTACAAAACTAACGTAGTTGCTGGCTCAACTGACTATGTAGATTTTCTGCAGAACAAACGTGATAGTTATTTTTGGATACGTGGCACCTACTTCTGTAATACACCTATGCAAATTGACCTCAAATTCTGTACTATAGATGCACCTAATGCAGGCAGCGTACTTTTAGACATTATTCGTGCTATGAAACTTGCTTTATTAAAAAATCAGGGCGGGGACATAGATGCAATTTGTGCATACGGATTCAAACACCCTCCAAAAATGGTTCCGCTTGAAGCTGCAGAAAAAGCATTCACTGATTTCATATCCAAAAATGCCTAAGTACACATCACGTATACCTAGTTCATACTCTGCTAAATGCTAAACATTACAGTGGTGCGGTAATTGCCGTGACGTCCACTGCATCTATTTTCTAAACTTGATGTTCTTTTCTTTTATGCTTATTTTGATAATAGCCCGTAACCGCAAGAATATGTCTTGTAATTGTGAAATTAAGAAAAAATGTGACCGGTTTGTAGAAGAAAAGTAGATGAAATTTTTGTCTGTTAGATTTTATCTTGATAGAGTTTCAAGCTGTTTAAGAATTTTTTCTTTGACTTTGTTTTGCTCGATTTTTTCTTTCATTGCTACTACAGTGTTAACTGGTGTTGGATCTATTTTTCGTAGTATTGCCATGTAGATGCTTATAAAATCGCCGACTAGGATAGTTGAGAGAATTTTTGCTAGGTCGCTTTTTCCTTGAGCCCAAATTTCATACATTTTTGGCATAGTTGGCTGCATTATTGATTTAGTAATTTCAATTCGACTGTGAATCTCTACAGGTTCTGATTTATCTCTAATAAATACGGGAGTAAAGCATTCAGATAGGTCTTTAGCGCTTTCCCAGCCCATTGTTTCATTGTGGTTAAGTTCACTAAAATATTCCCATTTAGCTGGTGTTTTTGCGTTCTCATTGAATTGTTGTTTAAAGCGAAGCGCTACACCACGGTAAATGCCAAATCCATAAACTGTGGGTGCGGTGTTGGATAGGTTTTGTGCCATGGTTTTTGCAAAATTATCTTTTGTAGGTATTTGAGGATTATTTTTAGAACTTACATTCTTAAGTAACTCTATAGCTTCATTAAGTTCTATAGATAGGTTAGGTGCTATACCTATTTTTTCCATGCACTTTAATATTGGTAGAAGCATATGTGGTAATGCGGCTCGAGGTTGCATTCCCGATTTAACTTGTAGGTGGGGAAGGTTTAACTTTTGGGCATATTTAATCAAATTTCCGCCGCTGCTTACACAGAAAATCATGCATTTGCGGTTGATTGCATCTACAAAAGCACTTAATGTTTCTTCAGTATCACCTGAGTAGCTAGCTAATATTACGAGGCTATTTTTGTCTGCGTAATTTGGCAAGTAATATTCTCTGCTAATTTCCAAAGGTATGTTTGCAGTGGTTCGAGTGTAATCTTTGGCAAGTTCGCCGCCTATGGCAGAGCCGCCCATGCCAGCAATTATTATGTTTTTTGGATTAGAATATGGTAAGTTTAAATTTTCAACGTTTTTTGCAGATTCAGTGTAGTGATTTGCGGCTTGGATGCTAAAAGAGATCATGCCTTTTTGGTCAATTTTATGTATGTCGTCAATTTTATCTAAAATTGAGGTTGCCAATGCTTCTCCCATTACCTAATTATATGTAGGTTTATATTTGATTTTTGTGTTTCATTCATCCGTCGCAGAAACTGTACGCACAGTTTTTCTGCATGGATGAAACTATCATGGTTAGCAAATACTTAGCTATTGCTGTGCCGGCATCAATGATTTCTGATACACCACACCTACGGGAGAAAACAGCGAAAATTGGAGTTGTGGGTAGAGCAGCAGCTATTTTCCAAGTTAATGAAATTATTGTCTACGCTGATAATCCTCGAATCAATCAGGCTACTGAATTGGATTTAATAGTAACTTTATTAAATTATATGGAAACGCCCCAGTATTTGCGTAAACGTCTATTCGAGATCAAACCATCGTTGCAATATGCTGGTATCTTACCTCCTTTACGTACTCCTCATCATCCATTGATAGGCAAATTTAAAGATCTGCGTACAGGCGATTTTAGAGATGGCGTTACAGTTTCAACATCCAAAGCTGGTACTTTGGTGGATATAGGTTCTGAGCGCCCAGTTTTGATTAGAGGTGTAAAACTATCTCCAAATAAACGCGTAACAGTTAAAATTACCAATAAAAAAGACAATCAGGTTGAAATTGATTTAGTTGACCGCTTCGACGTACCTATGTACTGGGGTTACACTGTTAGAACCGAACGCCAACCATTAAGTGAGCTGCTAAAAAGTGGTAATTTTGATTTGATTATAGGTACTAGTCGTTTTGCTCCAAAGTTTCAGGATATTAAAGAACAGATTGATAAAAAGTGGGCGAAAGCTGGCAATATCATTTTGCTTTTCGGGTCTCCATCAAAAGGTTTGCATGAAATCGTGGAAGATGAAGGTAAAAACATAACTGACCTAGTCGATTTTATTGTCAATACTGTGCCTGACCAAGGAACTGAAACTATCCGAACTGAAGAAGCCCTGCTGGCTACTCTTGCAATCTTTAACGTACAATTCGACTTTTTTGGTTAATTTTAAGCAACATTGTTTACAAAAAGACCTGATCCGTTATCCAGTTACGTTAAACCATTATCTACATTAATATGATAGCTATTGTAATTTTTGCATACGTAAAATTTGTCAAAAATATTCATAATATAGTAAACTAATAAAGTATATGTATAATTTTTCACCAAAGAGAATACAAGTTAATAATTAGTAAATAGTGCAAAACATTTCTCCTTACCTATTTATTGTTGCTTTAACTTTTTTATAATCAGAAATATTACAAGATTTGCAGTGCTTGTAAGTAGAAAAATCAAACAATCCTTCTTGATGTTGTCTGAAAACTTTTCAGAAATAATTTGTGATATAGTCTAAATATCGTGTCCGCATTACGTGCCTTTAGAATATAAAATTATAGGTGTATAACCAGTGGAGCGTCTTGTATTTTATGTAGAATGAACGGGAATGTTTATGTTTACCGAGAATACCTTTTGATGTTGATAATTGGAAATTACTTTTTCAATTACCTTTCAAGTTAAGTGAGGTGAAATGTTTGTCACAGAAATCAATGACCAAAGTTAAGTGTACAAGTTGCGGAAAAGATTGTGAAGTGCCATTTAAGCCGACACCAGGAAAACCAGTTTACTGTCGTGAATGTTTTGCAGAACGACGTGCTAGGCCGCAACAAAGAAGTGAGAGCGGCTCTTCAAATTTTGAGCCTAAACATGCTTGGGCTCGACGTAGAAAAACCAGCCCAGTACAAATGGATGAGGACCGTAGTAAATCCTTGCATAAGTTCTCACACGCTCCATAACTGAGCAATACACATGAACTAAAAGCAGAAACCTAAAAACAAACAAAAACAATACAATTGCCTGAGGCATCTATAGTGAAGGAATTCAGGGGATGGCGAAAAATGAGTCACAATCGCGGCTATCAAAATGAAACAACTGGTCAAATAATTGCAGTAAAAAAGAAAGAATTCACAGACGATTATGTAGTGTGGCTAATTCCAAACGAGTCGGGCAAAGCCGAAGGCAAAAAGATCTCCCCCGACTTTATAAGTCAGGCGCGAGCAAAAGAATATGCCTATAATTGGATGGTAAAAAATCCAACCGGTGCACCCTAATACTCTTTAAATTATGACAAAAATGTCATAACTAATAATTATCCTTTTTATAAAATCTAACAAAAAAATATTTCATCTATTCACAGCTGTTACACCTACAACTCTAAAGAGTACTTGAATTTTCAACGTGCCCGCTGCAGAGATTCAAAATGTTCAGTCTTAAAGATCAATATTGTTGCAGGTCCAGCAGATTAAGTCTCTAAATGAATGGATAGGTTTAAAGCATAGATTGCAGAATGGGTGAATGTGCAAGACTTGTTTTTGCACCGAATATAACAGGAAGTGAAAAAGAAAATGTCCTATCCTAGAG
>CAYSWL010000014.1:0-1363 GCA_964434745.1 uncultured Candidatus Bathyarchaeia archaeon | reverse complement strand
GGCAACCTGCTCTGACTGCGGAAAGGAATGTGAAGTTCCATTCAAGCCAGACGGTAATAGACCAGTATACTGCCGTGAGTGCTACGCAAAACGAAGACCACCACGCCGATACTAAGCCTTAAGCTAGTGTCTGCACTTCGTTATTAAATATCCTTTTTTTAAATTTTTTATAATTACCTTTTATACATTTAAAAATTATCCGTTCTATTTATCATTCGGTTTTTTGGCTAAAAGATAAATTCCTGTTTGTCGCATCTGGTATTATGTACTTTGACATCCTGATGCCTGCAGTTTTATTCACTGTAACCCTTGTCGCCATGTTTCTAAGCAAAAAAGCCGAAACTAAACTTAAAGCAACAGTTGAAGAACGTGAATTCAGATCCCGCGATATCATCATGCTTGTGACTATGATTGCTATTGCAGTATCAATCATTGCTTTCATACCTAGCATCGCAATCTTGGCAATATTTCTGTTCTCATATTCTTCATTATTGTTCACATTTACTTATGCATACTCAGACATGAAACTAAAAAAATTAACACTTTATTGCAGTAGTCTCATAATGGCAAGTATAATCGCAATACTGGCTGGCTTTTCAGGAATACTTTCTCCTGAAATAGTGCCCTATGGAGAGATGGCGTTCACCATTTTAACAATAGCTTTCACAATATTGGCATTTTGTGCATTTTCTGCATTGCTATATGCTCACAAGAAATCTAATTTAAAACAAAAATGGTATATTGCAGCTCTAACACCTGCCATGTTTATCCTGCTTTTGGTTTTTTTTAGAGGTTCAGCCATATGGGATCCTTATTTGATAAACGTCTACGGCATCATGTTTGCTATGTTAATAGTAATATATTTAGGCTCTATGTTCAGTTGGAAAACTGTTTTTCTATTTGCAGGCTTCCTAACAGGTATAGACATACTTCTGGTATGGGTAACTGGCACAATGCTCACTGCTGCACAGTCAATGTCTGGACTAGGTTTGCCAGTATTAGTTGCCTTTCCCACTGTTCCTTGGATTAGCACTGAAACAGGTGTTCTCCTTATGCGACTTGGCTTAGGTGACTTCTTTTTTGCAGGTATACTTGGAACCCAGACATGGAAAAAATTTGACAAAAAAACAGCAATTATTTCATTAATTGCAATGACAATATCTTTTGGCTTATTTGAACTATTCTTACTTAATCCTGAGTTGGCTGCCTTATTGCCTAAGAAAGCTCTTCCTGCAACATTACCTATAGTTTTAGGTTGGTTACCTGTTGTTGTAATAAAATTGCTTCAAAAACAAAAAAGTAAATGATTTAGGAGTTACGCAGTTGGTTTTTTAGGTTTGTTTTTGCTTTTATTATGTGGTGA
>CAYSWL010000013.1:0-29450 GCA_964434745.1 uncultured Candidatus Bathyarchaeia archaeon | reverse complement strand
GTGCAAGCAGGTATTGCACATTTTCGCGAAGACGACGAGTTGGATCCAACTAAGCTCTATAAAGTGCAGTGGAAAGAACGCGTACAAGCTGCGGGACAAATTTCTGAGCTTTCTGAAGACTTCTATCCGAAGTTACGCAGGTACCTATTACAGGTAAAAGAAGAAAGCACTACAACCAGGCAGCCTGAAAAGGTCCAAGAGTACGAGAAAGCAAAACATCTCGCATGGGACATAGTCAACTCTAGGCTTAAAAAAATAGTCTCGTTAGCATCAGGACCAGTTCAGACAGAACATATAGTAAAAAAATTCACTAATGAAGAGAAATTGCTCTACGAGCAACTTTACAAGGCGATATGCGAATGGAGAATTCGCATATTAGAAGAAGTAAATGAGAGTTGAGTGTTATGGCTAATGAGGTAACTATAGACCCTCAAGAGCGTTTTCTTGAGTTCTTTAAAAAAGAGAAATATCGTCAAAGAATAGGACAAATGGCAATTCAAGGTAAAGAATCATTTACTGTAGAATTTGAAGACCTATTTTCTTTTGACCAAAAACTAGCTGAAGCACTACTCGACAAACCAGAGACGTTTTTAGAACATGCAAACAACGCTGCTTATGCACAACTAGGAATCGAAAATGCAGAATATGCACAGGAAATTGATAAAGTAACTGTACGTATCACCAGACTTCTTGGACATGAACAACTTAGAAAGCTTGGCTCCAAACAGATGGGTAAACTTGTCATGATTGAGGCTATCGTTGTCAGGGCAACTCCAGTGCGACCGATGGTAATGAAAGCCATGTTCAAATGTAAACGCTGTGGCACCATGAACGAGGTTGAACAAAAAGGTCAATTTCTAAAAGCACCTACTGTTTGTGCAGGAGCAGACTGCGGCAAAGACGGCCCGTTTGAATTTGTTCAAGAAGAATCTAAATTTATAGACTCCCAAGATCTTAGGCTTCAGGAAAGACCTGAAGATTTGCCACCAGGACAACTACCTCGAACGTTAGCGGCAAAAATTATTGGTGATGAAGTAGTTGATATAGCTAGGCCGGGAGATCATGTCGCCATAGTAGGCATAGTTCAAGCATTCGCACCATCACGCCCGGGTATTGGAAAACTTAGAACTTTTATTCTTCAATTAGACGCTAACAGCGTAGAAACACTAGGTAAAGAACCAGAAACTAGTCCGCCTACTCCTGAAGAAGAAGAAAAAATCATAGCACTCTCCAAAGACCCTAAAGTGCATCAAAAATTAATAAATTCGATCGCGCCATCTATTTTCGGCTATCCGCATATAAAAGAAGCAGTACTTTACTTGCTATGTGGCGGTGTTTCAAGAAGCCTACCAGATATGACAGTAAGAGGCGAAATGAACGCGCTTTTAATCGGTGACCCAGGTTGTTTAGTTGCCGATGAAAGAGTACTTCTTGGAAATGGCAAGATAACAAAAATATGTAATCTAGGAAAAGAGCATCTTCAACCAATCAATATACCAGTTAAAACAGGTCATGGAGCCAACCAACGAGCAACAGCCACTGCATTTCACATCTACAGGCAGCAGCCCATAATTGAAATTGTAACTGAGTCAGGAAAGAGTTTGAAGGGAACATATAACCAACCTGTGTTAAAATTGGTCACAGACGGTCAATTCGGTTCAGTTCATATTAGTAGACAATGGACAAGACTTGATGAACTAAAAATTGGAGACAAAATAGCCGTTGTCAAGGGATTCACCTGCCAACTCAAAAGCTATGTTCCAACAGGCTTCAGAAGCTATGAACAAGATCAGAAAAGCCAAGTAACATTACCTACTAAATTAGATCCTTCTCTTGCAGGTATTTTTGGATATGTAATTGGGAATGGGGACATAGACAAAGATAAAATAACGCTCTATGTAAATGAAACTGAAAAGGATTTAACCCAAGCTCTTGTAGAAAAAATTGAAAAATGCTTTGGATTAAAACCTGAAGTTAATGAGCAAAAAACCGAACAACAGAAGTCAACAGTCTTTAACTTAGTTATATGCAACTTTAACGTTGCCTACAATCTTTCTATTCTATTAGAAAAAAGAGTGCCCCAAATCATATTTGATTCACCAAACGACTGTGTTAGCGAATTCTTAAAATGGCTATTTGAAGCAGACAGAACAGTTTTTGATAAACAAACAGGACGACAAGCTATCACGCTCAAAATGAAAAATATCGAGCTTCTACGAGATGTTCAGTTACTTCTACTTCGTTTTGGCATATATTCAAAGATTAGTGGCATTGATACAACTAATCCATTGCTAACAATTCACCAAGGTAGGGACATAGTAAAATTCCACCAGAAAATCGGTTTTGCCTCACTTAAAAAACGCTCAAAACTAGATGCATTAACTAAAAGTGTTGAGCAATTAAGAAAAGGACACCAAAAACGATACGAAAAAATAACCAAAATAGTTAGACATTCACCTGAAGATGTTTATGATATTGAAGTTCCAGAAAATCATAGCTTTGTTGCAAATGGCATAATTGTACATAATACTGCCAAATCACAACTTCTTCAATATGTTGCCCGAATTGCACCGCGTGGATTATATACATCAGGCAGAGGAACTACCGCCGCAGGTTTAACAGCCGCTGTAGTACGTGAAAAAGGTGGCTCTATGAGCTTAGAAGCAGGCGCTCTTGTGCTTGCAGATAAAGGTATTGCATGCCTTACTGAGGACACTGAAATTTATACAGGTGAAGACTTAGTCAAAATCGGCAAATTATGGCAAGATACATCTGGTCCAATTCTAAAAACCAAAACCGGTCGTGAAGCTAAAAACGTACAATTACCAGTCAACATTTATGACAGAAAACAACGCTCAGACCGTGAAGGCTATGCTTATGCAATAATGCGCAAAAGATATGTCGGAGAAATCGTCAAAATAAGTTTTGCTTCAGGTTTATCTTTAAAGGTTACACCAGAACACTTGTTGAAAAGGCCTACAAATGTAAAAAATTTGTGGATTTCTGCAGATCAAATTAAAGTTGGCGATAAAATTAGAGCTCCAGTTAGTATCTCTAAATCACTAATTAAATTTAAAATTGACAGCAATGAAGCTTACGCAATAGGATGTGCCCACGAAAATAACGATAGTGAATCTTCAAGTAAAACGATTTTCCAATTGAGAAAAGATTCTATTGGCGAAATCGATAAAAAAATTCTCTCAACATTTTCAGGTAATGATAAAGTCAGTACAAATGGTCAAATGTGTAATTGTGAACTTATCACCAGTGCATGCTCATTATATGTATTGGAGAATTCATTACATAAAACCGAGCCATTATCAAAAAGGCCTTCGATAAATAAAATTTTAATGTTTGAGGACAAAGCGTTATGGGCATTTTTTGCTGGAGTGTTTGATATAAATGGAAACTTCAATAATGACGGAACAGAAACTACCCTAAATCTGCATCCTGTAAAATATGAACATGAACTAGCTGTAATTCTATATGCGCTTAGGCGGCTAGGTATATATGCTCAAATTCAAGGAAAAAATAGTACTAAGCCAGTAATTCAGATAACAGGAACAGATATTTCAAGATTCATTTATGGCATTAGCGCTTACAGTTTAAAGGTAAGAACGCAACCTCAAAAATACACATTACAGCATAAAGATAAGTGTAGTAATAAAAAAGGCATAGAAAAGGTCATCTCCATTGAAAGAATGCCGTATGATGGTTATGTATATGATTTAAGTGTTGAAAAATATCACAACTATGAAGCAGCACTTGTCTATGTTCACAACTGCATCGACGAAATGGACAAAATGCGTCCTGAAGACCGTGTAGCTATTCACGAAGCTATGGAACAGCACACTGTATCAGTAGCTAAGGGAGGAATCGTTGCCACGCTTAACGCCCGCACCTCGGTATTAGCAGCCGCTAACCCAGCACTAGGAAGATATGAACCACACCGCACAGTAGCAGAAAATATTTCGTTACCTGTAACTATTTTGTCAAGATTTGATGTTATATTCGTTCTACGAGATGTGCCTAACAGAGACGCCGACTCAAAGATGTCACAGCACCTTTTGGAAATTCACCAAAAAGGCAGAAGTCCTGTTGAAGCTCCTGTAGATGCCGAGTTGTTGCGTAAATATATTAGCTATTCAAAAACAATCCAGCCTTCACTATCTGAAGGAGCACTTAACAAATTACGTGAATTTTATCTAGCTATGCGTATGGCCAGCGAATCTGAAGGCTCACCAGTTGCTATCACTGCAAGACAATTAGACTCACTTGTTCGAGCATCAGAAGCCAGAGCACGATCGGCATTAAGAAAGGAGGTAACTCCAGAAGATGCGGATGCAGCAATTACGCTCATGAAAAGGTCACTAGAAGAAGTAGGCATAGACATGTCCTCCTATAAAGTAGACATTGATATTATCATGACTGGTAGACCGAAAAGTGTTCGTGACAAGCTCCAAGTGGTACTTTCAGCAGTAATTGATATGGAGAAAGAAACTGGCACTGTAGAAAAAGATTCACTTGTAACTATGCTAGAAACCAAACATAAGATGTCGCGGTCAGAAATTGAGCGTATGATTGGACAGCTGCTTCGAGAAGGTACACTCTATGAACCAGGCGAAGGACGACTAAAGAAGACATAAGCTGAATACAACATACATGCTTAAGTAACCAAGCTGGCAACTCTCTACTGGGAACAGTAGATGAAGCCAGTTATTGTAGTCACAGGTACCCGGCCAGAAATTATCAAAATGGCACCTGTACTTAGGGCACTAAAAAAACGTAAAATGCCGACCTTGTTTGTGCATTGCGGTCAACATTACGATTATAATATGGCACAGCAATTTATAGAAAATCTAGAACTGCCGGTGCCAGATTACACTTTTAAAGTCAAATCTGCCTCACAAGGCATTCAGACCGCACGAATAATGGCACAGATGGATAAACTTTTACAGAAAACTACCCCATCAATAGTACTAGTAGAAGGAGACACGAACACAGTTTTGGCCGCAGCATTAGCGGCAAATAAGCGTGCAATACCTGTTGGTCACGTTGAAGCAGGTTTAAGAAGCTTTGACTTACGCATGCCTGAAGAACATAATAGACGCTTAACCGACCACATATCTACATTCCTTTTTGCACCTACTGAAAAATCTAAGACACACTTACAAACCGAGAACGTTTGGGGGAAAATTTACGTAACAGGTAACACAGCCATAGACGCTGTTAATGAACATCTGCCTATTGCAGAAAGAAAATCATCAATAATGAAAGAAATCAAATTTGACAAGTTTATACTAGCAACAGCACACAGAGCAGAAAACGTAGATGATATACATGTATTAAAGAACTTCATAGATACTTTCGCTAAGTCACCTCTACCAGTGGTTTATCCGATGCATCCACGAACCAAAAAAAGGCTAAAACAAAGTGGATTCTATTCACAAATTATGAAACTGCCCAATCTACAAATTTTTCCACCACTTGGTTATCTGGACTTTTTGGTGTTAATGAGACATAGTGAACTAATTTTAACAGATTCAGGCGGAATACAAGAGGAGGCAACAGCCCCAATAATTCGCAAACCAGTTTTGGTCATGCGACTTTCCACGGAAAGACCAGAAGCCGTAGAAGCAGGATTTGCATATATCGTAGGAACAGAAAAAACAAAGATTCTATCTTCCCTCAACATAGCTTTAGAAAATAGACAGAAATTGCCCACTGAATCACCATACGGAGATGGGCGTGCTGCAGAAAAAACCGTTGATGTAGTAAAAAAAGAGTTTTTTGAAAATAAGAAATAGAGATTAAAAGAGAACTTACGAAATGTAAGTAGTCTTTTTATCTTCTTCTTTACGAGTTTCTTCAGCTTGTAAGACTCTGCTAGCTTCAATTTGCTGTAATCTATTCACCATCTTATCAGCTTTGTCAATATCTTGATTTAAGCCAGATAAATCAATATTAAAAGTGAATAAGGATTTGAGCACTTCAATTACACTACGTGCAGCTAGAGGATCAGGCAAATAACCTCGGGTCTCGCCTAGAAGGCATAGGGCTTCAATTTTTTTGAATCGTGCCAATCCAAGAATTAATCCTGCTGTCCCTACTATAGGACTACCTTTAGGACTAACAATCGCGCCTGCATTCAATGCTTTATCGAGAATTTGTTGACTAGTACCGGCAACTATGACTTTGGGTTTTTTAGTTTCCATTCGATAACCCCCTATAGTTGCTATAGTCTGTACATTATACTTTTTAGCAAACGAAAGCATAGATTCTGCTATTTCATATTGGCCTTCAATAGTCTGTGATTGACTATCACCAGTAAAAAGGATAATATCATTTGGTCCATTTGGATTTTTGGCAAAGTAAAATGCGCCACGTAGAAGACGAATATTCCCTTTTTGATTAACTAGAACAAAATACGGAAAATGTGGACTATAAAGGTAAGCGAATTTTTGTGCATTTAGCTGCTTGATAAGGTAGCGCATAGCTATTTTGCCAACTAAACCAAGCCCTGGAAGGCCTTCGATTAGAATTGGGTTATTTGCCTCTATAGATTTGAGTTCTTTGATGTAGGTAGTTTTCATTTTGACTGATGTTCCTGCTGTGACTTCTTGAGCGCTAATCTATATTTAAGGTATTTGTCATCAGGCGAAAACTTAGCAGGATGAGGAACATGAACTATTCCACCACAACTTGGACAAGTATCTGTTTTTAGGGTATATTTACCACATTTTTCGCATCGTCTAAGCAGCCAAACCATGTTTATTTTTCCCTCTTAAAAGTACATTGTCCACCGGATTTATCAACGTTGGCAACTATACTTTGACTTACTTTTTGAAGAAGATCTTCAGCACGTTTCCAATTCCCAGCTGAAACTTCAACAACATATTTGGGGGCAGCTACTACGTAGAATTCGAATTTTGCATCATCTACTTTTTGAGCATCTTTTGCTGCATTAAAAGCGTCTTGGATGCAGCTTACACCATTAGGTTTAGCACAACGCGCAGCTATAGTTCCGCGCACGCTCACCATCTTCACATGAACGCGTTCTTGCGCTACTTGTGCGCACATATTAGCGAGTTCTTTTGTTATGCCTAAACTAGTCAAAACGTCAGGACCTTCCTTGGCTAGTTTTTCAAAACCTTCATATAAGCCATATTTTTGTTCAAGAAGTAGGCCGGCTTTTTGGTAGACTTCGTCAGCTGGTAAGCATAATCTATCGGCTACACTTCTGATAAGAGCGTCGGCTTTTCTTTCTTTTTTCCAAGACTTAATTTTTTCTATACGTTCACGCTTAGTAACACGCCTAAGTGAAAGATCAATATGGCCTTTTTCCACATCTACACGTAAAACCTTTAGAACCATCTTTTGATTCTCGCGTACGAAATCCCGGATATTATGTATCCATGAAGAAGAAATTTCGGATACATGCAGCAAGCCGCGGTTGGCGTATTCGTCAAGCACGGCGTATGCACCGTAATCGGCTACATTTGCGATTGTTGCGATTACGAGTTCGCCAGCTTCCGGCCATGCAGGCTTGTGCTCAGACATCGCTGGGTATCCTTACTCTAGTACGGCTTGTACGTCGCCTTTAATGTCAGCTTTTCCGCCTGACGGTTCTGCGAGCACTGCACTGCAGACATTGCAGTTAACTTGGTTAACTACATGGCTGAAGACTAGTTGTTCATTACCGCATTTTGGGCATTTTACACGTAAAAAGCTGCTACGTGGCTTAGGTATAAGTTTATTCCATTCACTCATTTGTTTTTTCTCCGTTAATTAAATAGTTCATTAAATTATACTAGGGCTAATTTTCTTAGTCGTATACCGTCTTTGTGTCTCATGTAACCGCAGACTTTGCATTTAAGTCGTAGAGTCTGCTTCTTGGTAGTTTTTGCGAACTCTTTTTGCAGAGGGAAACCTTGTCCGCCGTAGCCTTCTTTTTCGCGCTCGTGGTGGCGTTCGCCTCGTGCTAGGGCTCTTCGCTTTCCTGCCTTGTACAAGGAGACTGCGTGAGCTTGATGAACTTTACATTTAGGACAGTACGTCGTTACTTCTTTGGGAGTGTTCACTATTTATCACTTACCAGCGCCAATAAGAAAACATACCTTACTCTTATACTTTTTTCGCCAACCAAGCAGAAAATGCACTAAAAGTACTAGTTCAACACGACGAACTGCCTAGTGAAGAATCCTTTTTATATTTAAGACGTACTAAGCAACGAAACTATCACTAAATTAGCCTCATTGTTAAGTACACTTTTATGCAATATTAAAAGATAAAAAGTGCACAAAGTAATCAACCAAAATTTTGTTATAATTAACAAACAATAATTAATTATGATACTATAAATACGTAATTAGCACAATAATAAAAAGAAAAGTGCACTCTAGTTAACAGCAAGTATTTTGTGCAATTATTTGATTTAATGCTGAGTGTAAATGCGAGGTAAAGGTTTCACAGAGCAGCATAAATTGCCATTTATTAATTATGACGAAAATAAGACATAATAGCAATACATATTTTTTAGACATAAACAAGCTATATTGATAAGAATAAAGGCTGATTATTTGATGATTATTAAGCGGTACATTAAAAGTCATAAGAGTTTGCTGATAAAAATGCTTTTGTTAGGAGCATTTGCAATACCGCTTCTTTGGCTATATTTTATTGATGCTGTATCGTTTGAGATGATGTGGAAAGGCAGGACATTCCAGCTATTCTTTATTTGGTTAGTTGGGTTGGAGTTAATATTAAGCTGGGAGTCCCTGCAGGAGATTAGTACACTTAAACTTTTTTCAACTCGGTCGGTAATGTTTGCAGTCTCTTTAGTATTACCTACTCTATACGTTGTTGCATCAAATTTTTGGAATCTTAACAATGTAATTACTAACTGGGCAGTTGTAGCGAATATCGAGTGGGCAAATGCTATGCCACTCTCTGTAGAATACCTTGTCTTTGCCGTGCTGTTTAGTTTAATTACAAGTTTAGCGTTTGGTTTTAAGGGTTTGAAACTGTTTTTTGTACCTATGTTCTTTTTGGTTTTGGTAGGAACAGTATACATCATTGATAATGTATATCCATATGGACAATTTACGCCGTTTCAAATTTTTGTTCCTACTACTACAATGCTAGCAGCATCCATCTTGGGTGCGTTAGGTTATGCTACAACTATAACTTATGAGCAAAGTAGTCTGCAAGGCAATATGCCTGTCCTTACGGCTTCAGACTTAGCCACAGGCGCTTCATCAACGTTTAAGATTGCTTGGCCATGTGCAGGTATAGAAAGCTTTCTCATCTTCACGGTCATAACACTTCTGTTTTTAAAACGCATGACTTTATCATGGAAAGCAAAAATTGGCTATTTTGCTTTTGGGGTCATAATAACATACATTATAAATTCGCTTAGAGTTGTCAACATTTTTCTAATAGACATTAATGGGGGTAATATTGATATGTTTCATTTCTACTATGGACCATTGTTTGCAGTCGCATGGATAGTATCTTACCCGTTGATAATAATTGCTAGCCAAAGTTTATGGAGAAGAATAAGAGAAAGAAAAAACTCTTTTTCTAAGAAAACTCGACAGGTTTAGCTAGGCCTTGCCTAATGAGAATTTTTGCGTTGGACTCAGGAACTGACGCTACATCCTCAATCATAAAAGGTCCATAAGTTTTCATGTCTGAGCCTACTATGGCAGGCACCATATTTAGGAAGCGTACAGTTATCCGTTTGTTTGTGAACAGAGTTTTGTGGGTGACAGTAACAGGATTAGCGTCTTCTATAGCAGAGTTAGTTTCTGCTTTTTTATGATCAGATTGTGAGACCGCAACTGTATTTGGGCAATTAACAAACATGTTTGCTGTTTTACCTGCTAGAAGGGATGTTGTGAATTGAGAATATGTTTGTGTTGAAGGCAAAAGATTGTCACACAGACTTATTTCTTCAGAGGCTAAAACTTCTTTAGGTATTTCTTGTTGGGAAATTAGCATCCTAATTATTTTATTATAACGTACATTTACGAGTTCTTCAACCATGCGTTTAGCGTTGATTGCTTCATGAGCCACAAGGCGATTTTTTAAGTTCTGTTCAGTAAATGCTGTTTCTAATTCATTTAACTTCTGGAGATAGGAAATTAGACGCGTGTAGAAGTCAGGTGGCAGATGTGCAAGTACACTGTGTTCGGTTTCAAGTTGCCATATGGCGTATAGTTCGTTGTACATCTATATCAACACCTCAGCTCTGCCTTTAAGGATAAGTAAAATCGCAGCTGCTGTAGATAATTCGACTGTTTGGTTTTTGTAAGGGCCATAAGTTTGTTCACTCATCCTAAATTCCGGAGCACTTGAGACCAACACTCTTACTTTACCCTCATTAAAAGCTACTGCTCCTCGAAAAGGATCAAAGATATCTAAGTCTTTAACTGGAAATTCCTTTTTTAGCAGACCAGTTTTCCCGTGCAAGGTATTTTCAGCTCGGATAAGCCTATGCACATCACTAGTCACTACAGTATCAATCTGGGCGGCTTGCAAATTCTTAGCATACTCAGCTAGCTTGGTCCAGCTTTCCATACCTACGCCTCTCACGCTGCCCCAAAGATTCTCCTCTAAACATCGCTTCATAATAATTTCTTTATTATCATATATGACAGTGGCAGTTTTTTTAATTAATCCAGCATCAATAAGATTTTCCAAAGACGCAGAACTTATGAACTCACGCATACCTTGCCTTAAGCGTCGTTTCCAACCGTAATCATTCAAACTAAAAACTTTGGTACTTCCTCGCTTTTTGCGTTTATTAGCAGGTTCTTTATGGTCTTTATCAAATAGCGCTAACCCTATGCCGCAAACGTAGTCAACTATTTCTTTACGAGCCACTGCATCTATAGAGCGTGCAGCTTCGTTTTCAACGTGTATATGATATCCACGATGTCCAGAAAAAAATGTGTGTATTTCATGCTCAGAAAACCCAAAGTCTTTGGTGAGCATGTCAAGGAGTTTACGGGTTTCGTTTCGTGTTGTGTCTATACATTCATCGCATGCCCAGGTTTTAACTTCGAATTTTACACCACCACAGATGGGACAGCTGCTAGGCGTTATGCCACGCCCTGCAAAACCACAGTTAGAGTTACTGCAAGTGAACTCATCATGAATTTTATTGCATGGAGTAGGAATGTGGTCGGCATCTATGTCAAATACTAAGTCAGCTCCTGACCAGCCTTTCTTTTCCATTTCTGCGTCAGGGGTCTCATAGTAGGCACAGGAATAATAAACGTCGGATGGGATACGTTCTTTAATAAAGTTACCAAGGTGAATTGGGGTAACAAAATGTTTGTGACGCACCATGGCGCGTTCCTTGAAAAGAAGTGCTGCAAATTCACGCTGGCTAAACGAGGCAGGTATTGGCAACTTGACAGAGGGCTGCTTATAGTAGCTGCTAAATTTTTCGTAAACAAAGTCTCGTGATGATACCACTAGTTATCTCCGCCTTGTTTTGTGCTAGGTTGAGTGCTACTTTAGCAGACGAGCAATTAAGGTCTTTTGGCAAGCCAACCAATCAGGCAAAAATGTTTAGATAAGGAAAAGTTAGTACACCGCGAACCCTATCTAAAATAAAGAGAGGATTATAAGATAAGCCTCCAAAAGATAGCACTATCGCAACGAAAACTATCCAGACTATAGTGATTTGCAATGAATGTTTATTCTGAGGAATAAGCAGGTAAACGAAGAATAGAGGCATATACCATGGTTGAAAATAGGGCATAGTTAAGCAAGGTAACAATGAAAAAACTGCAAACAAAGATACGAGCCGACTTTTGTTCATAAGTCTAACGCTAACAAATAGAGTAATACCAACAAATAATAGTACAATAAAAGCTTGTAGTTCCCAAGAAATTTGTCCATGAGGGCTAAAAGCATTTACACCATTCATTATCAAATCTGAACGAGTATTAGTTAGGTAGGGCATGCTTAATATTGCTGTAAATAGGTTAACCGTAAATAACGTGAAAGCTGCAATAATATACTTATTTTTTATAGTTTTTAAATTTGGAGGATTATTGAAAAGTCTCAGTAAACCAACTATTAATAGAGGAGCAAGAAATATTGCCGTTTGGTACTTGAAGGTCGCTGATACTGCCACAAATAATAAGAAAGCATCATATCGTTTATCTAAAAACATAATTATGCTAAACAATGCGAATAAAAAGGCTATAGCGTCAAATTGTCCATTAGCTGAATATAATACGAGCACTACATAGAAAATGTAAATACCTACGGTTTTGAGGATACAGTTAAGACTTTGGTTCCAGAATTGTTTGAGAAAATAATACAAACAAATATGTGATACTACTAGAAACAGAGCTATTTCAAGTTTTAAGACAAGTGATACGGCTATGCCGGCTTCAAGCATTGCTCCGAAGGGAAGAAATAGTAAAATGCTGCCCAAGGGGTAAAGATGGGGCATTTCAGGCCAAGTTACGAACTTATAAAATGAATTATCAGCGCTAGATAATTGTCCAAGTGGAGTATCAAAGACTGAAAAGCCAACTTTTGTAAACAGGTTAGCTGTGTAAGGATGCCTAGCACTATCAGTATACCAATTTTCGAAGGTCCCTAGAGGGTAATTGTTTAAAGCTAAAAGTGCAAACCAGAACACTAAAGATACTACTACTATTACTTGAATCGTTCTACGACTTTTCATGCTTAGTGTGGGTAACCGTAGCGAAGAGTTTTGCGAATTAATAAGACAAGAGGTGAATTCAGGTTTTAAAATTAGCAAAATAAGGGCAGCCCAGCTAGTGATAAATAATAGTTTAGCAGGTATGCTCATCCAAGAGAGTGGATAAAATTTTTCAATACTTTGGGCATATACGTTTAGATCTATTAAAATAGAATCTGCAGGATTGTTTTTTAGGGTAGGTGCTGTAAAGACTGCATCATAATAATCTGCACCTGAAGAAAATGAATAAGTAAATTGTGTAGCTGAAATATTGTACTGTTGTCCATTGTAAGTTGTGAGTTCAAAGTCGAAAGGGTAACTTGAGTTACTTTTTATTATGAGTGTGATATTTTCGTTTCCATGAAAACTTCCCAAACCTTGCCTATATGTTTCTTGTGTTGATAAACTAAATGTATCATTAATTACTGTACGAGTAAAGGTTTCTGTGCCTGTAATAGAGTAAAAGCTGAAAACGCTTAAAAATATACTAAATAATAGAAGTATTAATATTCCAAAAAGAAAGCGTCTGCTCGTTATCAAGCTCATTAAGTTATCCTCTATATACAGCACTGTAAACGGAAAATAGGACCATACTTGCCTACTATAGTTGCATAATTTTTATAGTTATCAGTACTTCGTTTTAACTTTAAATAAATTTCAATCTCAAGAGGCTAATGTGCCAGCACTGTCTTTAATATGTATGATAGATAGTTCTCCACTTCAACAAAAGAAAGCTTGGATTTACCACGTTTACGATTTACAAATTCTATTGGCACTTCCTGCACTTTAAAGCCTAGTAGATGAGCCTGCTTTATTGTCTCGATTTGTATGTCATAAGTTTGACTGTGAAGGAAAGGTAAAATCTGTTTAATGAAAGAAGTTGAGTAACAGCGGTAACCACTAGTGCAGTCACGGAGTCTTAACCCTAGCACTGACCGCGCTAAAATATTTGCACTCTTACTGATGACTTTGCGGGTAAATGGCCAACCGGTGATTTTTCCACCTTTACAATACCTACTACCAATAACTAAATCACAGCCATAATTCATGCTTGATATTAACAAGGGTAAATCTTTAGGATTATGTGAATAATCAGCATCCATTGTAACTACAAAAGCTGGCACATTAGGTAATGACAAAAAGAGTCTAAACCCATCTGTTATGGCGCTACCTAACCCGCTTTTCTGAGCGCGCACATGCAGCAATAATCCAGAAATATGTTTTTGCAGTTGACTTACAATTTCTGCAGTACCATCTTGGCTAGAATCATCAATTACAAGTATTACAGTGTTTAGTGGTAAGCTTTTGATTTCAGTAATTAGCCTTTTAATATTTTGAGCCTCACAATAGGTTGGAAGAAGAACGCCCACTTGTGGACAATACTCCAAGTTATCAAAATGAGAAAACATCAAAAACCTTCCCCATCAACTATGAAAATCACGTTTAATAAACATTTTATAACAAAAATTTAGCCAAATAAATTATCCTAAAGTCAAATTGATTTAAATTATTGAGTCATTTTTTGTTTACGCAAGTAATATTTTAATGGGTGTCGTACCTTACGGCAAAGTGCATCGCTGTTTATGCAAGCACCGTGAGTTTGAAGAGTAGAGCAACTAGGAGGAGTATACTTAGTACCAGAACCTTTTGACCCTGCAATATGTTGAACTTGATATCGTGTTAGACGTGCATTATAATCTGAAGAAGTCTTGAAAGCTTCAGCGACCTTTTCAGGAGGCATACCTATGGTAACTAGAAAAGATGTTAAAGTAAATCGGGCTATATGTGACATATGTTTGCCTTTTGAAGCTGCATCATACATTGCTTCGATGCAAGGTGGAAAAGCTGACTGCGATACAATCTTTGGGAAACCTTCCATTTCAGATTCACCAATTTTTTCCTTGGCCAGTACTGTAATATGTGAGGCTATAGCTTCAATTTCAGGTGGGAAAGAGGGAACATCAGTAACATCCAGTCTTGATTCAATGCGGCGCTGAACTTCTTCTTCTAAGAGCCTAGCTACATCGTGCTGATTAAGGTAAACGTTCCCATTAGATAAAAGACGGTTTATAAGTTTCCACTTTTCGCCCCGTAGATGTGTAACATTGCGCAAGTAATCGGTAAAACTTATGCTGAATTCAAATGGAATTTCTGTATCTTTATTCAGTTGTATATTCCAATCAAAATCACGTGCAATGGCAACTAGCCTATTATTAGATTCAGCCTTTAAGTAACTAAAAGCCTGCTTTGCTTCAGATAGAGCATAACGTTTCTTAATGAAAGTGTTTTTTGTAGACAAGGCAAGCATGATAGCAACAGGAAAAGAAGGAATTTCGATATCATTATCATGCCTATCACCAGGGGATATAAATAAAACAGATTTTTCAAGTCGCTCTTTGGCTCTGGTGAGAACACGGGAAAGTTCAGGGCTAGTTATGTCCTCGATTTTTAGCCCTAGTAACTTCATATGCTCTACAGTTTCTTTTAGAAAAGGATATTTGGCAAGGTCGTTTTGTGTAAACTTTGTTTCCAATGACATTGCCAAATAGCCTAGATTACTCAGTTTCGATGCGGGGCGCCAAGAAGAATGTAAGTTTACCTTCTTTAGTTTGCTGGAAGTCAATACGCACTGGCATATCTGAGGAGAATTCTATTGTAGCTATGTCGCTTGTTGCAGAGGCTGCTTTTATGATTTCAGATAGGTAACTTAAACTAAAGGTTGCCTTTGATGCTTCTTTTGCTTCCAAATCTAGTAAGGCATCATTACCTTTCTGCAAGGTGATGTTGGCACCCATTAAATCGCCGGTGGCGTTGAGCGTTAACTTTTCGCTATCAGCTTCGATACGCACATGATCACTGACTAGCTGGGCATCTTCAATTGCTTGGCTAAGACCATGTGTGGTGGTTTTCGCTTTTACATTAAAGGTAATTTTTGGAGTAGGAACTTCTTCTTCGGATGCTTCAAGCGTGGGCATAGTAAAGTTTCGGTTGTATTTACCGCTAATTTTTACCTGCAACCTACCAGTGGCGTCATCTAAAGACAGCTCTACAGCTTCGTCTTTGCCAGCGCGTTTAAGCAGCTTGAGCAGCTCACTTATATTTATGCACATCTTTGTAGGTTCATTGGAGATGTACTCTTCAAAGATTGATTTGGGCCATTCGAAATCAATCATAGCGACACGCGAAGGGTCCATCGCCCGTAACTTTAATCCATCGGGCTCAATTTTGAAAGTTGCCTCGTCAACGAGAATAGAGATTGCAGTAGCCATGTCTCTTAGGAGTTTGGCGTCTGTGACTTTTAGCTTAAACATCCTCTTTTCCTCTCTTATTGCATATGTAATTGTGCTTTAAAGACTTACGCACTAAAGCATATAACTTATAGATAAAAGTATTCTTGAACATGCCTATAAGCTATATTTACAAAACTATCGCAGAAATAAAACAAAAAAGATCGACCATACACATTTTGCGTATGAAAAATGCTAAATGAAAAGAAAGAAGAGCAAGGTATTGCTTAAGCGTATTTTTGACACTTATAGCAGTACCAACGTTTGTACTGAGGAATATATGTTAAAGGTCCTTTACAGTTGGGGCACATAGGTTGACTTTGTTGTATTGGTTGAGCTGTTTGAACTGGTTGTGCTTGTTGAACATGTTGAACTGGTTGAACATGCTGCATTGATTGAACATTTTGGGCTTGTTGTAGATTCTGAGATCCAGATGAATACTGGGCAGCTTCTTGTTCAGGTTTAAGAACTACAAAATCAAGCGCGCCTTGTATTTTTTCCCAAGCAATATCTTGGGTTCCACCTTCAACAGTTTCTACGGAAAGAGAAACACCAGATTTTCCAATAGTAAACCCAACATCTGTGACGGAGCCTATGAGTTTACCTTCTGAACTGATTACTTTCATTCCTATTAGTTTGTCTTTGGTTACAGTACGATCATTTTGAGATTTAGACATTGAAGCCACCTTAGAGACATTATGTGAATAAAGAAAGCTATTAAACTTTTTACCTAAAAAGCTCAAAGCAGGCAAACAGGTAGAAACTCATAATAACAACATCACAAGAGATTTTAGAATGAGAGGATGAAAAATATCAACACAACAATTAGACATAAATCACTGGATCCATAGGTTAGCAGCATATGTCGTTGACAGCATAATAATTGCCATCCCCATAGGAATTATATACACACTTCTAATCGGACCAGCAATTACACCTCGTTACTCCACTTGGTATGGAGAGATTACAGGCATAGCACCATGGTGGGGAGTCTATTTGTTGGCTCCTTTGTTTATGGGCATAGCTCAGTTACTCTACTTTGCATACATGGAAAGTACACGTAGTGCAACATTTGGAAAGAAATTCTTTAAACTCAACGTTCAAATGACAAATGGTAGCAACGTTCCATTTGGCAAAGCAATAATTCGCAATTTAACCAAATTCTATGGATTCGGTATTTTCCTTTTGATAGACTGGATCATAGGTATAGTTACACAAGGAGCAGATAACCGCCAGAAATTCACTGATCGCATAGCAGAAACTACAGTAGTGCTAAATAAACAAGCTTTTTCATCAAGCATGCCGCCACCACCGCCACCACCGCCACCAACATAAAACGCTAAGGCTTAACCATTTTTCTTTTTTTAAAAAAAAATATATTAAAATTGACAAATATTTAATTTCAAAACGTTGATGCAATAGCTTAAGAAACACAAAAACGTTTATTCTTAAAATCGATATTGAGGATCGACTGAAGAGAAGGAAAAGAATGTGGGTTTAGCTGTATTCTCTAAAGGTGTAGTTGCATTTTGTACAACGTAGAAACTGAGTTGAAGATTCATCTGCACCCCTAGTTTGGACTTGCCAAATATATGCAGTATTGTTGCCGCATTTAGGACATTCAATTCGTACAGTTGGAAGCGTCCGTAGTTTTTGTTCTTCTTTTCCAATTACAGCTACAAGCTGCTGAGGGTTATGCTGGATAACCTTACCAACTTTTGGCGGCTCAACTTTTTCTCCAGGTTCCTTCTTATATCCGTCCTTGGGGCAAACAAGGATTATGGTTGCTTCTTTGCCACTTTTTGATTTCTTAGGTTCTAGACGAGACCCACACTTCGGACAGAACTCCATGATTTGTTACTCCGTTACCCGTCTTCTTGACGTGAAGATTTTTAACTTTTTGGGTAAATTAAAACAGTAGGCACTATATAGGCTTATTCCAGGCACATAATTCCAGACGCTACTAAATGAGCTACTCGTAAGGCTTCAGGTAAATTGCTTCGCGTAGATGTTAGAGAAATAATTTTTTGCGCTAATTCTTTACTTATTCCTGCAATTTCAACAAATAATTGCTTCTTTCCTCGTGCAGCATCCATAATGTATAGTTCACCAGCGTTAAGGATAGTTTGCCAGCGCGCTTCACTGTTAGAAAGATTTCTCAACGCTGCTTGAACTTCAGACATACAAGGCTTTTTTTGAGTTACTACTATAACAGGAAGACCTGTATGTCGGTTAAGTTTCTGAATATCTACAATATTGAAGCCACCAAAAGTTACACCATTAAGCATGATTACTCTTAGTTGTTTATAATGTGACGAGGAGGTTACCATTTTACTGATCCGCTCTGTGGAATCCATGCCATCCACCGTTACGGTAGTACTCATAACACCTTCAAGCCAATAGCCACCTCTAAAAACTACACCAACTAGATGCACTTGACTTTTTGAATGGGGAATAAACCTACCATCATCTATACCTAGAACACGAATTTCAGGCTTTACAACACCCAATCGTTTAGGATTCACACTCAACCCCAGAAGTATAAAAGGTCAAACATGCTTTAAAATTAACCAATATGCCAATTCTATAAAGTATCTCTATTATATACGAAAATTGGTTAAAGATTAACCAGTACATATTCATGCACTGGTTTATCGTTTTTATTCTTTAAGAGCTGCTTTAAGTGCTTTACTAAATTCAGTATTTGCATCAATAGCAGACTCAGCTGCATTTAGAAGTGCATCTTCTGGTTTTGCTTTGCCTTTCATTCGCACATAAATTACTGGGTCAGATGCTAGGGGGTGAGGTACGTCATAACCAGCTTGGTCGACTTTTTTATCCTCTAAAAGACGTTTTTGTAGAAGATTACATACGCCGTGTCCTGAGCCTTCTATTTCAATTTTT
The DNA here is from genome assembly GCA_964434745.1 of uncultured Candidatus Bathyarchaeia archaeon. Taxonomy (GTDB): domain Archaea; phylum Thermoproteota; class Bathyarchaeia; order Bathyarchaeales; family Bathycorpusculaceae; genus JADGNF01. Next base: position 10,529 of record CAYSWL010000013.1, on the reverse strand, counting down.
AGTTCGTTACTTGATTGTTTTAATATTTTAACTTTCACTTTTCATTCCCCATTCGGTTTAAATTTCTTCTTTTCCATAATCAGCTGCCGTTTTGCGTCTCTCAATATTGCCGCATTTGGGGCAGTGCATTTCATGACGTTGCTGCTCAAGTATGCTGCTACAGATTGAACAGAAAGCATGTAAAACACCTAGATTTCTATCGGCAGTTGTCAAGTGAAAAATTTGGTTTTTCTCGCTTATTACTTTTGCTCGAATTATGTCGCCTGGTTTACAGACTTCACTCATTGAGTTAGTATAGCGATCTGAAACATCAGATATATGCAGTATACCGCTAAATACACCGGACATTTTTTTCTTTGAACCAACTTCAAAAATTCGAACTAGCACATTGTCAGATTGTGCGTTGCCACATTGACCAACAACAAGTGTACCAACCTTAGGTACGACAGCCCCATTAATTAGTGGATAAACAGAAACACGTTTATTAAGCATATCCATTAAGGCGCGACCGACAATTTTAGAGTAGATTACGCCATCTTTTACATATGTACCCGAGTCTGGAATGAACTCTTCAATAACGCCTAGGCGTTCTCCAGGCAACACCAAATTACCGTTTTGTTCAGATGCTTTTAAAGCCATAGTTAATACCTTTACCACGAATATAATGGATATTGAGACGTTCGCTGAACGAGTATATTTCATAAATTCCAAGCTGCGCAATAAACCTTTTGATATAGCCAGCGACAACACTGCATTGTAAAATCAGGCTATTCAGATTTTTTAATTACATATAGGTCGATTATTACTTCATGACGTGCTCTTGTGTGAAACTCAAACATGCGTGGAATAATAAAAGGCAAAGCATAGACAGCCACGATTTTTCCACCATAGTGTTCAATTAGCCGTTGAAGAAAGGGGGAAGCTTCAACCTGAAGTAGCCTTCCAGAACTTACGTTAAGTTTTCCAGCTAGCTGCTTGTCATTATGAGGATGATTATGAAGGGAGTAAATTGTTGACCCAACTTGTAATGCTTTTTCTAAAAATCTACGGTCAGCAGCAAATTTTTGCACTCCAAAAGGAGGATTCTGTATTACTGTATCGAATTTTCCAGATACTGCATCAATGTCACCTATAATCCAACTAACTTTGTCTTTAAATTTAGTTGCATTAGTATTTTTAATAGCCATATTTACTGCTTGCCGATCAATGTCTATACCTACAACAGATTTGGCACCTAAAAAAGCCGATGCTAAAGATAACCGGCCTGTGCCACAGCCTAAATCCAAGATATTTTTGTTCTCAACATCATCATAATTGTACGCAGCTAGATGTAGAATTGTAGCTGCTACAGATTCTGAAGTAGTGTATTGCTCAAGTTTAGCGTTAGGTAAAGGATGGGGCTTAACCATAGCAAGAAATAACTCTAAATCTAGCTTTCGAATAAGCCTTTTTTGAGCACGTTTTCCCATGTAGACTCTCCAGAGACTACTAAAAACTCATTCATTGTAAGCACAGGTTTTTTGAATTTTGAAGCATCATCAAGTGATATACGGGGACAAGCCGTGTTAATATAAGCGTCCACACTTGGAAATTCGTTAATTACTTCAGGCAAAACTTCTCTTACTGCTAAAAGGTAAGCTGGTTTATCCATCTTTTCAATTACTTGTTTAATTTTTAAGGCATCTTCAAGATGTTTTTGGCCTGGTTTTAAGCTAAGTAATATGCCAAAAGTCTTGGCGTTTTGTGCTTCTTGGATGCTTGCAAAACGCTGTTTAAGGATTTTTTGCACTTCAGAATCTAACGTGTATGCAGCTTGAGAATATGGATCAGCAACTATAGTTGGTTTTGCGGTAGCTAAGGCGACACCTAAAGCGTGAAAGCGACCGCCCCCTATGAAGAGAAAAGCGTCTACGTCTGAAGTGACAGATTTTACATTACTATAATCGCAGCCAATAACTTGTCCAGGATAAGCCACTTTACCGGCATCACCGATCACTATGGTTTTTCCCGCGCGAGTAAGTAGTTCTCTAACACCATCGAGAGTTTGCACATGTTGAACAGTAGTGGCTAAACCTATTCGCGTATAGCCGCTTAACAACTGTATAGAACTTAAAATGGCTGATTCTACATTAATTGTTGCACGTGCTTCAACGTAAATAGTTGGAACTTTTTCATGTTTAAGTAGTTTAGAGTGGCCAAAGTGAACAATTAGATCAACATCTAAGTCTTCAGCCTCTAAAGATGCCACATCACATGCGCCGTAACAAGGGTCAGCTGAAACGATAGGCAATGCACCTGCCTTCTCAACTATTTTTGAGATACGGGGTGCTTCAGGCTTTAAACCTTCAGGCATCTGTAGTAAAACACGTTTTGCATTTAGCTTAATAATTTCTTGTTTTATTCGTTCTTCCTCAAAATCAAAGCTCTTCATACCATAACCCTCAGACTGAATTCACTTATAGATTAAGTAGAAATAAAAAGAAAGAAAAAAAGGTTCACGTTTTTGCCAAGTTTGAGCCGTTATGGAGTCCAGAACCAGTCCGGTTTTGGCTTTTTGATTGGCTGCCCTGCGGATAGTGCAGCTTGTTCAGCGAGACGTTCAAGAATGATTTTTTGTTCAATTGCTGCGACGTTTTGTTTAGTTGCTACAACGGCGTCATTGTTTACTGAGATGCTGTCAATTCCTGCACGGACTAAGAATTCACAGAAATCTGGCAAGTTTGAGGGGCCTTCACCGCAGATAGATACGGTGCAGCCGTTTTCATGTGCTACCTTTATGAGGTGCGCAATTATGCGTTTAACGGCTGGGTCCCTTTCATCAAAGTAACCCATTTGACCTAACCGTTCAGAGTCTCGGTCGATCATTAGTATGCCTTGAGTCATGTCATTTGAACCGATAGAGAAGCCATCAACCAATTTGCTGAATTCATCAGCCATGATTGCGATTGATGGCGTTTCAGCCATGAACCAAATCTTAAAATCGCGATTACGTTCTAAACCTTCCTCGCGCATAATCTCTAGAACCCGTTTTGCTTCGCTGAGTGTGCGAACCATAGGCAGCATCACCCAGACGTTTTTTAGGTTCCATTCGGTGCGGCATTTCTTTATGGCTTGGCATTCTAACCGGAAGGCTTTTTCATACCAGTGGCTTATGTAACGACTGCACCCTCTCCATCCAAGCATAGGATTTTCTTCGATAATTTCGAATTTATCGCCACCTTTGAGGTCGCGGTACTCATTTGTCTTAAAATCGCTAAAGCGCACTACAACTGGGCGTGGTTGAATTGCACGTGCCACGGTTGCTATGCCATCAGAGAGTTTGTCAACGAGTCTTTCGATTTGTCCTGTTTCAATTAAGTGAAGTGGATGTTCACCTATATGACTGGCAAATATGAATTCGGTACGCATTAAGCCAATACCTTGGAAGGGTAGGTTTTTGTATTCTTCAGCTTTTTCAGGAGTACCTAGGTTCATGTAAATTTTTGTGGCAGTTACGGGCACTGGTTCAGAGTACTGAATTGCAGAGTTGGCAGCTGTGCCGTTTGGGTTATTGGATTGTACTGCTTGCGCCAAGACACCTTCATAGATTATACCATTTCTTGAGTCTACAGTGTATTTTACACCATTCTTGAGTACTTGGGTTGCGGTTTCGGTACCGACAACGCAGGGAATGTTTAGTTCACGACTCACTATTGCTGCGTGTGATGTAATGCCGCCTTTGTCAGTCACGATTGCGGAAGCCATCTTCATGAAAGGTACGAAATCAGGGTTTGTGACGTCGGTAACAAGGATATCACCCTTGCACATTTCTTTGGCTGCATCATCTGGGTTAAAAACAACTTTAGCAACACCTACGCCATAGCCTCTTCGGCCGGCTGAGATGCCTCTTAAAGCTACTTTTAATGACTCTTGAGGTTTTCCTTCGTCAGATTTTGATTCATCCATAGATTTTCCACCCCATATTGTTTCAGGTCTAGCTTGAACAACAAATATACTTCTTGGGAAAGGCAAATCTTGATCAATTGCCCATTCTATATCCATAGGTTTGCCGTAGTGTTTCTCAATTAATTTGGCTAGTTCTGCAAGTTTTTGGATTTCTTCGTCGGTTATACAAGGCACTTTCTGCTTGTCTTCAGGCACATCTAGATGGATAGTTTTTCCTGTGCTAGGGTCTCTGATATATTGAATTGTCTTTTTAGCAATACGGCGTTCTTTAATTTTTACTGAGTTTTTATCAACTACAAAATCATCAGGGTTAACTGCGCCTGAAACTACACTTTCCCCTAGACCATAGTTGCCTTCAATTACGATTTCATCAGCGTTACCAGTTACAGGGTTAATCGTGAACATTACACCTGCAGCTCTAGAATGAACCATTTTTTGAACGCCAACACTTATGAAAACTTTGTCATGTGCAAAACCTTTTTCGTTACGATAAAAGATTGCACGGGGAGTGAAAAGGCTTGACCAGCATTTTAAGACTTTCTCAATTAGCTCATCAACGCCTTTAACGTTCAGATAAGTTTCTTGTTGACCTGCAAAAGAAGCATCTGGCAGATCCTCTGCTGTAGCACTTGAACGTACAGCTACAAAGGAGTCTTTTAGGTCAAGGCGTTTATTTAATTCTTTATAGGCAGATTTGATTGCAGTCTCGATATCTTTCGGGACTGAAGATTTTTCGATAAGTTCACGTATTTTTTTTGAGGCAATATCATATTGCTTGGGGTCATTAACGTCAGTAATTATTTCTTTGATAACTTTGTATATTTGCTCATTTAATCCAGTTTCTTGAAGAAAGCGCTCATAAGAATATGCTGTTATTGCAAAACCAGGAGGAACAGGCATGCTTGCATTGATCATTTCCCCGAGGCTGGCATTTTTGCCGCCTACGAGGGGGATATCGGTTACTCGGAGAGTCTCAAACCAGCTTACAAGTTCTTTTGTTGAGCTACTCAAGCAACATCCACTTTTTCAGGAACTTCTGCTATAGGCTCGGGTTTTGCAATTTTGTCGACGACAATTCTGCAGGGCATTGGTAACTTTGCTGTTCCACGTTTAAGAGCTTCTTTTGCGGTTTCAACAGCGTTTGCTTTGACACGTACAACCATTAGTACTTGTCCTGGTTCGATTCTTGCAGCTGTACCCACGGTTCTGCCGAAAGAACGACGCATACCTTGCTGAAGTCGGTCTGCGTGAGCGCCGAAAATCATTTTATTTTCTCTAAGGATAATATGTGGAAATGGAAGCACCTGCATATAGTAATCATTGACTAATTTATCCATGAGTACACGGTTTGTTGCTACACGTGCAGCTTCTAAAGCCATGTGGCGTATCTGCTTACGATTAATAGCAATAAGCCTTGCTTCATAATCAAAGGTGGCTTTTGTGTCACCCATAGTGAACTTGACAATTTTTGGAGGAGGGAAACCTTTAACATACTCTTTGCGAGTATAAGCCTGTCCTTTAACAGGACCGTAATTGCGAGCGTGCATTAAATATCCCGGTTATGGGATTACCTGTAGGCGCTATTTAAACAATTTGCAGCATAATTTCATTAAATAAGTGCAATTATCCGAAATTGTTGTAGCGGTAAGAGAAACAAATAGCATTTTTTGCGGTTATATCCAAACGTAGAATAGACTTTAAGTAACTGTTTTAAGAAGCAGACAATTTCCTTATGTTTATTAATTTGAACTGCTGACTATTCTAAAAATATCCAAGGATGGATAATGGTGGACAACACTGGAAGACCTGATTGGGATAGATACTTTCTAGATCTATGCGAAGCAGTTTCTAAACGAGCTACATGTGACCGCGGCAGATGCGGCGCAGTTATTGTGAAAGATAAAAGAATTATGACCACAGGATATGTAGGTGCACCTGCCGGATTGCCTCATTGCGACGAAGCAGGCCATGATATGCGTAAAGTAATTGACTTCAATGATAAAATCAGCCAACACTGTGTACGTACATTACATGCTGAACAGAATGCCATCATCCAAGCAGCTAGGTTTGGCATACCTTTAGAAGGTGCAACACTTTATTGCAAAATGACTCCATGTCGCACCTGTGCAATGATGATAATTAATGCAGGCATAAAAAGAGTAGTTTGCGAAAAGCGTTATCACGCCGATGCAGATACAATTGAAATGTTCAAACAGGCAAAAGTAGAATTATGCATAATTAACAATGAGTATGAACACTACGAAGGCCAATAGGCCTCTTTCACCATTCTGAATTGCCTTTTTTAAAGATACTAATTTCTCGACCAATTATATGTCTTTCATCCACATCCATAAATGATGAAGCCACGCTTAATGGGGGCACAGGTTTGCTTTCAAAAACATCTTTCTGATAAAGCCGTACAGGCTGCAATCCAGCTGTAATTGCCATATTTTCAATCGCCATTCGCACAGGTTTACCTATACGGGTCTTAACATAAGGAGTTACAAGCACCAAATAACCATTAGGATTTAGAACTTCATATGCGCCATTTAAGAAATCGTTAAAAAGAGGCAATAAATTGTCAACAAGATTTTTTGCATAAGGTTCGGTAGGTATCTGACGTAGTGCAGGACCTAAGTCAGGTTCTGTAGCGATACAATCGATACCTTCACGAATTTTCATAGTCAACTTACGCGAGTCACCCTGAAGGGTCATATATTCAGAGTTTTTAAGCGAATATTCTTGAACTACCCAGTCAAGGTTTGTTCGGGCAGCTTCTACGCAATAACGGTTAATATCCAAACCAATAACTTTTGCCTTAGCTAGCAGCGCTTCTTGTAAAATGTTACCTACACCACAGAAAGGGTCTAGGAAAGTTTTACCCTCAGTACAATGTGAAAGATTTACCATGATTTTAGCGATTCTCGGAGAGATGCCAAAAATCTTACGTTGAACAGGTTTTTCAACATCACGTTTTTGGAATTCAAAGGGGTTGTGTACCGCAATAGTTGAGCTTATGGTAGATTGTTTTTTACCCACACAGAATAAAACTTCAGCATTATCTTCAACAAGACCTTTTTTTATTACTTCAACAGGAGTTAGCTGCGGCTGACTTCTTTCAGAAGGAAAGCCCATGAATCGAGCTTTTTTACCTTGAATTTTGAGCTCTTCTTTGAGGCGACTTCCCATAAATTGATTTACCCGCTTGCCTGCAGCGTTGAAAGGTAATTCTGCAGTCCAATAGGTGCTTACTCCAAAAATGAACTTACCTAAAGATTCACCCTGCATCTTTTGAGCTAGTTCGGATAAAGGCAATTGATCTTGAAGCTGGTTTTTTGCTTGTTTGCTAGATTTTATGAATGCGTCAGATACAACATCTGTAGGTACAACACCAGCCACTTCACCGATTTTAAGGGTACCGCCTAATTCATCAATAATTGAGGCGCTAAAAGGACATTCAGTTTTTATTGTAAAGAATGAGCGAGAAAAGTCTGTAATCTGGAAATTATAGTTTTGAGCTTCTAAATATGAAATAATTTCTGCCAATGATAGCTTCCAGTTCTTTCCAGAAATAAAGCAATATACGTATTTAGCAGCATTAGACATTGTTAACAGAATAACCGTATTACCCGTCACATATCAGAGTAGCGGTTCTAATAATTACCAAATTAAATAGTAAAATGCACTTTTACTCAGCATTAGTTTACCATATCATAATATTGTTGGTAAAAATCGCAGTAAGTAAAAAGATTAGATACAGACAAACAAGTAAAGCAAGGAAATAGGGGAACTACAAGAAGCAGACTAAAAAGCATAATTTACTATTTGTTGACTTTAAACCAAGAATGCAATAGCAAGTTTTAGAGAAAATAGATAATAGTTGATTTTTACCGTTTAGAAATTATTGGACACAAACTAACATTTACAAGACAAAGGATGTTACAAAGAAGCAACTATAGACAGCGTTTACTAATAGTAAAAGAGTAAAAAATAGCTGCAAAAAAAGTAATATACAAAGATAAGATAAGAAAAACAAATCAATAATTTTTACGTAATTAATTTGAGCGTTTTTGAAAATGAAAAACCGCTACATACCCCCTGTATACAAAAGCATCAACACAAACGGAGGACAAGCCGCAATATACAGTGAATTGAGATATCGATGTTTCGCAGTATACGTAAAACTAATATAACCATATTAGTAAACTAATTTTTTCAAAAATAGGCCTCTATTTAAATTGAGAGTATAATCAGTAAATAAAAAAAGGAAAAATTTAGAAAAGATTTTATTTAAAAGGGGGAGAAAAGAACTTGATTATTGGCTGCCTTTTTTCTTCTTTTCTGGAGATGCGCTTGCGGTGGTTTCTTCTGCGGCAGGTTCGTCTTTCTTTTCTTCGATTTCAGTTGTGATTTCTTCAATTGGTTTTGGAGGCGGCGTTGTTGCCATAGTCCAGCCAATCCATGCGCCTATAAGCAAAATAGCTATAAACGCAATGAAAACCGGCACCAAAACAGCATACAGCCTAGCATCATTATCAGACAGGCCCAAACTTAAAGGACCAGTAATCCAACTTGGCGAAATAACCAAGACAGCATAGCCAACTGCAACGATTATACAGACAGCAAGTATTGCTCCACCTATTGCTTGATCTTTACTCATAGTGATTCACCACTTTCTTTATAGAACCAGTTTATATGGTTAGGACTTTTAAAGTTTACCATGGACCCTGATAGCTTGCTGATCATGTTGTTCCCATTTCCCAGGTGCTTAAATACTTTTTTTGCTCCTCAGTTAGGCTATCAATACTTATACCCATAGCCTTAAGCTTAAGCAAAGCCACCGATTCATCAATCTCAGCTGGCACACCAAAAACCCTAGCCTCAAGCTTATCTGACTTTGCAATAAACTCACCACACAAAGCCTGATTAGCAAACGACATATCCATAACCTCAGAAGGATGACCCTCAGCAGCAGCCAAATTAACAAGCCTACCCTCAGCCAACAAAAACAAACGCCTACCACCCTTCAAAGTAAACTCCTCCAAATTAGGCCTAATCACACGCTTACCAACCGCTAGCCCTTCTAAGTCTTTAAGAGATATTTCAACATTAAAATGCCCACTATTAGCAAGCAAAGCCCCATCTTTCATAACACACATATGCTCAGCACGCATCACATTCAAATCACCCGTAGCGCTAATAAAAACATCACCAACCAAAGCAGCCTCACTCATAGGCATCACACGAAAACCATCCATAGCAGCCTCCAAAGCCTTAGTAGCCACAACCTCAGTAACCACAACATTCGCACCCAAACCAGCAGCACGCCTAGCAATACCACGACTACACCAACCATAACCAACAACAACTACAACCTTACCGGCAAGCAAAACATTAGTAGCCCTAAGCACCCCATCAATCGTACTTTGCCCAGTACCATAACGATTATCAAACAAATACTTCGTATACGCATCATTAACAGCAACAATACCATAACGCAAACTCTTAGCAGCCTCCATAGCACGCAACCTAACAACCCCAGTAGTAGTCTCCTCAGTACCACCTTTAACAAAAGCTAAGCCGTCTTGGCGCTTAGTGTGCAATGTACCAACAAGATCAGCCCCATCATCAAGAGTAATAGAAGGCTTAAAATCAAGCACTTTATCAATACACTTATAATAATCATCCGTAGACTGGCCTCTCCAAGCATAAACATGCACACCACAATCAGCCAGTGCTGCTGCTACATCGTCTTGGGTAGAAAGAGGATTAGACCCACATAAACTAACAGTTGCGCCCCCGGCAACTAAAGCTTGCATAAGAACAGCAGTTTCTTTAGTAACATGTAAACACGCAGCCAAACTAAGACCACTAAAAGGTTTTTCTTGGCTAAAACGTTCTTTAATTTGATTTAAAACAGGCATATGCATCGATGCCCACTCAATCTGCAAATGACCTTGCTTAGCTAACGAAATATCTTTAACTTGGAAGCTATCCATAATTGTACCTTCTTTTATGAAATGAGTATCAGCTACCTATTTAGAATTTACTCGTAGTGTTATACAAGTAGGTATTGTAACATATGTGAATGGCTGTTAAACCTTAATAGAGCAAATAACTAACTTAGTGCTGTAGAGGAGAAAATATTTGAGCGACTCAAATGCTTTAGCGTTATCAAAATCAGCAATTCATGATTATCTTATTTCAGTTTATGAATCCGAACTCGAAGTTCTACGGGTCTGGCGATTAGGTGAAAAGCCAGAAGAATCAGGTGACCTAAAAGGTTTTGGATATGGGTTTCCATATGTTATAGAGTTCAAATTAGGTAGTGATACAAAAAAGGTGGTTTTAGAAACCATGCGCCCAGGGGGATTTGGACATGACCACTTCTCTGACCGCGCTCAAGTTCTTCTCTGGCAAAATGCTGCTTTTAATACGTTACCAAAACATGTTCGGTCAGTTGATGCGGGTGCTTTTGAAGGAAACGGCTTAAAATCTGTGGGACGATGTCGCGAGTTTTTTATTTTAACAGAGTTTATTGAAGGCAAACTGTACCATTTAGATTTAGATCGCATAAAAGAGAC
>CAYSWL010000012.1:0-30929 GCA_964434745.1 uncultured Candidatus Bathyarchaeia archaeon | reverse complement strand
TTTTTACAGAGCACAAACACATGCTACGCAGCAATCTAATAAAGCTTTTCGTACCATGTACCACAATCTTGCCAAAGAACATGGATGCCTTAAAAGCAAATATCACAAACTTACGGTTAAACGTTATTACAGGCAAGGCAGGACTTTAGTTTGACTTCGCTGTAAGAAATTAAATCGGTAAAAAGAATAATTAAATGAAAAAAGATAAAGAAAATTATTGAAATAATTTTGGATGCTTACTGGGTAAAAGTGTTTAGTATTTTACCACTTTGTAGCGTTCTCTGCCAAGTTGGCGTTTTCGTTTTTCTTGTGCTTCAGTTAATTTAGAGTTGCCTGTTTTAACTTCATATACTGTTGGTTTACCGATTTCGTTACCGAAGAAATCGCGTTGTTGTACAATGAAGTCGCCGCCTTTACGAATTTTTATACAATCGTTACCTTGTAAGGCTTGATCGAAAGCAAAACGATCTTTGGCTATTATTCCTTTTTCTCGTTTAATACTGTAAAGTGAAAATCTTCGCGAAGTATTCCCAAAGCCGAATGGACGATTACTACTTAAATTACGTTTTCCCAACTATTTCAGCTCTTATTGTTAGTTTGAGATAGCTCAATAAAAAGACATCAGTAGAATTAAAAATTTTGATCTTAAGGTGAGTTAGGTCTTTTCTCGTTGAGTTATTTGGATGTTGCACATTTCAATGTTGTCGTTAAATGTTTTTTTGGTTATGGTTGGCAACAAGTTATTGTCTATCTCATATCCTATACTATTACGGCTGTTTTTCATAGCGACTCTAGTTGTGGTACCAGATCCTACAAAGGGGTCTAGCACAGTATCGCCTTTTATGCTAAACATTTTGATGAGCCTATCGGCAATTTCATCAGGGTACGCGGCTGTACGTCTTTCTAGCTCTGTTGCGGTTTGGCGAGTTCCAATTATTGACCAAATTTGGGTAAACCATTCATTGCGTTGTTTTTTAGTAAGAGCACTTTTATAGCGGGTTGGATCTTTAGGCGGAAAATATCTAAGTTTTCCTTTTCGAAAAAGCAAAATATATTCGCAGTCTAAAGTTATATATGCATTAGGAGGCAAGAATCCTGAACCTAAAAAGGCACCTTTACCTTTATACTTAGGTTTTGTTGTTGGTTTTTTCCATAATATGTATGGTAGAGTGGTAAATCCAATTTTTTCCATATGCTCAATAGTACGAGCATGATTTGGAAAAAGACGAAATTTGCCATTTACGCTACGGGTGGCATCACCAATGTTTATGCATGCAATACCACCTTCAATCAATACACGATAAGTTTCTTTCCAGACCTTTGATAGTGATTGATGCATTAAATCATAAATTTGAGTGACAACTTTTTCAGGACAAGTAGAACTTAGACGATTCAGAAGTCGAGCAACTTTTGGGTCAGTTTGTGCAAACGTTTGATCCCACATTTGGATCATTGGATATGGTGGGGAAGTTAGCATTAGATGTATAGAGGAACTAGATATTTCAGGCATTTGTTGACTGTCGCCAATGATAATTCTGTGTGAGTTAGCGGGCATGCGTGTTCGTTAATAATGATGCCATTATGGCTTATACTCTTTTGGTCGGAACTAATTTTTTAATAATTTTCGAAAAAATAATGTCGAAAAACATCATACCTTTAACAGTGTAATGGGTTACACCTGATTAATCACAAGTTAACTTAAGCTTTCTTAGAAAGATAATTGTTGAAAAATTATCTGGTTCACTTAGTATGTCATCAGCATAATTGACTAAGTTAATTGCTTTCTTAATATTCGCTTTAGTCAGGTATTTTTCTTGCTAAATGCCGTTTTGCATATTGTGAATTTTTTATTGAAATTAATTGTGATGATAAAGAGTATAGCGCCTTGGCAACATTGCATTTTTTAAGGTAAACTTTAAGAGCACAGTTCAGTAGCATCATTGTCATACCATTGATGTAGAAGGGTCACATTTGAAAATTGCAATAGCAACCCGTAACATGGAGGCTTGGAGCAGTACCCAAGTTAGAGAAGCATTAACAAGACGAAGTATCCCCTATGTTTGTTTTACATTCCCCAAGTTGGTCGCTCAGCTAGGATGTAAGCCATACTTTAGAGTTAAAGATGTTAATCAACAGGAAGTCGACTTGCTTAAAGATGTTGATGCACTCATTATTCGTCCAATAGGACGTGGAAGTTTAGAAGAGCTTGTTTTCCGCATGGATATGCTCTATAAGCTTGAACGGGAAGGCTTCTACATAATTAATCCCGCTGAAGCTATCGAACATTGTGTCGATAAATACGATATATTATCTATACTTGAAGATAATGGTGTTCCTGTTCCACGCACATTTGTTACTGAAAGTGCAAATGAAGCCATTAGAGCATTCCACGAACTAGGCGATAATGTAGTTGTTAAACCTCTTTTTGGCAGCAGAGGTGTAGGCGCAACACGTGTAAATGATCCAGAAATTGCCCTTACAGTCTTTAAAGCGATAACATTTCAACATGGTGTAATATATCTACAAGAATTTGTTGATCACGGTACCACTGATATTCGCGCATTTGTCATAGATGGCAGAGTTGTAGCTGCAATGCGTCGTGTTGCTACTGGATGGAAAACTAACTACAGCCAAGGAGCTAGGCCAGTTCCCACAACTCTTAGCAAAGAATTTGAAGATCTCGCTGTAAAAGCATCTAACGCTGTAGGCTGTAAAATTTCAGGTGTAGATATCCTCGAAGGACCAGATGGACCAAAAATTTGTGATGTTAACAGTCAACCCGGATGGAAAGGCCTCCAAGTAGTCACTAAAGTTAACATAGCTGAAGAAATTGTAAACTTCATGCTATCTGAGCTTAAAAAATAGGAGGTGAAAATGTGGTACGGCAAGTTGACATAACACGGCTTGACCTATCCACAGGCAGCACTAAAAAAGCCATTGATTATGTAGCCGAAGAAGTTCCCTTATACCTTTTTGTTAATAAGACGTTTTGGGCTATGATTTTGTGTTCACCTTCAAATTTGAAGGAGCTATCTGTAGGACATCTGCTTTCTGAAGGTGTTTTGAAGTCCATTGACGAGATTGAGGCAATCGAGCTTAAAGAACAAGAAAAATCCTGTTATATACAACTTAAAGCCAGCGTTAACGCTAAGTCGCGTATTCGACTTTCTAGGCTTCATACAAGGGTTATCTGTTCTGCATGTAGCAGCTCTGTACCTTACCAATATACGCGTAAACCTTCCAAAGTAACCTCAAAACTAACAGTCAAAGCCCAAGTAATTTTCAACGCAGTTACGCAGCTAAACTCAAAAGCTGAACTCTATAAAAAAACCGGCGGAGTCCACGTAGCAGCTATTTGCAGGACAGATGGCTCTACTTCGGCATTAGCCGAAGACATCGGACGACACAACGCAATTGATAAAGTGGTTGGCATAGCAGCTTTGAACCGCGTAAATTTTAGTGAATGCTTCTTGGCTTTTAGTGGACGACTGCCTAGCGATGTAGTTTTCAAGGTTGCAAAGGTCGGTTTGCCCATCATTGCTTCGTTTGGTGCAGCATTAGACTCTGGAATTACTTTAGCTGAGCAGACTAATCTGACACTTATCGGATTCATACGAGACGGAAGGATGAATATCTATACGGTGCCTGAAAGGATCATCGTATAGGGATCGTCTGCAGTTTTGGGGAATTGAGTGACGATTCTGTTCTTATTAAGCACATGTTTTTTGGTTTTTGTAAATTTTCCCACAAAACCATACTGAAAGCCGTTTTCGATTAGTATCTGCTCAACTTTTTCTTTTGCTTTGGGATTAATAGCTGCCAATATGGTACCTGTTGAAGACATAGATAGCAGTTGGGTATCGGAAAGGCCATAGCTGTCTTTCAATACTTGAGCTTCATGGCAAAAAGGCATCAGCTCCCAGTCTACTTTGAAACCTACATTTGAGGCTTCAGCCATCTCATTAAGAGCTGTTATAACGCCACCCTCAGTTGCATCATGCATGGCATGCACACCGCCCACCTCAACTAGCTGCAATGCTTCTTTGACGCAGCTCTGTAGGTAAACTAATTTGGAGAGGCTTTTTACTTTTTCAGTTCCAAATAGTTTCTGGGCCTGAGTTTTATAAGTTATCGCAAAGTTGACTGCTGTCTCTAGTCCTATGGGTTTTGTACACAAAATGAGGTCTTCAGATTTGGCGTTTCCAGGTGTAATAAGTTTTTCAGGGGTGACTGTACCGTAAGTGGTACATACACCAACCATCTCAGAAATACTATCGTACATACCAGTGTGTCCTCGCACAATGCCAATACCTAACTCGTGTGCTGCCGTACATACTTGTTGCATTATTTTCTGAAAGCGTTCTGGTGCAGTAGGTCTAGGCCCTAGTAAAGTGATTGTACAGAATTCTGGTTTTGCCCCAAAAAGGGAAACATCTGAGGCGGCATAGTTAACTAGCAGGTAACCGAACCACTCTTCAGGAACACCCATGCACGGGTCAGTTGCTACTGCTATGTAGTGTTCACCAATTCTGTGCACACCCGCATCGTAACCCACCTTAGGTGCAACCAAAATGTTCGGATTAGGTTTTATGCAGCTTAGTAACTTTTTTAGGTCTTCGGTAGCAAGTTTTCCCATTCTTATTATTCCTACAGGTATATTTTAAGCACTTTACTTTTTTGTAGTAAGATGACTAGTACCGCGCAGATTACCATACTCGGTATGAGGTAAGTTGCGTTGTATAGAGCAGAATATACTATTGGGCTCACACCTTCTGGGGCATAATCAGGAAAGTATATGACTCCGGATATGAAATGGCTAATGAAGCGACCTGTAATACCTACGACAATCCCCGCAATTGAATATTTTTGGAAAAAACCAGCAAATCCAAGAACTGCGAACGCAAGCGGATAATCTAGAATTAATTGAGCAGGATGCACAACGAATGGATCGATCATTAATTCGCTTAATCCAAATAATGTACCGCCAAAAACACCGATTTTCCAGCCTCTTCTAAGCGCCAACCAAAGGATAGGCACCATTCCAAGGTTTATTGAACCGCCTTGAGGGAGCCTAAAGAAGCTGTGGCTTATGAGGCTTAATGCGCCTGCTAAGGCTACTAGCATTATTATTTCTGCGAGTATCCTTGTAGAAAATCTGTGTTTATGATGTGTGTGATTTAAGTTCAAATTGTTTGAATTGTTTATTTTGTTTAGTTTGTTCACTATTTGTTCCCTCCGCCAGCATTACCTGGTTCAGGTTCTTTGGGTCAACAACAATTCAGTTGTTTTCTCAGCCGAGTTAATTCTCAGCTCCCCTTTGAACTCAGAAGCTATTTTGGTACTGCAATATTTTAATTTATCCGCTATTAACAAAGTTTTACTGCAATTCCTAAAAAATCGCCGTATGGAAAAAGAGCTGATTTAATGTTGCCTATAAATCTGGGGAAAACCGTTGTACTCCAGAAGGCCACTGTGTACTTCCCAGAGCTAATTTTTTCTAATATTTTTATTACATCATTAAATGAATAGTAGGTAGCTTGGGAATATATTGGATTATCCTGTGCTCTTGGGTTAAGCTTCCTTCTTAATGTCGCAGTACTGTTTTTGTTTAAAAGGCCTAAAATCAGTCCTTTTCTAGCCACTCGGATGCCCTCAGTTAAAGCGAAATCTGCATCGTGCATGAATTCCAAACTTGTAATGAATCCCACTAAGTCAACAGATTTATCCTTGATGGGTAAGTGGGCGCTGTCACCTTTGAGTAAATTGGCTTGGTTCCAAAGCTTTTTTGCTTGTTTTAGCATACCGCTTGATTGGTCTATGCCATAGCATTCTAAGCCTAATGTATTTAACCATCGTATGAAGTGAGCAGTGCCACAGCCAACTTCAAGAAAACTTTTTGCGGTTGGGAAGTGTGTGAGCATTTTCGTTATTAGCTGCTTTTCAAGTTTATCCGCTCGTTTGTATTGGTTTTCATAGTATATTTCATAGTATTGCGCAGTTTTATCCCAAATGTTGCTCATAATGCGTCATCTATACAAAGTAATTAGCGCCAAAAATTTTGCGAATTCCAAGAAGAACTATGAAAGTTATTGGAATGAATACTAAATCAATTAAGACTGCAAAGTCGAAGACCGCGAAAGTTATACCAAACAATGCAAGGTCAATAGTGAAAAATATTAGCGTTTCTGTGGTCACCCCTAAAGCCATGCCGACAGTTTCACTTTTCTTTCTTAATACACTTGTAGCTATCGCCATAGGTGTTCGAGCAGCAATTAATCCTACTAAGTATATGTATAGGAAGCTTGGTGGAACAATTATTGTTCCCATGCTTGTTCCTGCTAAGTAGCCTATTGCGCATCCAATAGCTGTTGAAGCGGCACCAATCTTAACTCCAAATAGAATGCTTACTATAAAGATGATTATAGGTGCTAAATTAATTGTTGAAAGTGGGGGTGGTAAGGGTACTGCAATCATAGTTGTGACTGCGATTAATGCGGACATAATTGCTGTTAGGGCTGTTTTCTTGGATTTAGAAAGCTCAGTACTTTTATTATTTAGTGGATTGTTTAGTTTGTTCACTATTTGTTCCCTCCGCCAGTATTATCTGGTTCAGGTTCTTTGGGTCGACAGCGGTTCATAGCTGCCCTCTCAGCCGGGTAAATTCCCAGCTCCCCTTATTTCTTACCGCAAACAATGTGTCTGCTTTATTTTAGGTTTACTGATTATGCAACATGCATTCTTTTTTTCTGTCAGTGTAAAGTAGTGTGTTTTCCTATTGCTGTTCGTTTCTTAGCTGCTTTTTCAGGGTAATGTTTTTAGGTAGTTTCTTGTTTTCCTACTGCCATTACGTTGAAGAGGAAATACTGCATGCAGCCTCTGCCTAAAGAGTATAACTTTATTGAACTTGAGCGCAAATGGCAAAGTAAATGGGAAGAAATGGGCATCAACCGTTATGACTGGAATGATAATTCACGTCCACGTTATAGTATTGATACTCCTCCGCCTTACCCATCTGGCGAGTTACATATGGGTAATGTTTTGAATTGGACATACTTTGATATTGTTGCTCGATACAGGCGTATGTGTGGGTATAATGTGCTTTTCCCTCAAGGGTGGGACTGCCATGGCTTGGGTATAGAAATCCAAGTTGAAAAAGCTCGCAATATACGTAAACGTGACATACCACCAGATCAATTTCGGACATGGTGTTGTGAACTAGTTGAGAAATATATTGCTATGATGAAAGAAGGCATTCTTAAGCTAGGCGCTAGTATTGACTGGAGCACCGAATATCGCACTATGGATCCTGATTACTGGAGACGAACTCAACTTAGCTTTATACTATTACAAAAGAAGGGGTTCATGTACCAAGGCACTCATCCTGTTAACTGGTGTCCACGTGATGAAACTGCTATAGCTGACGCCGAAGTTGACCACATTAAAAAAGAAGGTGTCTTGCATTACATTCGGTTCCCGTTAGAAGGAAGTAACGAGTATTTACTTATTGCTACCTCGCGACCTGAATTTATTCCTGCCTGTGTTGCAGTTGAAGTTAACCCAGCTGATGAGCGTTATGCAAAGTATATAGGAAGAAAAATTACTGTGCCGCTTATGAACCGTAGTGTAACTATTATTCCTGAAGAATCTGTTGATCCTACTTTTGGTACTGGAGTAGTTCAAATTTGCACTTACGGTGACAAAGAAGATGTAAAAACCGTTCTAAAACATAAGCTTCCAGTTATTCGCCTGCTAACTGAAAGTGGTAAAATTAGTGATGCTGGATGTAAATATGCAGGTCTTTATGTCAATAAAGCGCGTGCTGCAATAGTTGAAGATTTGAAGACTGCAGGACTTTTAGAAAAGTCTGAAAAGATTATGCAAGAAGTTGGCGTCTGTGAACGCTGTAAAACTCAAGTGGAAATTCTTGAACAGAAACAGTGGTTTATGAAGACTATGGAGTTAACTGATGCAGTAGAAAAGAACGCTAACGAAGTTATCTGGTATCCGGATTATATGAAAAATCGGCTTATTGACTGGGCTAAGGCACTTGACTGGGACTGGGTGGTTAGTCGTCAACGACTTTTCGCTACGCCGATTCCGGTTTGGTATTGCAAAAACTGTGGTGAACTTATTCTTGCAGAGCCAGAGTGGGTGCCAATTGATCCTAAACTCGAAGGGCCGCGCATTGAAAAATGTCCAAAATGCGAATCTAAAGATTTTGTTGGCGAACGTGACGTATTAGACACATGGATGGATTCTTCTATAACTTGTGCTGTCCACGCCGGCTGGCCTGACAGAGCTGATTGGCATAACCTGTTTCCAGCAGATATTCACCCTTCAGGAACAGACATCATTCGAACGTGGGCATATTACCTTATGGTACGCCATCTAGCATTGTTCGGCGAAAAACCATACAAGAGTGTGTTAATTAACGGCATGGTTCTTGGGCAAGACGGTAGGAAAATGAGTAAATCTCTTAAAAACTATGCAGCCGCTCCTGAAGCACTTGGTAAGTATGGCGCAGATGCTATTAGACAATGGGCTGCAGGTGGAGGTGCAACAGGCTCAGATATTCCATATCGGGTACAAGATGTTGAATATGGCAAACGATTTCTAGTAAAAATGTGGAACGTAGCAGGTTTTGCATCCAAACTCTTAGCGGATTATAGCCCTGTTAAAGACCCCGCAACTCTTGAACTTCAACCACTTGATAAATGGATTCTTAGCAAAACAGAAAAAACCGTTAAAACTGTCACTGAAGCCATGGAGAAATGTCAGTGGAATAGTGCAGTAGAGGAAATTCGCAACTTCACTTGGCACGTATTTTGCGACTGCTATGTTGAAGCAGCCAAAGACCGACTCTATCGTGGCGACGTTTACGGAGAAGCGAAAAAACTTGCAGCGCAGTACACACTTTATGAGGTAATGTTCCGAGTACTTCAACTCATGGCACCTATAGTTCCGCATCTAACTGAGGAACTATACCAAGCTATGTATGTTGATACAAAAGGCTACAAAAGCATACAAGTTTCACCTTGGCCAAAGTATAACGCTACAGTAGTGAACGAAACTTTTGAGAAAAATGGCGAGCTCATCATGGAAATAATCGGTGAAATCCGTAGAGAAAAAGCTGAACTAAAAAAACCTCTCAACGCACCTATCCAGAAGCTTACCATCTATGCAGGTAATCAAGTAAATGCTGACATTATTACCGCAGGAGCCATAGACATCTCTGGAACATGTAAAATAGCTCGCTTGGAAGTCCGCGCTGAAGAAGGCAACGGCAGACAACCTACACAGTTCCCCACCATACATCTATCAACTGAGTATTAGAGGCAAACTCATTGGTAAACACAGATAGTAAACAAAAGCGCAAAGTTGGATTAATCGGCTGCGGCGCCATAGGCACAGTTCTAGCTGAAGCAATCGAACGTAAAATCGTTGCATGCGATGAACTTATAGTGTACGATTTTGATATGACCAAAGCACACCAGCTTAAAGCTGCATTACAGCTTCCAGTAGTTGTTGTTTCAGGTGTTGATGAGATGCTGCAAAAACAGCCTCTGGTCATTGTTGAAGCAGCATCACAGCAAGCAGCCAAAGATTATGTACCAAAAATTGCCGCTGCTGGTATTGAACAAATTGTTATGAGCACAGGCGCTCTACTTGACTTAGATGTAGACTTATCTAAGATTCATGTACCTTCAGGCGCTATAGGTGGATTAGACGCCATTGCCAGTGCATCATTAACAGGTGCTATTGATATTGTATTAACTTCTCGAAAAACTCCTAAAGCGCTCAACACACAAACTAGTGAACCTAAAGTTATCTATGAAGGCACTGCTGAAGATGCGGCGCGATGCTTTCCAAGAGAAATGAACGTAGCTGCCACTTTAGCAATAACCGTTAAACCATCTAAAGTTCATGTTAAAGTTATTGCTGACCCTACTGTTGCTCGTACTACTCATGAAATAGTTGTTCACTGGAAGTATGGTGATATGTTCTTGCAGTTCTCTAACCAACCTCATCCTGAGAATCCGAAAACCAGCGCATTAGCAGCTTGGGCAGCTATAAACTTACTAAAAACGCTACTACAATAACTAATTCCTTTTTCTACATTAACCGACAGGTATTAAGTGGCCTTAAACACAAGTTTAGTTTTTTTTCTAAATATTACAAAACCTGCAATCACTACAGAGACTATTATCAGTATGATCCACACTATCCATTTTTGAATAATAGTAAGTGGCGAATTTTGAGGATGCTTCGAAGGTAATAAATTTTGAGTTATGCTCGGCAAACTAGTAGGGCTTGTAGAAGGACTCGTCTGAGTTGGGCTAGCAGATTGTGTGGGGATAGGTGATTGAGTAGGTGTTGGAGAAAGAGAAGACGTTGTTGTAGGTGTTGATGTGTAAAGTTTAGTTGGTGCTATAGTTGGCAGAGGAATAATTGAAGGCGTAGGTAGGGGCATAGGATTAGATAAAGAAGGTAAGTTTAACTTAATTATTGTCAAAGGATAGTTATCAGTGTTGTTTTCATCTATTACATATGGAATGTTACCTACTCTAGAGGTACCAACTTCTGAGGCGTTAGGATATCTTTTTTGATAGTTATGCCAGAAATTACCTATTGAGTTGTTACTCCAGATGTTGCTATGCGATGTAGAATCCAAAACAGCAAGATTTTGGTTAGTGAATAAGTCGATATATTCATTATTTTCTCTGCTCACAAAAGCGTTACCGTAAAATGTATTGTTGATTGATTGATAAGTTATCATTAGGTTAGTATTCCATAACGCACTTTTGATATGATTATTATAAAAGAGGTTAGAACTACTGTTTACAAGATATGTGACATATATAGCGTTTTCAGTGTTAATAGTATTTTGAGTTATAATATTAGAAGTAGAATTTATTAAAGACAAGACTTGCAAGGTATTAGAAGAGACGAATGTATTGTGAGCATCTTGCAATCTGAGGTTATATGCGGTATTTTTATCTACAAGGTTGGAAAAACCTGTTAATTCAATAACTCCTAAGAACTTATTATCGAAAATTGTGCATTGAGTTCCTTTAATGTATAATCCTGTTGAAGTGGAATGAGACCATATATCACTATCAATAATATGGATTCTAACTCCATTTGCTCGCATATTTCCTATGAATTTTAAAGAAAGATTTGCAATCGTAACGTCATTTGCATTAATTTGCAATGCATCAGAATAATCATAAAAAGCGGCACTAAAAAGCCAAGTTACATTATATTTGGGGTGCAAATTTATAGTATTTGCAGTACTTTCACCTATAAGTGATATCGATTTATCAATTATTAGAGTTTCATTAATAGGACCTTTATAAACGCCATTTCTAATGAATATAGTGTCACCTTTAACGGCGTTGTTAATTGCAGAAGCTATGGTTAAGCAGTCGTCGGGAACAATAATTGTTTTATTCTGAGCATTAATAGGTGAAATTGTGAATAAACATGAAATCAGCAGACTAATAATCAGTATTAAGTAAAGATTGGTTGGTCTGTTCATGACATTCAGCTTTATTATGATTAAGTACAAACCTATTTTTTACTCTTCTCAAAGAACGCAATGTTCTACTAAAAGAACAATCATAAGCAACTCTAATAAAATTAGAGAAAGGATGCACAATCAGGCCATATTAAAAATATAAAGGTATTATGAGATTAAAAAGTGAATGTGCTATATAGCGAGACTGCAAATATGGATTGCTTGCATTTCGCTTATTTAGACAATATTTAGGGTAAGATGCTTCTGCCTGTTTGTCTGGCTATGTCTGTAGGGGTACCCTCTCCAGGATTAGGCGCAAGAGTGTATAAAGCGAGGGTTTTGTTGACATTACCGTTAGCGTCTTGGATTTTGTTAGCTAATACATTTAGAGCATCTTCTGCTGCTCCAGCTCCACAACCAATGACAACAGTATTTATTTCTTGAAGACCTCCGATTCGATCAATATAGCGAGTTATAGGCGCAGGTGGACTACCGGCATATACTGGAAACACTATAGCCAATAAACTGTAGTCAGAAATGTTGGAAGGTGACTGCGAGCTAGCTGTAGTAAGTTCTACGCGCCAATCACTTAGGGCTAAGCCGTCAGCGAATGCACGGGCAATTTCAACTGGAAAATCGGTTACCGCTGGCTGATAAAGAACAAGGGCATTTTTTTCGCCATTTACATTAATTATATTTACTTCACTAACTACCTCGCTGTTAATCACTGAATATGCGTAGGCCACCATGAAGGCCATAACAATTACTAAGACAACAAAAACGACTAGAACTATGCGTTTCCAGGTCTTCTTAGGTAAAAATCTTAATGCACGTTGCATAAAGACACTCACTACCTAATAAATTCTCAGAGCAGTTCATAAATTTTAAGCCACACACGCATGAAAAAATTACACACCGATCTGGCTATTTTTTAGCCTAGGTCATTATGGCATTATTGTTTTCTGCACAAAAAGAGTTTAAACTAGTTTTTAAAAAACGTGTTTTGATAAAAAATCTGGAAAAATTTTTTTAAGTATCATTTAGAGAGGCAGAGGGCTGATTTTTAGCAGGCTACTAATCATCAAGATTAATGTAAAGGTTATAGCGATTATGACGAAGTCTTTGGATAGTGTTTCTCCAAGTTTATGAAGTCGCGTAGGTTCTAAGCGGTGATCTTTGAAGAGGATATGTCGTTTTTGGATTATGCGTATTGAGACAAACGCCGCTAAACTGCAGAGCACTACGTAGTAAATTGGCCCTAGTTGGAAGAGTACACCTACTAGAACCATAAGTGGTAGCAGGCTATAGCCCATTCCTATTGTTAAGAATAGACCTTTGCGGAATCCGAATATAATTGGTACGGTGCGCGAACCACTATGGAAATCGGAGGCAAAATCTGCCAAGTCTCCCCAGAGGCTATTTACTGATGTTGTAACTCCGATTAGTACCACAAGCGCTATGATGCTGACTGAGAAGTCATTAAAGAATGCTGCTACGATTAACGTGGGGATGGCCCCTACTGTAAAGTTCACTATGGGCTTGTAAGCGGTTTTTCGCAGTCTGAAAGGTGGCACAGAATATAATACACCAAAGACTATACCCAGCGCCACAAATAAAACAACGTAAGGAATCATAGTAACTATACCTAAAGCCATCGATAGTACAGTGAATGCCCCTGCGACTAACAGACCAATTCGTCCAAGCTTTTTAGTGAATTGTGCTCTATCTGGATCTGAAAGCTCGTCAAGTTGCTGGTCAAAAATATTATTCATAGCATCAGCAGCGCTCCAGATACAAAACGCCAAAACACCTAAGAAAAATGCTGTGGACCATGCAAGCGAGCCGACCATTAAAAATGTGACACCTACTGAAATCATAAAAAGCATCAAGCCGCGTTCGACTGATATGAACTGGGCAAAACCTTTAACGTTACGAAACATAACCCCATTGCAGCTTAAGTGTTAATTAACGTTCCTTAACAGAAATGAGTTTTGAATGTGAAAAAAATGCAGTTTAAAAAAGAAATAACTGCTTAAGGTTGCTGAGCTTTTGCGAGCTTCCAGATCATTTCGCTCATTTGCTCGTTGCCTTTGAAGCCATACACTTTTTGAGCAACTTTAGCTGCCACTGGTATTGCAGCATTATTTATGGCTTTAAGAACCATTGGGCTTGTGATACGGTTACCTAAGAAGGTATTGCGCCAGATACTAACATTGTATTCCCAGCACCGAGTAAGGAACTCCCAGCGCATCTTTGTCAAGGTGTCTACTTCTGCACCTTTATTATGCATCAAAGTACAGTCTTCAAGTGGAACAAAGAACAAAGGAACATAGAAGGCATTGTAGTCTTTCAAGTCGTCCATAAGCGAAAGAGTTTCATTTACATCATCTTCAGTTTCTTCAGGTAAACCGACAATCAAAGTAGCAAGTGGATACCATTCGTTGTCATTGAGAATACCGAAGGCTTGTTCAACTATTTCAGGCCACTGTTCGGGTTTGTACGGTAGCATTTTTCCTGCCATGTACTTCTTCATTAATCGAACACTGCCAGTCTCGATGCCTGTTTCTCCTGTGATAATTGGTTTACCGTTATGTGAATACCAAGAATGCTCTAGAAGAGTATGAGCGAGCTTTTTGATCATATCTGGGTTAACTACTACTGGTGCAAGAGACATGTGGCTGGTCTGAATGCCTTTAACTGTCGGAAAAGCTGCAACACTATTAACTAGTTTTAAAACAACCTCTTCATTAGGCACAAAGGTCTTATCTTTAGAGCCATATAGGAAAAGATCCTCTGTTACTAGGGTAATATTGACATCTTTACCTTGTGCTTCGTTGACTGTTAACTCAACTTCTTTAAGAATAACATCAAGCGGCACATCAGTTTTCCGTTGAACTGTTGGCGTACAAAATTGGCAATTTCTACCACATCCTTTGCTGATTTCTACTTCGCCATGAACTGCTGAATGTGCAATTGCAGGCATATCCTCGTTTGGCTTCATTGGCGAACGTATTCGCTGCGGCAGCTTCTCGCCATTCACCGCTTTCCTAAATACGTCAACAATAGCTTCTTGTCCGGGACCCATAACCAAACAGTCTACACCATAATCACGGGTAAGATGTCTACGTTCTAATTGCCAGCTACCAAATCCACCGACAATAACCTTAGGCTTGTAGCGTAAGATTGCAGGATGTTTGGCAAGTGCCTTAAATTCTATGGCGTTCATGGGTTCTCCGCCGCCAACAAGACTGCTGTAGGTTTTGCTTACATAACCCATACCTGTTGGATCCATAGATGAAATGCCAACTGCTTTGGTGTTTGGCCCAATGAAGTTATCTAAATTCGCTGGGTGAACTACCGCTACCTCATCTTTGGTAAAGCCGCTATTAAGAAGCATTGCTTCTACTTTTCGTAAGCCGTAAGGAGCAAGTTTTGCTCGTCCATCCTCAGTTGTTTCAACTGGAGGATAAAGATACTTACGTATTAGCCATTTTGGAACTGGGCCGCTTCCGAATCCGCCAACAAAAGCAACAAATGGGTTGTTGCCAAATTCACTCATTTCAGTAGCCGATGCAGTAAGCACTATTTTTGTGCCTGAAGTAGTAGTCTTCGCCATCCATTTCACTTCTGCCAATAAGAAAGAAATGGTTGTTGCTCTGACTTATTAATAATTGCGGTGCAACGTGCTAACAGGTACCTTACAAATATTTGTTCTAAGTATAATTAGTAGGCAAATTAAATCTGATTTATAAGGCACGATAGCAGGCAAAATCGAGCATCCACACATAAGAACTATCAAGTAAAATCGTTCTTCGAAAAAGACAGTGTGTCTATAAAACAAGAAATAATTAGAAAAATAAAAAGAAAGTGGGCTCTTAAGGGTTGGTGTTTTCGTATCTTACGAGTGAAAAAATTTCGTATTTATTTCCTATTAGGTTCCTTCCACCGCAATAATCTAATTCTATTAGAAAACCTAAACCTACGATATTCCCACCTTGTTTTTCTACGAGTTCAATGTTTGCTTTTATGGTTCCACCAGTTGCTAATAAATCATCTATAATTAAGACGTTTTCTCCTTTAGCTATGGCATCTTCTTGCATTTCGATTGTGTCGGCTTCGTACTCTTTCTGGTAAGTTATCGCAGCGCATTCTCCAGGTAGTTTGCCTTTTTTTCGTATAGGTACAAAACCTACGTTTAACGCGTAAGCAAGGGGAGCACCAATTATGAAGCCGCGAGCTTCATTTGACACGATAACATCAATTTTTTTATCTTTATAATGTTCAGCTAGCTTATCTATAATTTCTTTGAAGACTGCTTTATCTTTTAGTAACGGTGCAATATCCCAGAATGCCACACCTTTAAAGGGAAACTGTCTAATTATAGATTTATAGTCCAATTTTTTTACCTCACTTTCTTTTCTTAACTTTACCTTACTTACATTAACGCATTTTTTAATGCACATTTACATTCGCAAGTACGTTCTTTAGGAAGTATTTCGATAGTTTTTGTTAGAATGGTTTTTACTTTTTCGATGTTTGCTCGCATGGTGGTTATGATTTCGTCTGTGGTAACTGGGTGATCTTTCCAGCAATCATAGTCTGTTACAGTTGCCATTGAGGCATAGCATAGCTCTGCTTCACGCGCTAATACGCATTCAGGAACAAGAGTCATACCTACAAGGTCTGCGCCCCATTGCTGGAACATTCTAGATTCAGCCTTAGTTGAAAACCTTGGGCCTTCAATGCACACATAGGTTGCAGTTGGATGAGCAAAAATGTTTGCTTCTTTTGCAACATCGATTAGCATTTTTCGCAGATGGTTACATATAGGGTCAGCGACTGAAATGTGACAAACGCGATCTTGTGTATAGAAGGATTGTTCCCGTTTAATTGTTCGGTCAATAAACTGATCAACGAAGGCAATATCACCAGGCTTGTATTCTTCTTTGAGTGAACCAACAGTTGACACGGCGAGCACATGTTGGACCCCAAGTTTCTTAAAAGCGTACATGTTAGCTCGCGAGTTAACATCTGTAGGTCGAATTGTATGCCTGCGGCCATGGCGAGCTAAAAATGCAACTTGTCTTCCAGATAGTTCACCTATTATGAAAGCATCTGACGGCGCGCCATAAGGTGTGTTTACTTCAATTTCTTGTATATTTTTGAGAAGATTAGGGTCATAAAGACCTGTTCCACCAATGATTCCTATTTCAGCTTGCATAAAAAGTACACTCAGTAACCTGACCTTATAAAAATAGCGACAACCCGATAGCACGTCAACGACATAAAGTAGAATTTTGATACATTTTTACGATTATGTGTTCGTATGATTATGATTTTTCAATTAGTTTATTGTAGCAGCGATTTTTGTTTGAAATAAGAAATCTTGGCTCAGTAAGGACCAGAGCAGCTGAAAGAAAAATTGGGAGGTTGTCCAACTGCCCTGAGACCTTACGAGTTTTTAAGAGAGGGTGTTGCTCGTTTGTCCTTATGACTTAATGGGTCAGGATTGTTTAAAATGATTTTTCAAAATTTGACCCAAATTTAGCCCAAATTAATTCGCAGATGACATTATTAAATAGAGATTTGGGAACAGCTTTATTACTATAATA
This sequence comes from uncultured Candidatus Bathyarchaeia archaeon, assembly GCA_964434745.1. Lineage (GTDB taxonomy): Archaea > Thermoproteota > Bathyarchaeia > Bathyarchaeales > Bathycorpusculaceae > JADGNF01. The sequence continues at coordinate 13,799 of CAYSWL010000012.1, read as the reverse complement.
TGATTACCTGTGACAAAGAATTCCTCAGTTGCGTTTATGGAGAAGATACCAGTTAGATGTCTGCAGGTGTGCGCCCATTAAAGTATCTGCTAGGCTGGTTGATAGCAGGCACTAGAGGCGGAGTAACTCGGGCAGAAATAATTAAAACAATACATAAGACGCCGCAGAACGCAAATCAATTGGCAAATTCTCTAAAGGTAGACTATAAAACCGTACGATATCACTTGGAGGTTTTGGAAAAGAATCGTATAGTTACCTCAGTAGGTGACAAATATGGCGCAACATACTTTCTTACGCAAACAATGGAAGATAACTATAGCGTATTTGAGGAAATTCTGAAGAAAATCTGGAAAAAGTAAAAAAGGAACAAATAAAGAAGGAACATCTGTATGGATAAAGACACTAAAATCCTGTCGCTCATTACGGTTGTACTAGTTAGCTCTATCTTAGCAGTATTTATGGCAGCATATGTTATTAATTTGCAGCAATTTGAAAACATTCTCCCATTCGGGCGTCAACAAATCCAAGTGGTCTTTATAGATTTTCAATTTATTAACGTAATACGGTTAATATTTTCCACAATAAATATTGTCCTTCTTACAGTTCTAGTGCTTACATATGTGAGTATCTACTTAAAAACACGTGCAGGATTCACTATCGGCTTACTAATCTTTGCAGCAGCGTTCTTAGTTAAAGAAATTGCATCGAATCCTATGTTACCAGGGAACCAAATGTGGCCGGGAGCAGGACAGTTTGCTTTATGGCTAGTTGTATTACCAGGTCTACTTCAACTAATAGCATTATCAGTTATTCTATATTTAAGCGTCAAATATTGACGCTACTCGAAATACTAATTAAAGACGCGCCATACAAAAAAAGCAGACAACTCTTTCTAACTAACCGAAGCTAGCACATACTGTTTTGAAAGTGTTGTCTTATTGTGTTCTGATGGTGAGGGTTTTGGAAAGAAAAACTACTTTGGAAAGAAAACCTAACCGATTAATTAATGAGAAGAGTACCTATTTGCTACAACATGCATATAACCCGGTAGATTGGTACCCGTGGGGCCAAGAAGCTTTTGAAAGAGCTAAAGCAGAAGATAAACCTGTTTTTGTTTCTATAGGCTACTCGTCATGTCACTGGTGCCATGTAATGGAGAAAGAGTGTTTTGAAGATAGCCAAGTAGCTATGCTGATGAATCTTGCGTTTATTTGTGTTAAAGTTGACCGCGAAGAAAGACCAGATGTGGATGCTCTGTATATGGCTGTTTGTCAGGCAATGGGTAGAAGCTGTGGATGGCCTTTGAATGTGTTATTAACGCCTGATAGGAAACCATTCTTTGCAGCTAGTTATATTCCAAAAAATAGCCGATTTGGTATGACAGGAATGGTAGAACTTATTCCTCAGATTATGGAAATCTGGAGATTACGTCGTGTTGATATTGAACAGACAGGAGATGCTGTGAAGAATCGTATTGAGTCCGCAGAGACCCGCCTTCTGGCAGGTGAAATTAGTAAGGACGTTCTTGATGATGCTTATGAAAAGTTGGTAATGGATTTTGATGATCAAAACGGCGGTTTTGGGGATGCACCAAAGTTCCCTAGGCCACATACTTTACTTTTTCTGCTCAGGTATTGGAAAAGAAATGGTGAGAAAAATGCGTTAGCAATTGTTGAAAAGACACTGCAACATATGCGATTTGGCGGCATATTTGACCAAGTAGGGTTTGGTTTTCACCGTTATAGTACAGACGCTTTTTGGCTAGTGCCGCATTTTGAAAAAATGTTATATGATCAAGCACTTTTAGCATTAGCCTATATAGAGGCATATCAAGCAACTGGTGAAAATAGGTTCAAGGAAACCGCACAAGAAACGTTAGATTATGTACTTCGCGATTTAGAATCACCAAAAGGCGGGTTTTTCTCAGCAGAAGATGCAGATTCAGAAGGAGAAGAAGGCAAATTTTACTTGTGGACCCGTCAGGAAATAAAAGACACTGTTGAGCCTGAGGATACAGATTTGGCTGTTAGACTATTTGGCGTAGAGGCTCAAGGCAATTATTATGAACCTTCGATTCGAGACAGGACAGGAAAAAATATACTGCATTTTCCAAAATCAATTGAAGAAATTGCTACAGAATTAGGATTAACAAATGATGAACTTATTTTTAGGTTAGGTAGAATACGTAATGCTTTATTTCAAGCAAGGAAAAATCGCATCCGCCCAACAAAAGATGATAAAATATTAACTGATTGGAATGGACTGATCATAGCTGCTCTTGCAAGAGCAGCCCAAATTTTTAATGATCAAAAATACCTAAAGGCAGCAGGCAAAGCAGCTGAATTTCTCTTCACCCAAATGTTAACAGAAGAGGGTATTTTATATCATCGCTTCGCTAAAGGTGAACGAGCGGTAGAGGGGCTCTTAGATGATTATGCTTTTTTTACGTTTGGCCTTTTTGAGTTATATGAAGCAACATTTAACGAGAAATATTTGCAGCATGCAGTAGAATTGACTAATACTATGATAGAAAGATTTTGGGATAATGATAATGGCGGATTCTATTTTACTAAATACCAGCCTGAAGAAGTATTGCCACGGCTTAAACAGGCATATGATGGGGCAGTTCCTTCCGGAAATTCAGTAGCATTAATGAATCTATTACGACTAGCTAGACTTATAAATAACCCCAAATTTGACGAGATAGCAGCCAAGCTCATGCATGTGTTTACAGATGAGGTGAGCCGTTCACCAGTAGCATATACCTTTCTGCTCTCAGGCTTTGACTTCGCATTTGGTCCGGCTCACAGTGTTACTTTAGTTGGCAATATCACTGAAGAGGGCACTCAAAAATTCCTTGCAACATTACATAGAAACTATTTACCTAACGTTGTTGTTTCTTTGAAGCCGTCTGATAGCACAGACAAAGGATACAGAAAGGTGGAAAATAAAACAACAGCATATGTATGTCAAGGTCAAATGTGCTTACCACCTACTAATGACCCAGATAAGATGCTTGAGCAGTTGAGAATGTAAAAAAAATTTTTATTTATGTTAACATTAAACATGATAAGATGAAGAAAGTATTCATTGCAGGCCCAATACAGGGCGTGGAAAACCAACAGGGGTATCGCCAGATTATCAGTGAAATCTGCACAAGTTTAGGTTTTGAAGTAATTGACCCATGGCACCGTGAAAAAGTACTCTATAATAAAGAAGAACCATGCTGGTGGAGTAATGTTCCGGCTATGGAATTTGTGCAAAGAGACCTAGAAGATGCTGAACGCTGCGACTTAATGATTGTTTATTTACCACAGCTCTCTGCTGGTGCGTGTATGGAATTGTTTTACGCAAAAAGGAAAGGTAAGCAAGTGATAATAGTATCTAATATGCCTTGTCTAAGTCCATGGATCGTTGTTCACTCAGATGTAATTCTAAAAGACTTTAGAGAACTTGAAGAAAAACTAAGAACCATAAAAAAAGATAAAACAAAATAGTAAATTTTTTAACAAAATCTTTACTAACACTTGTTTGGTTTAATTTTTTATTAGTTCTTACTACCACTTAAGATAGCACCTATTAGCACACCTATGCCCATTGCTGCAGTTGATAAGACAAAGGTTTCATGGTGAACGTCTTCTACCTCGAACCATATTCCAGTAAGGAAGTAATGATCCAATAATATGAAAAAAGTGAATATGAAGAAAAGTATTCCAATAATTAAAGAAAGCCACTTGCCATTCATGTTATCACGCTCAATTGCCAATACTAAAAATATTGATATAATATCAAAAGAGCCTACCTTAAAATATGTTCAGTTCGCCTGCTTATGATGAGTTTCTCTACCCAAGTTAGGTGGCTTTCACTACTTCTTTAAGCCTGCCTTGTTATTAAACTTGCAATTTCAAATTTCTTATGAAAGCAAGTTAGATTTTACTTTTAGTTCTGCTTTTGCACCTATTTTTCACCACAAAAGACAAAGAAAATAAATTATCAATCATACCAACTCATATAGACACAGTCTAATCGTCAACTTAAAACATGCGCACCTCAATAAATAGCCACACAGACCGCTCAACCTCAAAGGGTTAAAAACTAATCTGTACATTTACATTTTAAAAAGTCAATACAAATCAACCTATCTCGACAAGTAAAAGAATACTTGAGAGCAAGATTATAAATTGGTGATAGAAATTATTTATTTCCTAATTTAACGAGTATTTGGCGAAGCGAAAGTCGATGCATAGAAATCGAAAGTTGAAGGGAATATATGTGTTGGTTATTCAGCTTAGCAAAGATACTCGCTTACAAGTTGGTGCGTTAGGAGTTCAATTTTTTCAGAAAGGTATTTACTTGTATATTGGGTCTGCACAAAATAATCTTCTTCAACGGGTAAAACGCCATCTTAGAAAGGATAAGCAGAAATTTTGGCATATAGATTATCTGCTTGCAGTTGATTTAGCCATTGTCACTAAAGTATTCTATAAGGTGGCAGAAAAAACAGAAGAATGCTTTTATGCAAATCAAATAAGCAAGCAAGGTAAGCCAGTTGTTGGATTTGGCTGTTCTGACTGCTACTGCAAAAGTCACTTATATTTAGTTGAGGATATCAAGATGTTAGAGAGTAATATGCAGCCTTTAAGCGTGGATTAGTATTAAAGATTAAGGTGAGTTATTTTTATTGTTTATACAAAATGTTACATGTTGATTAATTGGGGAAGCTATTCTTCAAATAGATAAAAAAGATTAGCTATGTGGGAATAATTAATGGATAATGATATTGGAGATGTTTTTCATAAATCTACAAAGTATAGTCGAGGACACCTTCCAAGACATTATTTGGATTGGACAAAGAAACCCAACATGTACAAAAATTATTCTTTAAAAAAAATTCCGCTTAAATTTGACTTTGAAGTATCGGCTAATTGTAGTATGTCTTTTATTGAAATTGTAAAAAATCGTCATAGTGTACGGGCCTATGCTGATAAACCGGTTAAGCTCTCAGAGTTAGCATATATGCTCTGGACAGCTACGGGTATCAGAAAGAAATCAGACTATGAATTTCGTATGGCGCCTTCCGCTGGAGCATTATATCCTATTGAAACATATATAATTGCAAATAATGTGGAAGGCTTACAAAAAGGCGTTTACCATTATGATGTAAAACAAAATGAATTAGAAGAATTGCGTCTTGGAAATTTTGAAGAGGATATTGCAAGAGCAGCCTTGGATCAAGAAATGTGTGCTGAAGCTCAAATAGTTTTCGTGTTAACTGCAATATTTGCCAGAACCAAATGGAAGTATCTTCAAAGAGGTTATCGGTCCATATACATAGAAGCAGGACATATTGCACAAAATCTGGCATTGTCAGCTGTAAGTGTAGGCTTAGGTTCATGTCAAATAAGTGCATTCTATGATGATGAGGTTAATGCAATACTTGGAATAGATGGTCAAGAAGAAAGTACAGTTTATCTTAGCACCGTTGGTCACCCATTATAGGAGAATAAAAACAAGTAAAAAAAACCGTTTGACGCTTCAATTTTGTGAACAAAAATTTTACTGAAAAAATAAAGTGAACAGAATCGGCAATTTTTCATGATATAATTTATACTTGTCTAGTTGGTTTTGGATAAAATTTAATAATGTCTTATTAATAACCAGCTCTAATGCGTTCAGCTTTACTCGCTAACTTGGGGTTTGTACTCCAAATTTCAGGGATTTTTGTACTGGTTCCTATAATAGTTTCATTTATTTATCCTAATGAAACTTCAGCCACCATTGGCTTGTTCATAACAGCATGTGTATTTCTTGTATTAGGTTTTATACTAAATTCTTTATGCGAAAAAAAGGCGCTGAGCTTTAAACAGTCATGTACACTTGTTGTCATAGTGTTTATTATTCTAAGCCTTATTGGATCTATCCCCTACTTATATGTCACATTACAAGATACGTCAGTGCCTTTAGCTCAACATATTACAGATAGCATTTTTGAATCTACTTCAGGATTTACAACAACAGGATTTTCAGTAATATCTGATTTATCAGCCCTGCCTAAATCGATTATCTTATACCGTGGACTAACTCAGTTTATCGGTGGAATAGGCATTGTACTTATAATGCTTGCATTCTTTTATCCTGAAGCGAAGCTAAAAGAATTTTCAAGAAGCATGGGCTTTGGCAATAATGGAAAAGTTAAGAAAACATTCATGATCATTATTTCAGTTTATTGCACCTACACAGTTATCATGATTGTCAGCGGTTTTCTACTAGGTTATTCAGATCCGGTTAACTTAGCAGCATTTATTTTTGCAGCATTAAGTACAGGCGGATTTGCACCCATAGCAGACATAACAACTGCAGTCACACAACCGCCTTTAAACTTTATAATTCCATTTAGCATGATACTAGGTGCAGTAAACTTCATACTACTAGCAGGACTAATTAAAAGAAAATTCAAAGAATTTCTAAGATCAGAAGCCATGGTATTCTTAGTCATGATGGTTTTTGCTATTGCTATAGCGGCAGTAGCATTCAATCTTACACCATTTGACGCAACATTTCATATAATAAGCGCAATGTCAACAGCCGGATTTAGCTATCTTCCAATCCAGAACTCTGCAGATACTTTCAAGCTATTTTTGATATTACTCATGTTCATTGGCGGCACAAGTCTTTCCACGGCTGGAGGCATCAAAATTATTAGACTACTAGTCCTAGTAAAAGCTATAAAAAAATCAACAGTCGACACTATAACACAAAAAGAAAGTAAATTAACATTATTCGGCAAAGAATACTCAAACCACGACATCATTCACGCAGGAACATACGTATTATTAATTGGGGCCATTACGTTTGTTTCTTCATTAATCGTAACAGCTTTTGGGTTTTCGCCAATAAATGCTGCATTTGAAACAACATCAGCTTTGGCCGCAACAGGTTTGAGTGTAGGTATTGTAGGACCTACATTAGCTATGCCGTTAAAATGGCTCTTTATGGTACTAATGGTAATTGGAAGAGTAGAAATCATATCAATTCTAGTAATTTTTTCACGTACTAAAGAACCAGCACAAAAATGTAATAAAGTAGCACAAAAAAATCAAACTAGCGAACCCTCAGAGGACTCAGAAGAACTTGATTCAAATACTGATGAAGTGACAGTTAGCAATGAGGAACAACAAATAATTACAAAAAGCAGAAGCATACAACGCAGTAAAAGGCCCATAAATACAGTTCAGCCACTAAAAAAGCCAACGGATTCAACACCATTATAAAATATACCACAAATTTAGGAATGAAAATAGTTGTTTAACATAGTATGTTAACTGCATCTTACGTTGTAATTCTTTAGAAGCAGCTCCTGACGCGTTCACTATACAGAAAAATTAACATATATAACTACTTCTAGCTGAATATACTAGAAGATTTCTAGCACTATAACATATATAGTTAGCATTGTATGTTTATGCTTGTTGGGCTTCTTAGAAAAACTCAATCTTGATTCATCGATAATATTTCAAGACTAGTCTAGCAAATATGAAGGAAGAAATGTAGTTGAGACATAAAAATCCAGCAATAATAAAGCATCTTGCATTCCTATCAGTTAAATACGAAGTCTACCTTGAAGAGCTCTATGAAGCATTAGGGGCAGCAAGAAAAAATCGAACATCAATATGTGGAAAGCTTTCTATCGAATACCGTGGCACTGTAAAAAATGAAGAAATATTTCTAATTAAAAAAGATGAAAAAATTGTAGTACAATTCCATGTTGATGAAAAACTTTTATACCGAAAAGATTTGCGTTTTGAAAGCTGGCTAAATAATGAAAAAGTAATTAAGCAGATAGCTAAACAGAATGCAACTCGATCTCTTTCAGTTCTTATTCAAGATTTACGCAATGGCATGAAGAAGGTAAATGTTGAAGCAGAAGTCCTTAAAACAGAAAAACCTCAACTTATACACACACAATTTGGCACTAGTATAATGTTAACTAATGTTCTAATAGGAGATGAAACTGGAAAAGTTAAACTTTGCCTTTGGGGGCAAACACAAATAGCTGCTGTTGGCGATATTATTCAAATAAAGAACGCTTCAGTACGCACACATAATGGAGAAAGGCAATTAAACCTTGGACAAACTGGAACGCTTACAATATTACGTAATAAATCCGCTAATGAAACAAATCATTCAACCTAATCTACAACAAAAAATAAAAAATGATATACACAACACTATAGTACAAGCCATAACAGACAGCTATATTCGTAAAATAAAATTTAATTATCGATGAGTTAACATATGACCTTTGTGGCTATTCATTCTATGAAGTCTTAATTCTTCAGGAGTAGCAAAACCAATTTTACAAATTCTACATTTGAACATTTCTTCTTTGAACATCATCTTACGCATAAACATTAACACAACTCCCATTATTTTTGAAAACAACTAGTTACTCAAAGAAAGCCACATCATAAATGACTCTTCATGTAAATGATAGCTGGCACACTAATAAACAAATTAGCATTAAAGACCCGTTTAAATAAGAAACCAATAAAGAAACATCAAGGCACTTAACATAATCAGGTAACGGCTTGTTGTAACTTAACTCTGTGAACTACTTCAAATACAGATTCTAAATTCCAAATACGGCTAACTAAAGCATCCAAAACTACGTTCAATTTTAGACAACAACTAAACTTCTCATCATAGTGGTCATTGACAAAAACTGGGTAACAAAAATACATCAACATCACTTTGATAATACTTCTAAGTAAAGCAAATATTTGCAGTCACTTAGGAATAATAATCAGAAATGATAAAATTAAGACAACAAAACAGAATACTAATCAGACACGCATTAAATTAACAAATAGTTAAATAGGCTATAGCTGGTCTAAAAGTTAGTGTACTTTTTATTATTCTGAAACATTGTCAGGTACACAATAATTTGAAAATTTTAAAAAAGAGCTACATATGTCATTCAAATAGTGAATTTGCTGATGTCATACTAATATAGCAGTCCACCTATTGGATAATTTAATTGGAATTCTGTTGATGAAAAACCAATAGACCAAAGGGCTTGTTTTGGTTTTTCTCCAGATTTTGGTTAACAAAAGCGGCTTATAAATTATTAAGCGCTGTGATGGTGTTAAAACTGGGAAGACAAAAAGTTAGAAATGATGGATACGAACAAATAGTTTTTCCAACAAAAGACGATGTATTAGGGATAGCTGTAAAGATGCTTGGTGCAGACAGAATTATGGTAAAGTGCCAAGATGGAAAAGAACGTCTTTGCAGAATACGTGGAAAACTTAAAAGACGAGTATGGATAAGAGAGGGAGACGTAGTACTAGTATCACCGTGGGATTTTGAAGCTGATACACGCGGAGACATATTTTTCAGGTACCGTCAAAACCAAGTCAGTGTGCTGCGAAACAAAAAATATTTAACAATATAAAAGAGCAAACAACGCACAAGAAACAACCCATTAAATACAATCAGTTAAAGCTGATTCGAAATAAAGCTTAAAGGCTAATGAATCAATCAACTTTACGATATTTAAGTCAAGCATAAATAGTATGCAAGTAAAGCTGAAAAAAGACAATAACATAAAAGATTCATAAACTCTTTAGGCTCTTCTTTAATTTTGAAATTTATTAGACACACCTTGGAATAATCTCTAAAGTAAACCAACGATTTTCATTGCATTTATTTTACTTGTTTATTAACTTCGCATGCATTTAGAATGTGAAGAGCTTCTTTTGTCCTTTGGGTAAACCTTCTGAATAACTGAGCTTTTTATAAGCTATTAAGGAAAAAAATTATATGTGTATACTACGAGCAGGCTTAGTCAAAAACTGCAAAAGATGCAAATCATCAGTTCGAATCAACTGCACATTTCGAAAAAAACCTACGAAAAAAGTTTTTGCTACCAAAAAGAATCCGCAGAAACAATCTAGTTAGCCCAAAATTGCTGCATTAATGCAGCATCTTTTTTAATCAAACAAAAGAAGCTACAAAAAGCAATAATAAGTTACTAAAAATTATCAGCTACCTACAATCCATGTAGTCTAACATTTATGAGTATACTGCTAACGCCAGAGAAAGCGAATGGGAACGAAGATAGTACAATATTACAGTAACCGTCCAATCTTAACTATCATCAATTACTATCACAATCAACAAGCTTCTAAGGGAATTAGATAGCTTGAATAAAAATCTACAACCAAACAATCACTAATTTTAAGCAAATGCAACTAATACAGCAGAACCAATTACCCATTTAAAGCAAAGGCAGCACCATTTCTGGGCGCGATCAAGAAATGGGGTTGAAAAAAGCAAACATGAATTAATAAGCAACGTTTTATTGACTATTCAGTTAGAATTTACTGAATACATACATCAACTATCGTATAAGTTAAACGTAGATAATTTGAAAATATTAAATATATAGAAATCAGCCTCTTCAAACTGTGCTTAAATTGCACATATTGTACAGTTTAATATTTTTTCGCGAAATCAAAAGCAGCAATTCACTTAAGTGAAGTAAATTTGAAGTATAACGTCAAAAATAAAGTATAAAATCAAGACAAAAAGCAAGGACACATTGTTTTAGGACGGATTAGAGTATATTATGGATATAGTAAGAGTAAGTCGACTCAGAAAACTTAAATAGCATATTACTATCTTTGCTTCAGAATGTAGCAAGTGTTTCAAGCCAACGTGTCGACCTAAATCGTTGCATCTGTTGGTTTACGCTACAAAAAGACCACGCAAGCGGTTGTAGTCTAGCCTGGTTTAGGACATCAGCCTGCCACGTTGACGACCCGGGTTCAAATCCCGGCAACCGCACCATAAATTCTTGTCTTATAAACAAAGAGTAATAATTTAATTCCTAAAAATTACTTCGTTAACACCATTATCTTATACATTGTATGTTTGCTTGTCAATAACAAATCTTGTGTTAGTAAAGAACGTTTTGGAGGTAATTTTTAGATTACAATATCACGTGAAAACTGCAAACCATGCATTAACCTTTATGCTCTTATGCCTTTAAACAAGCCTCTACTTCTACCTTGCAAGAGCCAATCTTCACCTGAAGTGTTTACATACTCTTCAGAAGTAGGAATTTTTTTGATTTCATTCTCACTCATGCTTGTACACCTTGGTAACTCTCTTCACTTTATGTTCTATAACCTTGATAGACTTTAGGTTTTTCTTTTCAGTTTAATTTATCAGTTGTTCAAATTGAGCCTTATCTGCAGGTATGTTAATTTTCTTCTTCATATCATCAGTAAATAATAAGATAGTAAGAAGGTTTTGTAAAAGTGGGTACTGAGTGATTGTTTGGACAGAAGCTATTAACAAGCAAATAGTGCAATCCACAAGTGTAATATAAAAAAATTAAAAAGGAAAAGGAGGCTGTGTTTGTTTTATGTGTGTAAACGTTTACCGCATTTGCCGCAGAATTCGTTAGCGTTTGGGTTTTCGGTTCCGCAGTTTTTGCATTTAATCATGCCTATAGTATTTGAGTCACTATCAGTGGTGGTTTTTGAGCTTTGTTCTACGGGTACAGTATTAGGTTTAGGATTTGTTTTTGGGCGTCTTGTTAAAAATACAAAGAGTATTACAATTACTATTACAACTAGTACTATTATAGAATAATTAGTAGCATGTCAAAGTCGGCTGCTGGTGTATCGCTATTTTGTGTATTTGAAGGGGAATTAGTGGTTTGAGGTGAAGTAGTTGTTGAAGGCGATGCAGAAGAGGAAATTGTTGGTTGAGGTGTAATGTTCCATAGAGAGGATTCTTTTATTGTAATTAAAGTAGTATATGTTTGGGTTGGTTGATAGGAGTATACTTCTTCTAGTTTTGCTTCAACTAATACGCCTGTTGCCTTGTCAAAGTATAGGTCCATGTAGCTATATTTTCGGTCTTCGAAGTCTGTTCCATTAACTTCAATATGGTTTATTGTTCTTGGTTCATTGTTGTTATTGTATATGCGAAATATTGTGTTGTTAATGATAAATGGTAAATCAGTGGCTAATGGAAACAGATAACCGCCTGCATTAAGATTAGCAGCGTAAATGTAAATAAAACCAGTTGAAGTGTTATTTCCTATTTCTTCAAGTTGAGTTCCAGATAATTCGGTGCCGTTTAGGAACCGCCAAACAGTCGAAAGACGTAACGCATTTCCTACCGCTACGTCGACGTTAACTTGTAAGTAATCAGTTTGGTTCTTTGAAACCCAAGTCTAAAGGTACAACGTCAACAGGGTTAGAGGAAGTCCATAGGTATTTAAGATCATATTTGAAGGAGTCACCTTCAGACACGCCTGATGAAACGGTTGTTTGAGCAAAAACACTTCCTATTGCACTAGTGCAAATAAGCAGTAAGAAGAATATGATTGCGGCTGTCTTTGTCATATTCATAGCCATCACGATTACTAAGTCAGATAATTAAGTTTTTATGGTTTGTGGAGTTTTCCCAAATCTGACCCAAATTGATTAGTATCTTGAGAAGGAAAAAATGATATTTTTAGAATTAAATGATTACAATTAAAAGAAGCTAGAAAATGAAACTAAATGCGGTTATACTTCGCGTATTTCGCATTTAAGCTTCTTAATCGTTTCTTCGGCTTTACCAGATTCTACTTTTAAAGTGTAGAGTTCACTGGGAGTACGAAGCTTCAATTTGACGTTAGATTTGAGTCTTTTTACTGCGCAAAACTTGGCACGTGCGCTCATTTCTACGAATTTTTCTGCATCCATGATTTCAGATGGCATATGCTATTCACCGGGTTTAACACCTGATGGATACCCCCCAAGTTTTTATCTGTTTTGGTGTATAGTAAACCAAGCGCATCCAGTAATAATGAAATATTGAATACTTAACTATCTAAAGTCAGATTTTGATGGATTGTCAATTACTTAGCTGAGAACCTGTTTTTAGCGTAGTCTTTAGTAGTTTCTTAGCTCCGACTAGTTGAATTATAATGTAACCTACCACAAGTGGAAACCAGAAAATCACGCTACGTATTAAAGCAGCAACTATCCCGCTTTGGGCAGCTTCAATACCGTAAAAGATGAAGATACTGGTAAGAAATATTTCAAGACTTCCTACTGAGAAAGCCGCTGATGTTCCTTGGATTGTACTTGTAAGAAAGAACACCATAATAAAAAATCCTAACGTAAGCTGATTAAAGCCTAATGCATAGAAAACTAGAATGTAAATAGCCAAGTTAAGTATATATGAAGCTAACTGTAGACCGATTGGTGCTAACATGTGACGGGTGTTTGCTTGGAAGAATTTAAAACCGTCATGAAATTGTTTTAAAGATTTTGTTATTTCAGGTATTGCCTCGTTTGTTTTGTATTTTTTAATTTTTAACGCTTGAAGCACTCTTACAGAAATAGATGCAATTTTTTCAGCAGCATTTTCTTTAAAAATTAAGTATAATAAAATCACTAAGTACGTTAAAGAACCTATCCAACCTAAAATTAATATATCAAAAATAAAGACGGGTAGGTTTGGTATTGATGAAATAAATATTAACCCAACGCCTAAGCCTGCTGTGGAAATTGTATAAGATATTGTTCGGTTGGTTAATCCTGCAGCTGCTATTACACCATAATTTGTGTTTGTTTCTTTCTGCACAAGGTAAAGACGCATAAGTTCACCACATATGGCTTGACAGGGTATTATTAAGTCGATAAAATATCCAGACCAATAATAAAGAAAAGCATTTTTTGTGCTTAAGTTTATAGCTAGCGTTTTTAACAGTAGTTTCCAAGAGAACGCCC
>CAYSWL010000011.1:0-31126 GCA_964434745.1 uncultured Candidatus Bathyarchaeia archaeon | reverse complement strand
GTAATAATCCAAATAGATCAATTAATGAATAGTAATATTATTTTAAATTATTCGCCAATAGATAGTTTGCCAATTTCTGTAGATGTTTTACCTAAGTTAAATTTTCAAAGAATTAACCCTGTAGAATATCTTGTGGATATTGAAGATGCGACTGAACCATTCTTTTTAGTTTTATCTGAAAGTTATGATTCTTTATGGACTGCAAGAATATCTGAGCAACAAGTTGATGATAAATATCATTTTATGATTAACAGTTATTCTAATGCATGGTACATAAATCCCAAGTTATACAGCACAGATGATCATTTTACAGTTACTTTATACTATGCTCCTCAAAACCTATTTTATGTAGGTTTAGCCATATCTATAATATCAGTTACGGTATGCTGTGCAGGCTACTTCGTTTTTAGTTATAAAAAATTTAGGAGAACCTAATTTGGGAAAGGAAAATTTGCCTATCGATTGGATTATTTCTAGAGATAAGGTTTCTGCTTTAGGCTTAACTAAAGATTCACGGATTCTTGATGTCGGTAGTAAAGATGGAAAAAAAGCACAATATGTTGCAGCAAATGTTCAATTAGTTATGTCTGATATTTCTAAACGTCCTCTATCTCCATTTGTATGTTGTGATGCTACAAAGTTGCCTTTCATTGACAATTCATTTGATGCAGTAACTATGTTACATGTTCTTGAGCACATTGAAGATAGTGGGATAGCAGTAAAGGAAATTTATCGAGTGTTAAAGAAGGGTGGATCAACTGTCATTGTTACTCCTAATGCTAATAGGCCAACCAAAGTGTATTCTCATATAGTAAAAGTTGCAAAACATAGCTCCTATAAGTATCCTATGAATCCTGATCATGTTTTCGAATATGGCGCATCTGATATTGAGAAAGTGTTTGCTGAGTCAGAATTCAATAGCTATGTTATTGAACCTATTTTTAGGCGAATATCTACAGTTGTTCGTATTCGACAGTACTGCGATCAGTGGATAGTGACAGCAAAAAAATGATGTAACGTGATTTTATGATTAGTTCAAAGAAAACTGCCGATTATGCAAAAGAGAGATATAACTTAAGCCTTGAAGCTTATGCTTCAAAATCTGAGCAAACTCGTGTATGCAAGCTTGTCGCTTTAGTTGGGTCTGGTAATGATGTGTTAGATGTTGGCTGTTATGATGGAACTTTAGGTGAAATGTTAATTAAAAATGGAAATCGGGTTTGGGGTATAGAAGCAAGTGAGGTTGCTGCTGAGGCTGCAAGGAAAAAAGGTCTGCAAGTAAAAATAGGTGATATTGAGTCGGGTTTAGAGTTTGAGGATAACTTTTTTAATGTAGTTATTGCAGGTGAAATTATCGAGCATTTGCTTGACACAGATTTTTTTGTTGCGGAAATATGGCGGGTCTTAAAACCTGGTGGTTATCTTGTTTTATCTACCCCTAATGCAGCTTCTTTAGGTCGCAGATTTATGTTATTCTTCGGTAAGAACCCTTATTTCGAGGCTTCACTTGGTTTTCCTCCAGAAGCTAGAGCTGGGCATATAAGATTCTTTACAAAAGACCTGCTTTGCTCTTTCTTACTGCATAAAGGTTTTAGAGTTGTCCATTTTGCCTCTGACGCTGTAAATTTGGCTTTCAATCAAAAAGTGGTGAGTAAAAAATTAGCTGACCTTTTTCCTACTTTAGGTAAAAGCCTAATTATTAAAGCTCAGGCACAAAAAACTGATCAACGATAAGTTTCCAGTATTCACTTTTTACGATCGATATGCTTGATGTTTTGTTATAGTCGTCATATTATATTCTAAGGTCTTCTCTTATTTGTGCAGGTGTACGGTAAGTTTTATCCAAGTTTATGTTTTTAGTAATTAGCTCGCATTGTTCTTTAGGTATATGTGTATTGCTATTGCAGGCTTGGGCGAATTGTTTGCCTGTTACTGGGTAAGCTACATGCTCAAGATGCCTTAGGATTTCTTTGGTTTGTTCTGTTATACGTTTCTCATACTCTGCATCTTCATGTGACTGTGGCATGTATTCACCTCCGTTTTTATTATTCTACTTATAACTTAGAGGCTGTTTACAGCTTGTACTGTATTCTTTTACATTCTGTGTATTATAAGTGCAAGTGACAGTATTGTTACAATAACAAATAATCAACATATTGTCTTTTAAAATAAAAATAAAAATTAAGGTATTTGATTTTATTTGTTATTCCATTTATTACCTTTTAAGCGTTGATGCCTTTTTTTAGTGATATCCCAATTATTGCCGATAATATTATGATGATGAGTAGAATCATTATGGTGGGTAATTCTGGTATAGTTGGTGATGGCTGTGCTATCGGACTTTCTGAAGGTGTAGCTGTTAGTTCTGGCGTTGGATTAGGCATTGAAGTGGTGGATGGTTCAGGTGATAATATAGGGGAAACTGTTGGAGTTGGTGTGATTGAGGTTGGTGTAGGCGTTGGGGTTAATGTGTTTGTTGGGCTAGGTGTTTGTGTAGAATCTTGTCCAATGTTAACAACTACTTTGTGACTGCTATGTGTATATTGGAAGTGTAGCAGCCAAGCATTTGTAGTAGAAGTTGTTGTATACTGCAATTCTTCGTCATCAACATATACTTGTATGTTGGTTATATCTGGCGCTATACTTTTTGCTATACTTATATCTACATAGCCTGTAGTTCCTGTTGGTCCAGAAACGCTAAAACTTAACTGGTTTTTAGCTAAGTCAAAGGCTAATGCTGATACGGTAGAATTGGATGTAACTGAAAATACGTTTTGTTGGGCATATGGTGCTGAAGCAAAGCTTACTATCTTGCTTGAGTGGTTATAGTCATCATTGCCTTCCCATGTCGCTTTAATTAAATAGTTGCCTGAAGTATGTGGCATCCATACGGCAGTGAATTCGCCATTTGAATCGGTATACACAAGAGTAAGGCCTTGCCAAGTGTCGCTGCCATTGATGCTATATGATAATAATATTGGTGCTGCAGTTATGGGTGCTGCTGTGTTGCTTGTTAGTTTCCCATTAATTTCTACCTGATAGCCTATGTAGTTAGTTGTGCTTCTACAATTGACCTCGATTATTGCATTATCTTTTGGTGTAGGCGTGGGTGTAGGTGATGGTGTCGGGGTAGTTTGTATAACTTTCACTTTGATTATAACTCTGGTTTGTGAATCTTCTATTGAAAGGTAGTGTTCTCCTGCGCTAGCTGATGGTACAGTAATAGTTGTTTGAAATGAGCCTGCACCATTGGCCACAGTTGTGCCCACTATGGCTGCATTACGCCACTGGTCGCCTGTTACAGTGCCTACAACTGAGTGTCCGTCCCATCTTACATAGATGACTCCTGGGTGGAAGTATTTGCCTGATAGTGTGAGTGTGTCTCCTGCTTTGATGTTTACTGTTGAGGCTAAATTGGTCCCGTTGCCATATAGTCCGTTGGCTATTTGGTTTCCTACCTGTTTGAGCCCTCTATGTTGTTCATTGTAGTCTGCATAACCATAAATGATGCTTCCTTGTTCAGTTCTAAAAGAAATTGCAGTAGTCGTTTCTGGTGTATCATACCCACGTATTGATTGACGTAAGTCTGGTACTTCTGTGTTATGCTGTATTGTTCCAGCAGCATCAGAGGTTGTAGTGCCTAGTATATTCCATGTATTAAACTGGGGGTCACGATATGAAATAGTAATAGGTGCTGAAGCTGGATAGCCTGAACCTGTGAATTGGACTGTTGCACCACCTGGCCCTGAAGATGGTGAAATGTTTAATGTAGCTAGAGAGACATAGATTTTGATTATAACTCTGGTTTGTGAATCTTCTATTGAAAGGTAGTGTTCTCCTGCGCTAGCTGATGGTACAGTAATAGTTGTTTGAAATGAGCCTGCACCATTGGCCACAGTTGTGCCCACTATGGCTGCATTACGCCACTGGTCGCCTGTTACAGTGCCTACAACTGAGTGTCCGTCCCATCTTACATAGATGACTCCTGGGTGGAAGTATTTGCCTGATAGTGTGAGTGTGTCTCCTGCTTTGATGTTTACTGTTGAGGCTAAATTGGTCCCGTTGCCATATAGTCCGTTGGCTATTTGGTTTCCTACCTGTTTGAGCCCTCTAGCATATTGATTGTAATCGTAATAGCAATATACTATGCCATTGATTTCAGCTCTATATGATACTTGGCTGTATGATTCTGTGTTGTCTCCTGAGCCGGCTGATTTTTTCAGGTCTGGAACCTCAGTGGTGAATTCTATTTTGCCTGTGTTATCTGCTGTTGCAGTAGTTAGGTAGTTCCAAGAGCCAAAGGTTGGATCGTGATAAGAAATTGTAACAGGTGAAGATGGTGGAAATCCTGATCCCGTAAACTTGGCGTTAATGCCCCCTGCTCCAGATGCTGGTGTTGCCTGTAGGGTTGCTGAATAAACAACCGAGTAAACTACTATTGAAGTATCAGTTACGGCAACAGTTGCGGCTGCTTCATCGAATGCTTTGATGTAATATTTCCCTACAGGTATGTTTTGGGTTATTGTGCCATTAATCCAGTTGTTTCCTACGACCCACGCTCCGTTTCCATTGCTGTATGTGGTTCTTGCTAATGGGTTGGTTAAGTCAGATAAAGCGAATTTTGGTGTATATACCATATCGCCAGTTGAAATTTGTTGAACGTTATCATAGCTTAGAAGAAGATACATTTGTGTGCCTGACCAAGTGACTTCTCCAAAGTAGAGATTAACGTTGCTGCCGGCCTGAATTTGCTGATTAAGGGTACTTACTGTTTTTGAATTTATCCTAATGTTTCCTTCTGCAGATAAAACAAGTGGTAAACAAATTGGAATAATTAGTAAAATACTTAGGCTTAGCGCGATAATTGCCTTAATTTTTTGCATTGCTAATTCGCCTGTAAGTTTTATTTGTAAACAGTATGTATTTGAATCCTTTGGTTTAACACTTTTTTCTGCTAGTTTTTTAAGTGATATTTAGGAAACTTTTTACATAGTTGGTCCTTACCTGTTGTTATCTGATGTGAACTTGGGAATACTATGCGAAAAGCAATGACAATTTTACTTATCGGGGTGCTGTTTACTGCTTCAGTTGCAGTGTTGATTGCCTATCGTAGTGTACCTGCTGAATTGGATTCTACGCCCGAAACATTTGTTGGAGTAACTTATTGCGGGGATTCTATTGAAGATGCAAAGTTGCTTATTGATAGGGTAAAAGATTATACTAATCTGTTCGTTTTACAATCAGGCGTTCTGCAAAGGAGTTTTGAAAGTGTAACTGAAATCGGCGATTATGCGATTTCATGTGGTTTGTTCTTTCTTCCATATTTTGGCAGCTACATTTCGCATTCTTTCTCAAGCTGGATTGAAACAGCTCAACAACGTTGGGGTGACCATTTTGTAGGTGTATATTATGATGATGAACCAGGTGGCAAAATGCTTGATGATTATGTAGAATTTAAAGACGCAGATACTGGTAATAATATAATAAAAACCCGATATGGTGATGTAGTGGTTGAAGCGCCCAGCGGCGTTGTAGTTCATTATGAGATTAACGGAATAATTCATTTATATGAACCAAGTGGTTTAGCGGAAAATTCATACTTTACAAATTTAGCGTCTAATCAATCGCGAGTTACTGATATTTATGCAACTTTTTATCCTAATGGAACATACATTATTTCAAAGTCTAATAGCATTTTGCCAGATAACCACGCTTCCAATTGGTCTAGTTTAATTTCGTATGAAGAACTCTTAATCAATCATCCTTTCAAAACTACGGGTGAGATTGTTGATCGCTTCTATTCGCGTAATCATGAGAATATTAAGTTCATGGCTAACCGTACTAAGGTTTTCACATCTGATTATGCAATGTACTGGTTCGATTATAAGGCTGGATATGATGTAATTCTTGCTCAAATCGGTTGGAATAATTCATTTCCTCAAAATATTGCTCTTATTCGAGGCGCTGCAAACCTTCAGAACAAAGAATGGGGTGCAATTTTAACCTGGAAATACAATACCCCTCCTTATCTTGATACTGGAACAGAACTTTTAAGCCAAATGCAGACTGCATATGAATGTGGAGCAAAATACATAATCTTGTTCAATTATTATGAAAACACTGACACCCCATATGGAACATTACAAGATGAACATTTTAGTGCCCTAGAAACTTTTTGGAATACTTTAGATAAAAATATTCACCATTCAATAACTGCAAACTCGGTCTTAATTTTACCGGAAAATTATGGCTGCGGATTAAGATGGAAAGAAGACCGTGTATGGGGTGTGCTTGAACCAAGCGAGGATTCGCATAAAATCTGGAACATTTTGCAAGAAGCTCTTAAAGACAATGGCTTCTACCTTGATATTATTTATGAATCTCCTGATTATGTTGTGACAAACAAATATCCACATGTGATATATTGGAACCAAACAGGATAGCAACATCTGCTGTTTTTATCTCTAATTTAATCAATATAATCTGTTTTACTATTGACTAACTTGATGCTTGCTTGAATTAATGAAATTATGGCTGTTTTCATAATGTTTGTTTGCAACATTTATTCTTTATGTTCTTTTTATTTGTAATATTGTTAATAGTTTGGAAATTTTTTTGTAATTTGGTCTTACAGCTTTAAATATTTTATTGCCGTTAGTTTTTTGGCGATTTGATGCTTAAAAGATTCCGCCCTGCAATGACACTATCTTTGCTTATAATATCTATTATGTTCATTTCTGTTCCTTCAAATTTAGTTTTTACTGCTAATGGTGCAGAAAGTAATTTTAATCCTCCTGAAGGTATAGTTGTAGTAGACTCAATCGGGTTTATGGGTGAAGTTTCTTCTCTTGCATTAGATGAAAATGATTATCCACATATCAGTTACTATGATGGTGATAATGCCCATTTGAAGTATGCTAAATGGACAGGTACGCGATGGGCTATCGAGACAGTTGATTCAAATATACTTGTTGGCAAAGATTCGTCGCTTGCTTTAGATTCTTCTGGCAAGCCCTGCATTAGTTATCATGATATTCTTAATGGTGATTTAAAGTATGCTCATTGGACTGGTAATAGATGGTCTATACAAATTGTCGATATGGTCGGAAAAGTTGGGCAGTTTTCATCACTTGCTTTAGACTCAAATGATAATCCGCGTATAAGCTATTATGATGAAACAAATGGTGATTTAAAGTATGCTCATTGGACTGGTAATAGATGGTCTAACCAAAAAGTAGATTCAACTGGAAAGGTTGGTCAATACTGCTCGCTCGCTTTAGAACCTAATGGAAATCCTCACATAAGTTACCATGACCTTACACAAAATTCCTTAAAATATGCAAAAGTTAATGGTACTAGTTGGATTATTCAAACTGTCGATTCCTCTTCTGATGTTGGCATTGGCACTTCACTTGCGATAGATTCCAGAGGATACCCGCATATTAGTTATAGCGACTACTACAGTTACTACTTGAAGTATGCTCGATGGAACGGCAACCAATGGGTTATTCAAAAAGTGCAATCAAACGACTTTTCTAGCTTTGCAAACTTATACACCTCACTTGCATTAGACTCAAATGATGTTCCAAATATCAGTTTCAAAGATGATCTAAATAATGTTCTAAAATATGCACATTGGTCAAGCTCCGAATGGAACATTAAAACAGTAGATTCAAATGGCGATGTTGGTTATTTTTCTTCTATTGCTCTAGATTCTAATGGTAAGGTTCATATCAGCTATAATGATGCATCATCTAATCATTTGAAATATGCAAATGTGGTTGGCGATTCGCTTTCTGCAATACCACCATTACCTTCTCCTAGTAATAGTGTTGATTATACGATGCAACCTACCGAAGACGAATTAACAGATACTAATTCATCTACCTCTCCATTATCTATATTTGAAATTTCAGGTGATATTGTACTGATAATCGCTGTAGCAATCTCTATGTCAATTGTTGTGGTTGTAGTATTTGGATTGGTAAAAAGAAAATCAAAATAAGTTCTTCTACAACTTCATATTTTCCTTTCTTTTAATATTTTGAATTTACTTTTATTGAATAGAGAAAGGTGTTTTAGGATTCTTTCTTTAAAAAAATTTTATTTGTTAGGTTTGTTGAACACTTTTTTGTTTGAACCAGTTTATAGTTTTTTGCAAGCCTTCCTCAAAGTTTATGTGTGGATTGTAGTTGATAATTTGCTGGAGTTTGTCAGTTGTAGGGCATCGTCTTTTTGGGTCATCTTGCGGTAGCGGATGGAACGTTATAGGTGCTTGAGTTTGGGTTATGTTTTTGATTTTATTAGCTAGCTCTAATATGGTTATTTCTTGTGCTTTTCCTACGTTTACAACTTGCTCTTTAGCCTCTGGTTTTACTGCTAATTGTAGTAGACTTGTTACGTTGTCTGTTATGTAGCAGAAGGATCTTGTTTGTTTTCCGTCACCATAAACGGTTATGGGTTGATTGGTTAGTGCTTGATGGATAAAACGTGACATGACTCTTCCATAGAGTCCATCTTCCCTTAATCGGGGTCCATAAGTGTTGAATATTCTTGGAATTCTAATATCTAACCCGTATTGTCTACTGTGTGCCATCAGTAAAGCTTCTGCATACCTTTTTCCTTCGTCATAGCATGATCTTGGTCCAACGGGGTTGACTTTGCCCCAATATGTTTCTGGAGTGGGTATAATTTCTGCATCGCCATATACTTCAGATGTTGATGCAAAAAGTAATGTTGCGTCGCTTTTTCTGGCAATTTCTGCAATTATTTGTGTTCCTAATGAACTAGTCTGTAAAGTTGCTATTGGATGTGCTTGATATTCATCTGGTGAGGCATGTGCAGCCATGTGAAATATAAAATCGAATTTTTCGTTGCTCTTGTACTTGCAGATATCGCTTTTTATTAATTTGAACTTCATATTATCTGTTAAGTGGTCAATATTTTCTATTTTACCCGTAGAGAAATCATCTACAGCTGTTACTTCGGCGCCTATGCTAATTATCACATCACAAAGCCAACTTCCAATAAACCCTGCTCCGCCTGTTACCAAGATACTTTTATCTGTTAAGTTGCCTGCTTTTGCATGTTCTTTTATGTATTCAATATCGTCGCTAACTATTTTATCTATCATGGCTTTGGTTTCCTGCAAAATTGTTTGTATGAAAGCTCTAATGCTTCCCAGTATCTTTCAGGACTTCCGATGTCTAAGTGTGCATAGCTT
Source organism: uncultured Candidatus Bathyarchaeia archaeon (assembly GCA_964434745.1). Taxonomy (GTDB): domain Archaea; phylum Thermoproteota; class Bathyarchaeia; order Bathyarchaeales; family Bathycorpusculaceae; genus JADGNF01. The sequence continues at coordinate 21,903 of CAYSWL010000011.1, read as the reverse complement.
TTATCTAATTTGACTGCATACACTTTTAGTCCCCAGTCAATGAGTTTTTGTATGCCATCAGTTAGCTGGATCTCGCCGTTTTTGCCTTGTGTTGTAGCTTCAAGTGCTTTAAATATGATAGGCTGAAATACGTACATAGCCATAATAGCAATGTTTGTTTTTGGTTTTTCAGGTTTTTCAACCACAGCGTCAACTTTTATGATGCCTGGTTCAACTTCGCTACCTTCTACAATACCGTAATGTTTTGGATTATCAATCTCTAATGCAAGAAATGTTGCGTCTGCGTCGTATTTTTCTGAAGCAGCTATAAGTTTTTTTACATAATCCATGTTTTTAGAAATTATTGCACTATCTCCAGCGTGAACTAGGCAGTTTTCATTTTGAACAAACGGCTGTGCCATTAATACGGCGTTTCCAAAACCTTTCGGCTCAGGCTGGTTAACCCACATAATTGTAGAAGTTCGTAGTTTCTCATAAAAATCATCTAAGTCATTTGCTAGCCCATCTTTGCCCATATCTGTAAGGTTTCTTACACAATCAGCGTCAGGTGTAAAATGGTCTTCAATGTTGCGTTTGCCTCTGCCTACAATATAGCAAAATTCTCGCAGGCCTGCTTCATGAAGAAGTTCAAAAACAAGTTGTACTACTGGCTTTACTGACATATCCCCATTAGCTGCAGCAGAAAAAATCGGTAACATCTCTTTAGGTTGCACTTTTGTTGCCGGATACAACCTTGTTCCTAATCCTGCTGCTGGAATAATAACTTTACGAACCATAATCTAACCCTTCGCTTGCTCTAAGTTTTAATATATATTAAACGTACTTAATTATGTTAATTCAAGACTATTAACTAGCTGTGGGAGATTTTAATTTGAATAAACCAAAAATTTCTGTAATAGGTGTTGGATATGTCGGCTTATGCACGGCTGTTGGGTTTGCAAGCAAAGGTTATAGCGTTGTTGCATGCGATGTTGTTGCTGACAAAATTGAAAAAATATGCTCTGGGGTAGCACCGTTTTATGAGCCTGGCTTATCTGAAATGCTTAAAACAACTATTGAAAATGGCAATTTGAAGTGTTTAATTAACCAAACTCAAAAAGCAGTTCTAGAAACTGACATTACCTATATCGCAGTAGGTACTCCTAGTAATGATGATGGCAGTATAGATTTGCAGTATATTAAAGCTGTCGCGGTTGATATTGGTAAGGCTCTTGGCCAAAAAGGCCAATATCATGTTGTTGTAGTTAAAAGCACCGTAATTCCAGGTACAACTCAAAACTTGGTTAAATCTTGTTTAGAAGAAGAATCGGGTAAGGTTTGCGGGGTTGATTTTGGGTTATGTATGAACCCGGAGTTTTTACGTCAAGGGTCTGCGTTTAAAGATACTTTTAATGCTGATCGAATTGTGGTTGGTGGTTTTGATCAAAGAAGCGGTGATGTTTTAGAGGCTTTGTATAAAGATTTTTATGGGCAAAGTTTGCCTGCGCTTATAAGAACTACTTTGTCTACTGCTGAGTTAATTAAATATGCTAGTAATTCGATGCTTGCTACAAAAATTAGTTTTATTAATACAATTGCTAATATTTGTGAAAAGATTCCTGGCGCTGATGTTAAGGTGGTTGCTAAAGCTATGGGTTTAGATAAGCGTATTGGGCCTTTGTTTTTGGATGCTGGGCTTGGTTATGGTGGTTCTTGTTTTCCTAAAGATGTTAAGGCTTTGATTGCGTGTTCAAAAGATTTTGGTTATGTTGCTAAGCTTTTGGAAGCTGTTGAAGAGATTAATTATGATCAGCCTTTGAAGGCAGTTGAGTATGCTAAGCGGTTTGTTGGTGATTTGGCTAAGAAGCATATTGCCCTTTTGGGGTTGGCTTTTAAGCCTGAGACTGATGATATGCGTGAAGCGCGTGTTGTGCCTATAGTTAATCGGTTGCTTGTTGAAGGTGCTAGTGTGGTTGCTTATGATCCTGTTGCTGTGCCGGTGGCTAAAACGATTTTTGGTGATAAAATCCGTTATGCTGCTTCTGCGCTTGAATGCATAGCTGGAGCTGATGCTGCTATAGTTGTAACAGAATGGGATGAATTCAAAAAACTTACCCCGGAAGATTTTCTAAATCATCTAAAGCAGCCTATTCTTATAGATGGCAGAAGAATTTATGACCCTCAAATATTTGGACAAAAACTTACTTTTGTAGCAATAGGTCTTGGAAACTAATTCTGTATTAAAATAAAAATGAGAAAAGTGGGTATGTAGCTGCTTTATGCAGCATTCTTTTTTAGTCGAAATATTGCAACTAATGTTACTATAATTAGTAATGGCAAGCTCGCCCACAGTACATACTCGATTGCTGACGGTTCAGTAGTAGTATTTGGGCTACTGCTTGGTGATGGTGTTATTGTTGGCGTTATTGTAGAATTTGGTAACGCTGAATTGGTAGTTGTTGGTGTAGGATTAGGTGTAGTTGTTTGTTGCGGTGTAGTTGTTGGTGTTTGTGTTGGTTCTGGTGTTGGTGTAGGGTTTGGTGTGGATGTTGGCGTGGGTGTTGATGTTATTATTGGTGTAGTTGTTTGTTGCGGTGTGTTTGTTGGTGTATGATTAGGTGTAGTTGTTGGTGTTTGTGTTGGTTCTGGTGTTGGTGTAGGGTTTGGTGTGGATGGTTGAGGTGTTGCTATTGGGGTGGCTGTTTCCGTAGGTTCTAGGGTTGGTGTTTGTGTTGGGGTTGTGGTTGGAATAGGTGGGGTTGGTTCAAGTGTTGGCGTAATTATTGGCGTAGGTTTAGGCGTTGTAGAAGGTTGTGTCGGGGTTGGATCTACTGGTGTTGGTGTTTGTGTTGGTTCTGGTGTTGGTGTACTTGTAGGTGATGGAAAAGGTGTTGGTGTTTGTGTTGGTTCTGGTGTTGGTGTACTTGTAGGTGATGGAAAAGGTGTTGGTGTTTGTGTTGGTTCTGGTGTTGGTGTAGGTAAAGGTGTTGTTGTGGTATTGTTTGTTGGTGTTTGTGTTGGTTCTGGTGTTGGTGTAGGGTTTGGTGTAGTTGAGTTTGCTTGTGCTGGTATTGCAGTGGTTGCCAGTTCTGATGTAATGTTGTTGATTTCTGTATCACCTAAGGTTGTAGTCGGATAAATGGTGCATAATAGAATTATTGTGAAGAATGTGAGTGGTATTAGAAATGTAATTGTTCGTGGCTTCATTTAGTGTCCTCCTTGAAAGCATTGCCTGATTGACTGTTCTCTTTTATAAGTTATGGTATAATTTTACGTGTATATTATGATTACAAGCGTAGTTGGTGTATTGCTCATCCATGTCCATATCTATTTTTTGTGGTTGAATTTTGCCTTTCTTTTTATAACTCGTATTAATTATTAGTAAATTTAACGTGCCTTCAATGGATGTAAAAGTTTTATTGGTTTACATTGTGATAATCTCAAATTATTGTCCAATAATGGCATATTGTTAGACATTTTGTGTTATAAACTAAATTATTTAGAAGCTTTTCTCATCTATAAAATTGCACTTGAAATGAAATTTTGCATATAGAGAAGCTGGACTTATAGGAAAACAATTGTGATGTATAAGACTAATTTTTAACAGAAGTTCAACTTATCAACGGATGCTGTTAAAATTTGAATTTTGTCTTGCTTTGTTATTAAATGTTCTATATTTGCCACAGTATTCCCCACCAGCATGAGTGCATGTATGGTCTGTATTAGAGTAGAGTGTACATGAACAAGCAAATCTACAATTAATTCTAAACCGTAATATGGACAATAGATAATGTGCACGTGAACCCATGTCCTCTTTATCCCCTATAGTTAAATGTTTTATTAAAAATTATTAATATGGCTTATGGCGATACAAAGCCTTTTAAATGCATTAAAATTTTCGTAATCAATTACTATTGCTAATGTAGATTTGACGAGATATTTTTTTATCTTTAACTTTATTTTACATACACTGTGAAATTATTCTAATAATTAAATAACCAAAATTGTTCGATAATTCCTGTTACGTTGCCTTTATTTAGCTATGTTCTTTTAGGGAAACACAATTAATATTACCTAATATTACAATAAAGACCAGAAGGTAATTTGTGTATGTTGCCTGGTGTTGAGGTTAAGTCTTTAAAACGTTTGGCTGATGAGCGGGGTTTGTTTAGTGAAGTTTACCGTAAGGATTGGCCTATTTTTGGTTCTGGTTTAGAGTCTGATTCTGGTTCTGGTTCTGATTCTGTGCTTCAGGCTAATTTGTCAGTTAGTTTTCCTGGAACTATTAGGGCTTGGCATAGGCATTTGCGTGGCCAGGTTGATTTTTTTGTGTGCTTAAAAGGTGCAATTAAAATCGGAATTTATGATGATAAGAGTTGTGAGTTAGATGAGATTGTTAGCAGTGCTTTGAGTTTGCAAGTTGTGCGTGTGCCTGGAAAGTTTTGGCATGGCTTTAAAGTTTTAGGTGATGAGCAAGTTATGTTGCTTTACTTTACTACTAAGCTTTATGATGCTAGTGATCCTGATGAGGAGCGTAGGGTGTGGAATGATGCTTTAATTGTTCCTAAATCTATTAACGGTAATATGGCTGATTTTAGAGTAGGTAAGGTTTGGGATTGGAATGCTTTGGCTCATAAATAATGATAGTTCATCTGTTAATAGTGCAGATTGTGTGGGTTTGGATTTGAATTGTGCTAAATGTAGCTGTGTTTTGGTTGATGGGTTGGTTGGTTGTAGAGGTGGGTTGTGTTGAGGCTTCTTGTTAGTGGTGGGCTTGGTTTTATTGGTAGTAATTTTTGTCGCTACATTTTAGATGTGCATAAAGACTGGGAGGTTGTTAATCTTGATAAGGTTGGTTTGGGGGCTAATTTTAGTAGTGTTTGTGATTTAGAGAAGAATTCTCGTTATAGTTTTGTTAGAGGTGATATTTGTGATTTGGATTTGTTGTGTGGTTTAGTTGGCAAGGTTGATGGGGTTGTTAATTTTGCTGCTGAGACTCATGTTGATCGTAGTATTGTTGATCCGTTTTTGTTTTTGCAAAATAATGTGGTTGGCACTTTTAATGTGGTTGAGGCGATTCGCAAAGTTAATTGTAAGGTTAGGTTTGTTCAGGTTTCTACTGATGAGGTTTATGGTAGTTTGGATGTTGGTTCTTTTTGTGAGGCTGATGCTTTAAGTCCTTCTAGTCCTTATTCGGCTTCTAAGGCTGGTGGGGATATGTTTGTTTTGTCGTATTGTAAGACTTTTGGTTTGAATGGTTCTATTACGCGTTGTACTAATAATTTTGGGCCGTTTCAGATGCTTGAGAAGCTTATTCCTAAAGTTATTGTGCGTGCTTTTAGTGGTCTTAAGGTTCCGGTTTATGGGTGTGGGGGTAATGTGCGTGATTGGCTTTTTGTGCTTGATCATTGTCGTGCTGTTGAGGCTGTTTTTTTAGGTGGGCTTAGTGGTGAGGTTTATAATGTGTCGGCAGGTAATGAGTTTAGTAATCTTGAGATTGTTGGTAAGATTTTAAATTTGCTTGGTAAAGATGAGAGTTTTATTGAGTTTGTTGAAGATAGGCCTGGTCATGATGTGCGTTATAGTTTGGATTCTTCAAAGCTTTCTTGCCAGCTAGGTTGGGTTCCAAAGTTTGGTTTTGATGAGGCTTTAAAGGCTACTGTAGAGTGGTATTTGGCTAACCAGAACTGGTGGAGTGGTTTTGCTACTGAAGAAATCTTACACCCAACACCTTGGAAAATAAGTGGTAATAAATGAAGCTACTTATAACCGGCGCTAGCGGCCTATACGGTTCCAAGCTAGCCGAAATGGCAACTTATGCAAATCACAAGGTTTTCTCTGTTCACAACCAACATCCAGCAATTTTCGGCACGCCAATTCAACTTGAGATAACTGACAAAGCCAAAGTTGAAACAACAATTGCTAATATAATGCCCGATGTAATTGTTCATGCTGCCACTTTAACAGATGTGGACAAATGTGAACTTAATAGGGAGCTTGCTTGGAAAATTAACGTTGAAGGCACACTTAACATAATCCAAGCAGCAAAACTCAATGATGCTTTTCTTTTGTATATTTCCACAGACTATGTTTTTGATGGTGAAAAAGGTAACTACATTGAAACCGACTTGCCCTCGCCAATTAATTTCTATGGCTATACTAAACTGAAAGCTGAAGAGGCGATAAAGAAAGCTCTTCATAATTACTGTATAGCTCGAACAAGCGTCATATACGGTTCGACACCTGCTGCTGGCAAAACCAATTTTGCTCTTTGGCTTCTAAACAAACTAAAAAATAAAGAACAAATAAAGGTATTTACTGATCAATCTAACTCGCCGACTCTAAATACCAGCTTAGTCGAAATGACCCTTGAAATAGCAGAACGCAAATTAACTGGCACCTACCACATTTCAGGTGCTACACCTATAAGCAGATATAATTTTGCAGAACTTTTCGCAAAAACTTTTGATCTAGACACATCCTTAATTATTCCTATCTTATCAAAGGAACTAAAGTTGCCTGCAAGAAGACCAAAAAATTCATCATTAAATACATCAAAAGCACAACACTCTTTGAAAAATAAGCCGTTAACAATCGACAAAGCATTATCTCAACTTAAAACTGAACTATGCTAACTTTTTTGGAAAAAGACATATATCTATACAATCTTTCCTCCTTTTAACCAAGGGGGAAACCTATTGCATATTGCAATAATTGGTACTGGAAGAGTAGGGCGACCAACTGTTTATTCAATAATGTGCGCTGAACTTGCTGATACTTTAACTGTTTGTGATATTAAACCAGGGTTGGCCGCCGCGTTTGCCGAAGAGCTAAAGCATGTTACCGCCAGCACAGGAACAACTGTGGATATAAACAGTACTGATCGAGATGAAGGTGTCAATGATGCCGATTTGATACTAATCACAGCTGGTGAACCCAGACTTCCAGGTGTAAAAATGACTCGTCGTGATCTATCTATTCAAAATGCGCGGATTATAAAAACTATCTCTCAAGCAGTAGCTCCGAGAAATCCTAACGCCAAATATGTTGTAGTCTCAAATCCTGTCGACGCTATGGGTATGGTGTGCAAAAGGTATACTGGCGCTAAATTCGTTATTAGTGCTGGAACTAACTTAGAGTCACTACGGTTTCGCGCAAAAATTGCCCAAATGCTCAAAGTACCAATTGCTCAGGTGCAAGGTTGGGTAGGTGGGGAACACGGTGATGCAGCTATCCCACTATGGTCAACTACAAAAATAGCTAACCAGCATATTGATCAATATCTATCCTTTTCTAACAAAGCTCTCTCTAAAGACGAAGTCGCCCACTACGTGAAGGCTGTATCAAAGCAAATAGTTGATAATCTTGGCGGAACAGAATGTGGACCAGCAGCTTCATTTAGAGACATAGTGCGCGCTATAACAAAAAATACTAACGAAATACTCTCCGTTGCTGTTCCAATGCAGTTCACAGACCTTCCAGAACCTGTGCTCGTAGGATTACCAACCCATCTAGGCAAGACAACAATATCAACCCTTTATGGCAACCTTACAAATGAAGAACAAGCAAGTATAATCCAAGCGGCAAAAACTATCTATGAAACATACCAAATAGCTATCAAAAACATAGACTAACCACTTGATTTACAATACTCCTATTATTAGCTAAGTAGCAATCTATGCTATTTGGATGGCTATGTGAGCCTTTAATTTTTTACTTTTTACTTCTTGATAAATGCTACAATATTTACCGCCCATGTGCGTGCAAATATAATTTGCGCTAGAATAGTGGCTGCATCTTTGACTAAACTTACATTTACGCTTATTTGCTGAAGAGAAACAAAAATCGTATCCTATAGCTTTCACAATACTTTTCCTAGATGCTATTTAACGCTTCTATTGTTGTCTTTAATAAAACGGTTAATATGAGTTTGTGAATATACCTTTGTAGCCACAACTAACTCTATACTGTCTACGGATGAACTTCTATTTTTTTGTATTTATTAAAATGAATTCTATGTAATAATTGGTTTCCAAGGTATTAGTATTACTGTTACACTTTTTACATGTTGTAACATTAGTTTAAAAAAAAGTAGAATGAAAAGTTGTGCTAAAAGTGTTAATGTGGTCAAGCATAACAACGCTCATAAAGTAATGGATTTTTACATAATGCATATTAAATATTCATTGTATAAAAATGAATAATGTCTATATTGAGTCAAAAATTATTTCATGTTTGATAAAATATTTTTTTCTAAAATTTGTATTATGTTGGCGGTGAGTAAAGTTTTCGACAATTTTGGTTGCGGGAAGCCTTATTAGAATTTCTAGCTAACTGGCGAGCCGTGATTAGTATGCAGAACGCTCAAAAAATTTTGATAATTGGACTTGGCCAAATCGGCTACAGCAATGCAGAATATTTGGCCCAAAAAGGTATCGCTGCTGATGGTTATGATATAAGCGAGAAAGCAGTTCAAAGAGCTTTGGATGCAAAAATCATAAAACACCAATCAAAAACATTTCACAACTACGATTGCTATATAGTCTGTGTATCTACTCACAACCCTGAAAACATGTTCACGCCATTTTATGACGGAATAATCGGCGTAGCAGAAAAGCTTGCTATTGAAGGTAAGGAAAATGCACTCGTAACAATTGAAAGCACTATTCCAAGAGGCATGAGTGAAAAAATCTGCAACATAATAGGGCATAGGCTGCATGTAGCCCACGTCCCCCATCGATACTATGGCCCAGAAAAAGACATCCACGGCGTTAATCAGCTACGTGTTCTAGCTGGTTGCGAACTATGCTGTACACAAAAAGCCCAAGATTTCTACAATGGCTTCTTAAAAATACCTACTCACATTGTCTCTTCAACACAAATAGCCGAGCTTACTAAAATCATTGAAAATACCCATAGATATCTCGAAATAGCTTTTGCAGAAGAACTAAAATTGTTCTGCGTTAATGAAGGTCTAAACTTTGATGAATTACGTGCTGCTGTCAATTCTAAATGGAATGAAAACATACTTGAAGCAATAGCTGGAATTGGTGGACACTGCTTACCCAAGGATACACAAATGTATCTTGAGATCTCCAAACACATTTTACCTTCCTCAATTATTCAAGCAGCAGTAAACTCTAACGCAGCATATGAACGGTACATTCAAAGTACCAACAACTTCGTAATTGTGTCTCCAGATAAGCAGGTACAGAAAGAAAGGTCAATAAAAGCAAATTAGCAAAAGGAGCTGCACTTTTTGAACATACGACTAGCCGCTACAATAGCTACCGCAATCGTCATTATTGCCGGCTTTGCTATGATTAGCCCCCTCTTTTTCCACCCTGAAGCTCCCATAATTAAACAAAAAATGATGCTCAGCTTTAGTGTAACTGAGCCACATAACAGTGCAGACTGGTGCAAAAATCTCTCTTTAATCCTTAATAATTATGATTTGGAAGCTACAGTATTTATAGCGGGTAAGATAGCAGAAGAAAACCCGCAAACAGTTTTAACTTTTAGCAACAAAATCGACATTGGAAGTAGAACATACAACAACGTAGACCTTAGTAAAATTTCTGATTACTCTCTTAAACTTCAAGAAGTACTAGCGGGAAAGGTGGCCGTTGATACTGTAGGCAATTTAGATTCAAAACTGTTTCAAGCACCATACCAAGCTACTGATCAAGATATATACTCATTGCTTAATCGAAACAATATCACTGCAGACTTTTCCTATTACAATCAATACAACCTCTTTTATGATGGTCAATTTGTAAAATTTGACTCAAAAACATATGATGCCCAAGACTACGAACCTATATTCTTTTTATCATTGCCTACAACCAATCAGCCGATAATACTATCTTTTGATAACTCTTGTCCAACTTCAGAAATAGATGCTTACTTATCTGAAATGATTCATGGAAATTTTGATTTTATAAATGCTTCCAGAATGACTGGGCTACCCCTGACTATCCGAGGTAACTAACAATGACTTTGGATAAAACATCTCAAATAGAACTTGAGATAGATGTTGAAAAACCAGCTGATGAAAATTCTTATGACTTATATAGACATAGCAAGCAACGCATCTCAAACAAGGGTCGAATAAAGGTCAGTAATAAGGCTTGGATAATACGTTTCCTAATGATTGTAGGCTTAATTTTTTTTATGATTTATAATATTAGTATAGCATTATCTATTGGTGACCCATTAATAGTCTACTCCACCCTTATGCCTATACACGCTGTATTGGTGCTAGTTATAGGATGGGTATTTTTTAAAAATAAATCAACTGGCAAAGTACCTAACGATTTGGTTTCCGTAATAATACCTGTATATAACCAAGAAAACTTGATTGAGAAAGTAATAGATGCTATCTATAATTCTACATACAAGCACTTAGAAGTAGTTGCGGTTAACGACGGCAGTAAAGATCGCACAGCCGAAGTTCTAGATCAGCTCTCAACAAAGTATGAAAACTTGAAAGTAATTCACAAAACAAACGGAGGAAAACGAACGGCCGTAGCTACAGGATTCTATGCAGCAAAAGGTGACTTTGTAGTTCTTATCGATTCAGACAGTATAGTAGATAAATATGCAATTGGCGAATTCATGAAAGCCTTCAATTCCAATCCCGCCGTTGGTGGCGTAGTGGGAAACGGAAAGGTTCTAAACGCTGGCAAAAACTTACTGACTAAATGCCAAGACGTATGGTATGATTATTCTTTTAATATCAATAAGGCAACTGAGAGTACTTTCGGCACAGTCCTTTGTTTATCTGGGTGTCTAGCAGCATACAGGCGAGAGGCCATAGCTCCCTTTGTTACCTTTTGGGCTAATGATAAAGCTCAATACGGCGATGACCGAAATCTGACAACCTACACTATAGCTACACCTTGGGCAAAAGGACAATTAGCACCAGTCGAAAACCGTCTAATGATATCGATGGCAAGCTATGATGACGCTGAAGACCGTGGCTTAACATCTTATACTTTACATGAATGGAAAACAGTGTATGTCCCAACAGCTCTTGTATATACTGACGTACCAGAAAAATCTCGACAGTATCTTAGACAGCAAACACGCTGGAAAAAAGGTTATTTGCGATCTACATTTTTTATAAGTGCCTTTTTCTGGCGAAAAAATCCGATAATAGCTCTACTATTCTATCTAGAATTCATGTCAGCATTCATCTCGCCGGCAATACTTTTCTCTATATTCATTTACGGTCCAATATTCCTACACTCTTACTGGTACCCAGTCATCTATATCATAGGGCAACTCATAATTGGTCTAGTTACGGGACTTGACTATAAATTCAGAGACCCAACTGCAAAATATTGGACATATAAACCCGTAATGAACCTAATATCTGCACTAATACTACCTTGGGTTCTGTTTCCAGCAATAAAAGATTTCAAAAAGAATGGGTGGCTAACTAGATGATTGGATAGTTATCTATTCTATTTTTTTCTTCTATAAAATATTAAAACAGCCATCAAAATAGTTACTGCAATTACAATCACGATAAAAAATTCTAATGATATAAACATTAAGATAACACCTAAAATTGTTCGAAGTGGTCCTATAACTGGTTCAAGATTTGAGTAAGGCGGAATATTTTCTGATGCTATGCTGCAATATGTGTACTCAATATTAGGTGGTAGCATAATCGTTGTAGTTTTTGGCCAGTTTTCATTTGGATTTGGCTGATTTGAGTTTTCCATCCAGCCAAAAACAGCTGCTATTCCATAAACATTTAAGGTAGAGACTGCTCGAGCTGGACTACCTAGCAAACTTGCTGGGTACATTGCATCACCCGTATAGTTACTATGGTTTATCCCTAAAGAATGTCCAAATTCATGTAAAGCCACATTTTGCATATCTACCTCGCTTAAATGTGTTCCCAAATTGTTATAGACATCAAGAGTAATAGTGCAGTTAAGTATGATTCCCCCTGCCGAATAAGTAACAGCAAGCCCTACAGCTTCATCGCCTCCCTCTAGTGGTTCGGTTGTCCAGAAAACATAAACATCAAAACCCGGTTTTTCTACATCAGAGAGTGTAGACACCATATTAAGCCTTGATATATACTCAAAATCAGAATAGTTTGATGCAAAATTTCTAAATGCATTATTCCATATATTTACTGCACGTAAAGTTGAATCTGCATAAACAGGATTCCACCAAGACTCATTTTCCTCTGTAACAATAAGAACTTGCAGTGTAGAATGATCCCATGTTGACTGCTGAAGTTCTAAAGATACTTCGCTTTGTGATATTTGACCGTGGCTAAAAGATGTCCCACAAAAAAGCAAGCCAAAACTTAAAATCAGTATAGCAAATACTGTAAAAGCATTGCAATGCATAATTGTACCCAATCTACAACCTTTAACGCGCTTTTATGATTTCGTTTTATCAATATGTTACAACAAATTCTGCAATTTTGTTAACTTTTCTTGTTAAAATAGTTTTAATTTAGATAGGTTATGGTTTTTTATGCTGTTTATGTTTCAGAAATGGTATGTTTCAAGGAAAGGCTTTTAGGTTGAGAAAATCAATGAAGGCACTATTGGTGTTCTGCGAATGTTAGGTGGATTATTCGGAGTAGCGTCAAAGGGGAATTGCGCGCGGGAACTATTTTTCGGAACCGATTATAACACTCATCTTGGCACTGAAGTTGGCGGTTTGGCTATACTTGATGGTGATATCAAAGTATTTTCTCACGATATAAGTAATAGTCAGTTCAAATCCAAATTTAACAAACATTATGGAAGATTGGACGGAACTTTAGGTATAGGTGTTATTAGTGACACCAAGGAAGCTCAACCAATCAAATTTGAAACAAAGATGGGCGATTTTGCTTTATGCACTGTCGGTCTAATTAAGAACTCTAAAGAGCTTTACGCTGATCTAATTGCTAACGGGTCCACCTTCAAAAAGTCTATGCAAAAATCAGATTCAAGTATTGTTAACCAAACTGAAATTGTTGGTGAACTCATTTGTCGAGGCGACAGTATAATTGATGGTATTAAGAAAATGTATGAAAAAATCGACGGCTCTATCTCATTATTGGTACTTTCAAAAAATGATCACACAATTTATGCAGCCGGCGACACTTTTCCTTTGGTAGTTGGCTCTAAGCTCGACAGTTGGGCAGTTGCTTCTGAAACAACTGGGTTTCCCAACTTAGGATACAAAGTTTACAAGTCCATCGATTACCGAGAAATAATATCGTTTAACGCCGATGGTCTGACACGCAGAATTCCCACTATTGGCAAAAAAAAGTTTTGCCCTTTCTTACACATATACTCTGGTTTTCCCGTATCAGATTACTATGGAATAAATTCGGAAATGGTGCGCGAAAGATGTGGCGGATTCTTAGCTGAAAATGACACTGTCGAAGCTGACCTAGTATTAGGTATAGCGGATTCAGGTCTTCCTCACGCAGTTGGTTACGCAAAAAGGAAAGTAGAACTTGCAAAACAAAAAACTACTAGTTTACTATCAGACTTTAAGGAAGGCAAAATTTCATTCGAAGAATTCGAACAACAACTCACACGAATAATGAATTTGGTTGTACCGTTTAGACGTCCTGTAGTTAAGTATACGCCTGGTTGGGGTCGAAGTTATATTCCTCCAGTTCAGCGTAAGCGTGAACTTGTAGCAAGGTATAAGCAGGTGCCTAATCCACAAATGATACATGGAAATATTTTGGTTCTCGTAGATGATTCTATCCGCCGGGGCACTCAACTAAAAGATTTGCTGCGTGAAAAAGTTTGGCCATTTGAACCAAAAGAAATCCATGGTCGTATTGCGTCTCCACCACAACTATACCCATGCATATATGATTTAACTACTAAGAAAAGTGATTTAGCTACTCATAAGACCTTATCGGACGCTGAACAAGACATTGCTTACTCTTCAAATATGGACTCTTCCTCACCTACCTACCGAGCAATGGTTGACGAAATACGAAAAACGATTGGCTTCACAACACTTAGTTTTGTCACCGTTGAAGAGATGGTTAAAGCTGTCATCGAGGCCCCCAACAATACAAACTTGAAAAAAGAAGATCTCTGTTTGTATTGCTGGACCGGATGCTACTAGCCTTAAAACCAAATTCAACTATGTCTTAAACATCAGTTAGCTCAATGCTACTGACGTTTTCAGCCACTTTTATTTTTCTTCCTAATTTTATGTCAAATAACTATCCCATAATTGTGACGATAAAATACTTTTACAATTGGCGGATTGTGCTGCTCTTAAGTATATTGGTTTATTGATTATAGTTTTTTATTATACGGGAAATTACAGGTACCTTTTAAAGTCAAAGCTGCAGCATAATATTATACACTCTTTAAGGTATCTTGATGAAAGCTCTCGTACTTAGTGGTGGGAAAGGTACACGGCTAAGGCCATTGACATTTACTTGTGCAAAACAGCTTATACCAGTGGCTAATAAGCCTGTGCTAGGATATGTTCTTGATCAGATCAAAGAAACCCAAATTAGCCAGGTCGGTATAATAACTGCTCCTGAAACAGCCAGCTATGTAGAAGATTACGTTAAAAATGGTCAAGAATGGGATCTTAAAGTAACATATATCCCACAAGAGCCACTTGGATTAGCGCATGCAGTAAAGACCGCAAAACCTTTCCTTAAAGATGCCTCATTTGTTATGTGTCTAGGTGATAATGTAACTGGGCAAGGCATCAAGCCATATGTTAAAAAGTTTGAAAAAGAAAAGCTTGATGCATTAATAGTGCTTAAAGCAGTAGAAGATCCGCAGCGGTTTGGCATAGCCCAACTAGACAGTGAAGGTAATATTATTAGACTGGTTGAAAAACCAAAAACTCCTATGGGCAATTTGGCAATAATTGGTACTTACCTGTTTTCTAGCAAAGTCCACAAAGCAATAGAAAACATTAAGCCTAGTTGGCGAGGCGAACTTGAAATAACTGATGCTATTCAAGAAATGATTAACCTTGGCTATAAAGTAAAAGCAGAAATTCTTAACTCCTGGTGGCTTGATACCGGTAAAAAAGACGATATCCTCTCAGCAAATGCCAAAATCCTCGACGAATACATTGACTATCAAGTAAAAGGCACCATTGACTGTAGCGTTATAGAAGGCAGAGTTAACGTGCATCCTACTGCCAAAGTCATTAACAGCACTGTCAGAGGTCCAGCAATAATTGGCAAAAACAGTGTTATACAAAATAGCTTCATAGGGCCTTTCACCAGCGTAGGTGATAACACAGTAATTACTGATTCACATATCGAATATTGCGTTATACTTGAAAACGTTACTATCCTTAATGTATCAAGACTAGAAGAAAGCCTCATTGGAAAAAATGCTAAGGTCAGTAAATGTGCTAAGCGAAATAGCATCAAAATGCATATAGGTGACTACTCAGAAGTCGAAACCTGATACATCTCGCTCTATTAAAAATAATTTTTAATATTTTTATTTATTATGACTATCATCTTTAAGTAAAAAACTACAGACAAGCGCTGAAGCTGTTACCATTGCAGCTAGCATCCAAAGTTGCATAATGCTATTCCAGGTTCCAAATATATTTATCCAAGGTGACCACCACCACACTTGCCCTGACGCTGGTAAACCCCCCTCCCAGACAAAATATAAAACATCCTCAAGACCTCCAAGCATTAGTAAATTAATCGAAATAGCAAGTGCAAAGGCAGCTTTCTTGTCATGAACAGTTTTTTGCGAGCTAATCCAATATGTTACTGCTGCCATAGCTGAAAACGCTACAAATACAGCATCATATGCTATCCAGTATGGGTAAGCCCAATCATATGAAAACTCTAATCCATGATTATAGAGCATGGCATGTACTACAAAGTCAACCCTCGCCATAATTGTGAAAAATAGACCGATAACTAATGCAAATAAAATGATTTTTTTGTAATTTTCTACCAACACTATATGGTCTCCTTGCAAAATCGAATTCTCAGGTTGGTTAATGCCTTACCATATTGAGCATTAAGGCCGCGATAAATAGACATGTGGTTACAGGCTGCAAGCTACATCTTAACTAGGTTAAGACAGATTTTGAATATTTGAAAAGAAAATGTGAAATATAAAATGATTTTTTTGTTATTGCTTTATTGGAAGTGTTTTTTAATATCTTCTAAGGTGAGTGTAGTAATTTTATTATCGTTAAGAGTCTTCTCAGCCTTTTCGGGTTCACTAAGACGTAAAATTAGCACAAACTTGTCCTCATAGTGTACTGCAGATGAATAGGCATATTCAATATTAAGTGAATGTTCACCTATAATTTTCGTAATTTTGCTTATCGGGTTCTCTTTGGTAATGAGTATGGCGGTAACTTCAGTATTCTTTTTTGCCTTAGCCAAATTAAACTCGGCATCTTCAAGCAACTGTGCGGCTCTAGCTGGATTCTCTGTAATTATGCGCACAACGCCGAATTCGCCAGCTTCAGCAATTGAAAGTGCAAAAATTCGAAGTTTAGCCTTCTCTAAATGACCCATAAGTTCTGAAAGTGATCCTGGTCGATTATCTAAGAATACGCCAACTTGAGTTACAGGCATTCAAACAATCCCTAAAACTTAATGTCTATAAACGCTATTTATAATTTTCACTCTTTGTAAGTTTGCTTCATACGGTTATAATCGTTTTTACTTGCCATTTTATTAATGTCAAGTGCTACATTTCGTTTAGTGTCCTAGTCTCTTAATAATTGCCAATTAGAATGTCTGCGCAATAAAAAATTTGTCTGGTTATGCATTTTCATATATGCTAATAAATAGTTCCTATTTCCTTCTACATCATAGTTATATTATGCATTTTTGTATGTTGTTTTTTTCAATCTGTAGCATGTTTGACCTATAATAAAATTATGTGGTGTAGTAATGAATTCACAGTGTCATTTTATCGAATTAACTTTATGTATGCTATTTGTAAATCACATTTTGAAATAATTTAGCATCCAACATATTCAAAACTTTTTGGTCCTTTACTTCATTCGACTATCGAGTGCTTAAATTAGTTTAATGTTATCGACAATTTATCAATAGTTCTTTACTTTCAAAGTTCATATTCCAAAATATGTGCCTATAGTTGTATTTTATTGATATTTTGTTATGTGTTTTTGTTTTTAATTCTTAACTCGTAGGGGGTTTATGCGAAAAGCTTTAATGCTGTTTAGTTAGAAAGAGAGTGGCTGCAAAATGGAATCATTATCATCTAATAAAAATAATAATGAATCTAAAATAATTAATCGATGGGTTGTTGTTATCGGCGGTATTTTAATGCAGCTAGCTCTAGGTGCAATTTATGCTTGGTCTGCATTCACAACTCCCCTACAAGGTTCAGCTATCGCGCCTAGCGAGTTTAGCTTTACAAGTACTGAAACTCAGGCTATCTTTAGTGTAGGCCTTCTAGTGTTTGCAATATTCACAATAATCGGTGGTCGGTTACAAATTAACCATGGACCACGGAAAGTTGCCTTGATCGGTGGTATATTACTTGGTTTGGGATACATACTTGCAGGTCTTGTCGGTGCAAGTTTTATCGGCAAACTATTTTTTATCGGCGTTATGGCTGGGGCCGGAATTGGATTGGCATATGTTGTGCCCATTGCAACCGGTGTAAAATGGTTCCCTGACAAGAAAGGTTTGGTTAGCGGGCTTGCTGTTGCTGGCTTCGGGTTTGGCGCGTTTATATGGATTCTTTTGGCTAATCCACCTAGCGTCCTTGGATTTTCAGGTTTAATTAATTTACAAAGTAATAGTGAGTTTGCTTATACTGTTGCAAACGTGGATTCTGCATTCTTAATTTATGGCGTTGCATTTTTAGTACTTGTGATTTTAGGCTCCCTTACAATGAAAAATCCTCCTACAGGCTGGAAACCAGCAGGCTGGAATCCACCGAAAACTTCAACTGGGGCACCATCTGGAATATGCTTAAAACCAACTGCGATGCTAAAAACCAAAAACTTCTATTTGTTATGGATGATGTTTCTCATAGGTGCACTTGCAGGATTAATGGTTATTGGTAATGTCCAAAACTTTGCAAAAAGTCCAACTGACGGCTTTATCAGTTATGGTTTTAGTGCGCAAGCGGCAATTGATTTTGCCGTGATAGGTGCAGCAGTTTGCTTGCCAATCTTTAATGGTGCAGGTCGAATTATTTGGGGCCAAGTTTCAGATAGAATTGGCCGTCGAAAAGCCCTAATTGCTATGTTTGCATTTCAAGCATTCATGATGGCAGCATTCTTTTACACAACATCAAACCCATATCTATTCTATGTAGTTGCTGCATTGATTGGCTTTAACTTCGGAGGAAACTTTGCATTATTCCCATGTGCATGCGCAGATTCATTTGGAGCAGAAAACCTTGGCCTAAATTATGGATTCCTATTTACTTCCTATGGTATTGGTGGCATTGTGGGGCCTATTCTCGCAGGCCAAGTTCAAGATGCCGGACTAAGCTTCCTATACGCATTCATTCCTGCTGCAATAATGTGTATTATAGCTGCAACGTTAGCAATCATCTATCGTGATATTTGTGTAGAGAAAACGAAATGATGGCAAAGGCACTATTATATCTACAGATAATATCCGATTTAGTAATATGTGAGGCTCTTATTTTTACCTATTAGAGCTTCCTGCACTGCTTTTTCTGTATATCCCGCAAAGCTAAGTAAATTTGCAGCTGAGGCATAAAGTAGTTGCAGATATTTTTGTATGTCAATATTTGTAGTTCTATCTAAAAGTTGCTCGGCTTTAACTCGATGGATAGGTTTTTTGTGAACAGAATGCGTGTAGAGATAACGAACATTTTCTCCAGCGTGGATTTGGGCTCCTTCTTTAAGCGCTTGTTGCGCCGCAATTAGTTGGCTAACTTGTTGCTTGTACTGTTTAGGGTCCTTAGATAGGTGCTTGGTTACCATTAAATCCCAGACGGGTACTTTTCCATCTAATAACTGTTGTCGCGCACCCTTAATGACTTGTAAAGCTTCAGGAATTTTGATATAGAATTCTGGAACCGTATTTGCCTCAGCAAGCTTTTCTAACATGTGAATTTGGCTATCATGTATCCATTTTGGGGTGTCACGTTTACGGACTTCTATGCCTCGGACTTTAATTTTGCCATTTTCCATTACACCATAATACCTGTTGAGAACACCAATATTTGGGTGTATCTTAGATGGTAAAAAGACAATCCATTTGTAGCGTCCTTCAAAATTTAGCTGAACCCCAACTTCGCGACTTATCACCCTACACAAATCTTTATACTCTTGTATAGACGCTCCTGGTTTTTTTAGCCATAGCGAATCAACTATGCCATGCAGTACCACAAATCTCCTTGACTCAGCTATATGTGCTGCCTTAAGCAAAGCCTCCCTGCCATAAGCACATACTCCAATATGCCCGTCTATGGTGCCAAATTTCGAGTTCCTATACCCCATATACCCAAAACACGTTACCAGTATCCACTTCAAAGCAGCTTGACGTCTGTCATAAGACTCCTTTTTCATTGGATTCTTAGTATGATCTTTGAGCTGTTTGTATAGTAAACGTTTAGCAAGTATTAGTCGCAATGTTTTAGGCACTATCCCATAACGTTTTTCACAAATGTTATAGTTGAGCTCAGGTATACGCCGCTTAGAATCCGGACAACAGCTGCATAAGACTGTTTCAACAGATATGTTATTGTTCACCATCAGGCTAGGGTACATCGAAGAAAAATCTACTTCGCCTACGCTATCATGCAAACCAACTATAGGTTCATAAACAAACCCGCCACGGTCTCCAACCAACAACTCATAGGCAGACTTAAAGGATTCCGGAATGCTTTTGTTGCGCGGGATAAGTACATCATCTTTTATAGCTTGATAGAACTGAAGCGACGCCATACTCGTTCCTATTGACGCTCTAGCAGCAGTGTGCAAAGGCATGCGACATGTACGCGCAATCTCAAACAACCCATCAAATCCGACGTCTTTCATAACAAACGTATTAGCTGCATCAATGTGAATTCTCCCAAAGAGCCTAATCGTAGCTGCCTTGTAAAAAGTACGTCCATACGAAGCGAAGGTTTTTCCTTGCTGCAATTTAGGTATAAAGCTGATATTATCTCTACTTAAAATGAACTTGTCTAAAACACCATTGGCAATTGCTCGATGAATCAAATACGCGAGCAAATAAGCATCCCCACCTTTAGTTACAACAAAATCTGGATCTAGACTTTTGACAACTTTAACGACCTGCAACAACATGTCATTTTCTCTGGTTTCAAAGATAATCTGTTGGTTTCCTGCTTGCGTTAGCGTTATCTTGCCGATATGATCTTCGGAGTTAATTACTTTACCTTTTTTAGCTATCTCTACATCCAACTCCATAATTCGCAATGGCGGCAGACTATAGTTAACACTTTCAACAGAATCCCACAGCCTATAGTTAAGACCCATAGAGTCGCGGTAAATTTCACAGAACGCTAAAGGAAATATGTTGTGACTAAACAGATACTGACGGTCACCATTCAAATCTACATTATGCACCTCGTAACGTTGGTAGCCGCCCATACGCAAAATCTCTTTAGTAACAGATGCCGATTTTCTGCAGTCCCTAAGTGTGACTTCAAGAACTCTGGTTTTCTCATCATCTGTTGGATTAGCATACTTATATGTGAACACAGCCGCAGCAACAGTAAGACTACAGGCTAACTTATCTTGAAGTATTTTTAAATCCTGTAATTTGCCTGTTATGTAAATTTTTGGCTCCAAACGATCAGTTAGCCTAATTCGCGTACCATTTTCAGCAATTATCCATACTGCGACTTCACCAAAACCTGCCGGGTAAACGTCAAGTATCCAACCTTTTACCGGATTATGGGTTGATAGCTTTAACTTTCTGTTTGACTGCATCAAGTTCCTTCTCTAAGTGTTGAATTTTTTTCTGCTGAAATAAGGCAATGGACATAAGCATAGGCTCAAATAATATGGGTTGAGTAGCATTGCTTCCTGCAGACGCATAACTGCGACATGCATCAATTAATGCATCAAATGCAGCTTTATCGTCACTGCGAAGAGCCTTTGCAAATCCGTTCCATCTTCTAATCTCGTCTTCCAGTGCTATGCGATATGACTCTACAGTTCTACCCACAGTTTATGCCGCCATAAAATCTGATAATGTCCGATGATCACAAGGTAGCTCGGCAGTGCCTAAAGGAAATCGCTGGTGTTTCTCAAGAACAAACTCTCGTCGATACCTATTCTGCCTTAAAGCTATCACTACATTTGCACTTTCACATGTTAATGACTCTAGAAACTTATACCGTGGTATATCTAAATGAGGCGGGCAGGTGACTATAAGCACCAACTGATTCTCTTTGGCGAAGTTTGACAAGTAAGATGTAATCTGGCGGTAAATCATACAAGCTTCTTCTTCCTGTATGTCCTTATCAAGAAACATACGTGCAATATCTGAAATTACGACAAATTTAGCACATAGCTTTCGCGTAACCTGCTTAAGTTGTCTTGTTATTAGTGAAGCAATTTGATAAGCCGTAAATGCGCGAGAAATGTAAATTCGCTTCAATGCCTCACGTGGGTCAAGATGATGAATTTGTGCAAGTTTAGCAGTTCGATAAAGTCTAAAGCTGTTTCCACCATCCACAAAAATCACATTAGTAGCTAAGCCACCAAGATACACAGGCAACTGAGCTCTAATGCAAAGAAGCGAAACTAAAAACCCAACAGATGCTGAACCATGCACAACAGCAAAGTCCCCTGTAGAAAATCCTGGAAAAATCTCTTTAATACCTCTAATATTCAAAGGAAACAGTGTCTGGGCAAAAACAGGTCTTACTAATTCAGTTTGAAGATCGGAAGAGCGTCGTGTAGGGAAAGAGTGTAGGATAGGGTGTA
>CAYSWL010000010.1:0-31206 GCA_964434745.1 uncultured Candidatus Bathyarchaeia archaeon | reverse complement strand
TTAGTCCTGGGCTTAGTAAAAATAATAATAAAAGCTGTACTCGAAGCTATAGAAATGTAGAAGTCCGTTTTGTTTGCAGACTACTGTGTCCATCAACTTAGCCTCGAATCTGTCAATTCAGACATTGCTCATAAAATAAAAGCTTTTCGGCCGATTTTTATAAGCATCTTTAAGAGAGATTGCAGGTTAAGTTAAAGCGAAGGTACTTTTTGTTAATATTCAGGTGGGGCGGCGGGGGTAGATAGGTGAAGTCTGCCTTTTTTGATTTTGCTCGACTCGCCTTAGTGGCTATAGTTGATAATGCAAGAATTGCAATTACAATTATTGTAATAATAATTAGGTCAGAGGAGAAAAACGGCTGTGGTGATTCAGCAATGGGTTCTATTTCACCTACTGGATATGCTCTCCAGTCGCCATTATCGTAGTCAGGTGGGGTCCAACCAAGAGGATTTGTGCTACCTGTAGCCTCTACCCAGATCCAACCTGCGCCTCTATCATCGCCAGGTATGTCCCAGTAGTTGTCGGCATTTGAAAAATCAGGTAGCCAAATCAATAAAGCAACATGACCTGGAGCATCTATAATTGCTACATCAAACCCTGCACCTTTGTATATTGTTGCACATAAAAAGGCTAAATCTTCACAGTCACCTACTGCTTTAACACCAGTGGTTTCGTTAAATGCACGCAT
Source organism: uncultured Candidatus Bathyarchaeia archaeon (assembly GCA_964434745.1). Classification (GTDB taxonomy): domain Archaea; phylum Thermoproteota; class Bathyarchaeia; order Bathyarchaeales; family Bathycorpusculaceae; genus JADGNF01. Next base: position 30,518 of record CAYSWL010000010.1, on the reverse strand, counting down.
CATTTCATCTGCGTTCCATGCCCATTCATCCTGGGTTATACCGCCCATAATGACGCTGTCTTCATCATATCCGTAATCAGTCCATCTTTGGACATATTTTAAAATTGCAACTGCCCTTTCAGTTTTTCCAGTGTAACGTTCTTTGAAGGATTCACCTAATAGAAAGGCTAATTCTTTATTTTCATCAAGTGTTTCATAGGCTAAGTTAGGTAGATACCCATCACGTCCGGCATAATAGTTTCTATTAATTCCCCAATCATCAAACCAAAAGCCATTTTTTTCGGTGAAATCTGAACTGGGAATTGCCTGCGCACTATGTATAGTAAAAGCTATTGTGCAGAGCATAAGAATAATCAGGCATAAGCAACTTAGTCTAGCCATTAGTATATCCTCTTAATTAGTTAACCGATAGGTAAAGTTAAGCTGGCAAATACAAGCAGACCCAAGAACACTTCGTAGCAAAATAGGAATATACCTACAGCAGTTGGATTCTGATTTATATCATCGATGTCTATGCCAAAAGGTGAAACCTTAGCGAAGACAAAGTAAAATAGCCAACCAACTATCAGGCTTACAAAAAAGCTTAGAACTACCACAAGTAGTCTTTGCATATTAAAGTAAGCGCCTATCATGACGGACTGGGACAAAAAGAAAGGATTAACCATTGAACCGTAAACAACTAATCCAGCATATACTAAAAAGCCGCCTACGAAAAGACTACTTGCTATTGCATTTCCTTTTATAACCTCGAACTCTTTGATTTTAGTGGTCATTAAGGTCAAAGCTTTGATTCCAATTAGACCAATTAAAAGGCAAATCAAGCTTGATACAAGGGCGCGTACAAACCAAAGCCCTAAGGATGCAAAGAGTTCTTCGGTGATATATACCAACCTGCCGCCACTAGAATATTGAACCCTGTATAACTTGTTTGCGGTAGCTACAATTTAGGGTTAATTTTAATTTATTAGAAAACTAACAGCAAGGTAGATAGATAAAAGAAAAATAAAGTGAAATAGTAATGTAATCAATCAAGAATTGCAATTTATTGTGCAATAATAGGTTTTGTTGTACAGTTTGTATTGATGAGATTATTAAGTTGATGAATCAATTTTGATTATTTGCGGAATTTTTCCCCAGGTTCCAAAGCAACCTTTGTAGAGAATTAGTATGCCTTCGACACCTTGTATGTCTTTTCCAGCGTTTATGCCTTTTTGGATGGCTAAATTGACATCTGGCCCTTTGATCATATTCCCTATTGAGGTTGCAGCTGCATCTGCTAATCCTGCAGTTTTACAAAAAACGGTTACTGCTTCTGCGTCACCAAAACTTATTGCGTGGCTAAAACGGCCGGAGCTGGTTGCGACACCTATTGGGAAATTGGTTAATCTGAAGCCAAACTGCTTTGACATAGGTTCATCTCCGGCTGCAACTGCAACGTCAATGGATACGTTTGAGGTAGCAGAAATTTCACCGCCATCTTCTACTACTGCCACTTTGCATCCGGAGGCAATCATGTCGGATACGGCTATATCGGCTAAAACGCCTGCAACGGCAGCCATAGGACCAACGTTTGCCGCTATAGCAGCTTGAGCCATTAACTTTACTACTAAAGGACCATCAGTAATTAGAATTGGAGATAGAGTCCAAGCAAATTTTTGATTCAGAGCAATGTAGTTTTCAAGTAACTGGCGATTATGCATTATTGATTTTTTTGCGGTTTCAATTCCAGTGGGACTATCAGAAATCAGGGTGCATTGAGAGTCTTTGTAGAGGAAAGGTTCCCTGAAAAGTTTGCTCATTTCATGTTCCTATCATTAGTGGTTGCGATTGTTTATTTCATTGTTACTTTGTTTAACAGATTTTATGGCTCTAACGGGGCAAGCATTTACACAGGCGCTGCATGTACTGCCTACACATTTTTCTTTGTTAAAAACTACTGAAGAGTCTTCTGCAAACGTGATAGCTTCTACAGGACAAAGAGTGATACAAGAACCACAGCTAATACATTTGTCTAAGTCAACCTCTATAAGTTTAGGTACTGTGACAACAACGCCTTTACTGCGAAAAGCTTTGACAACTTGGTCTAGAATGTCTTGAGGTACTTCAGCTAAGACTTCTCCGCCTTTTGAATCAATATGAGCGGTAATTATATTAATCGGGAATTTGAGTTCAAGAATTATATTAGCTATAATTGGATCTTCGACCATCCTGTCTATGAATTTAAGTAGAACACGCACCATACATTTTTACCGTCCTAACAGTTTTGAAACGTCTTCTGAAGTAACTATACCGAGGACTTTTTTCTCATCGTTAATTACAGGTAAAGCAGATATATTATGATCTGCCATGGCTTTTGAAGCCATTTCTAATGGCGCATCAGGTTTGGTAGTTACCACATTGCGAGTCATAATGTCAGTTAATGACTTTTTGCCCTGTGCCATAGCACGTGTAACGTCCCAAGAGGTCACGATTCCAGTAAGCTTGCCTGTGTTGTCTACCACTATTATGTGGTTGACAGATTTTGTTACGATACGTTCAGCTATTGCACGCACATCTTCATCTTCGGTGCAAGTAATTGCTTTTTGCATAACGTTAACTACAAATGGCGTAGTTTCAGTTTGCTTCATAGGATTAACTACGCTAGTAAGAGGTAAGCGCTCTACTGGGGCGGTTAATAAGAATTCGCCATCACCAATCCACTTTTTCAAAGTAACAGCAATTTTCTTTGCGGTATTTAGGCTAGAAAGTGAGCTTACCTTGATTTTTTTACCATTTACAGTTATACTTCCCGATTTGAGGTCTTTGTAGTTAACTTTGGCAAGTTTTGGTCTATCCCTACGTGGGACTCCATAATCGACTACGTTTGTAAATATCTCTTCATCACGAATGGCTGTTTTTTTCACTAAGCCTTCATTTAAAATAGGAATTGGGATTCCTATACCAATATACATGCTAGTGCCATAGCGTGTGAATGAGGCACCGCGTAGAAATTCAGAAGACATGTTTTTGGCGTTTCCTCGCACCATAATGGTACCAAACTGATTTTGGGGGTCATGTTGGGTACCTTCACCAATTACGTAACCTTGGGTTCCACCTAGGAATATGCGGGTTCCCATTCCGATTGTTTCATAATCAGGGTCGTTCATGAGCGGGTTAAGCTCGCCTGCTCCTGAATATGTGGCATTACGCATTCGTGGCAAAAGTTTACCCATATAAGTATAAATGGTTTCATCTCTACTGTTAGTTGCGCAGTTATAACGTTGATAGCAATTGCGGAAATTCAACAGGTGAAATTGGTTCAAGTCGTCTTTATTTAATCGTGTCTTTACCTGTGTTCTTGGGTAACAGTCAGTTCCATGTGCTATAGCAGTTAACTCAACTTCTTTACCGTTTATAAGATCCTCAATAATGTGGCCACCGCCATAGTCAGGTTGTGTTTCAGAAACAGCTGTTGCACCTATGTATAAATCAACTGCTGCACCTGGATGTGCGATAGGAACTTTGTTAATCCAAGCTTTGTCGATTTTTATTGGAGGGTCAGAATGTCCTAAATTGATAATAGCACCTGAACTGCACATAGCGCCAAAAGTGCCGGTTGTAACTACATCGACTTCTTTAAAAGCCACTTCTACACCGCTACTTTCAACTAATTTTTTCATTTCTATAGCAGTTAAAACCTGAGCATCGCCTTTTCGGATTTTCGCGTTGATTTCTTCTAATGTGCGAGAATTTCTATTGGGGATGAAACATGTTCCTCCAATAATCGATGGCTAAGTGGAAGGTTGTTTGATTTATTAATAGGTTTTGCTAAATCAGCTTACACTTGTTAGCCCAAACCGACAATATTAAGCAGCAGGCAGCAAAAATAAGCTTAATAAATTTTTTATAAGTTTTTAGGCAAACTAGTTAGAACTAATCATATGTTTTAGAAATATTAAAAAAGAAATAAAAAAAGAGAAGATTATTTGCGTTTTCTGGTTACAATTAGGGCCAAGACGATAACGGCTATTATGACTATTATAATTAACACATACACGCTTGTCTGCAAGGTTGAGATATCTAAAGTTGAGGTCGACTGTTGTGAATTTGAAGTTGCAATTACACCGAGTGTTGTTTGTGCAGATGAACCATAGTAAGCGTCTGAACCTTCGAATGTGGCAATAATTGTATATTGGCCTTCAGCTGATGGTGCCCACATTGTGCTAAATTGTCCAAATGTATCGCTTGTTACTGTACCTATATTTTCACTGTCACCGTTTTCATTGATAGCTGTTAGTTTTACTGCGACCCCTTTAGCGTTTGTTGGTATAGGTTGCTGTAGGTAAAGATATTTCATCCAAGCGCTCATATCTTCATCGGATATTGCTGGTGTACCTTTAGAACCAGTTGATTGATCAGTTACTGTGCCTGATAGTATCACGTGTGTTCCTGCTTGTACTGCAGTCATTGGGGCCTCAATAGTGGTAGCGCTTTCGCCTTTTCCGAAGGCGTAAATTCTGTTGTCATATGCGTTAAAATGTACTAATATGCCGTCTGCTATTGCAGGGTTAACTGCCCAGTTAGGATCATAGAAGGGAAAAGTCCAAATTTCATCTCCAGAATATGCATCAACGCAGCGAATTAGTGATCCGCGTTCTTTAGGATCGTCAGGAGAGTGTTCGCCTGAGAAGATGTAAATTTTGCCGTCTGCAATGAGCATGTTGCCTATGTTGTAGTTGCCACCCCATTTCGCTTCCATGTAGTAATCATCAGCTAGTCTATAGGTCCATTTGAGGTTCCCATTTGTAATGTCATAACAGTAGAGTACTCCGCCGTAGCCTCCTGCATATAGATTGCCATATGCGATGTATCCTTGAGTACCTACAAGGCTATCCCAAGCTACTTGTGGTTCAGTTGGTCCCCACATATAGCTGCCATCTGCAAGACTAAAGCCCCACCACTCCATGGTTTGTGAGGATCGGATAGTAAAAACTCCGTCTTCTATGCTTGCAGGACCCATGTTTAGAGTCACACCACTAGTTTGATCAGGTATTGTTGTGTAGGTTTGTTTCCACAGTAATTTTCCTTCTTCACCAGATTTTAAGCTCAAAGCCCATACAGTAAAGTGTTCAGTTTCTATGAAAGTAAAGCCACCGCCACCCATTCCTAAGCCGTCTGAAACTATTAGCATGTCATCAAAAACGAAGCTAATACTTCCATTTACATCTGCAGGTATTGATACGTTAACTGAGTAAGCATCTGCTCCGCTTACAGTTTTACCATAGGGTCGCCATTGCCAATAGTTGGAGCCTGTTAAACCGCCGTATAAGTCAACTATTGCAGAAGAGTTCCATACAAGTAAACGGTGATTTATCGGGTCAATTGACTGGATTAGTATACTTCCATCATTGCCATATACCATCTGAGGTGTTGAGGTGAAAGCAAATGGCGCGGAGGGTCCATCGGTTATAGTGTACCAATAATCTCCAGAGAAAGCATCATAACATTCCCAGGTTGCAGGGCCACTGCCAAAAAATCCGCCACTTGTAATACTCCATAGGTAGGCAAAGGTACCGTGTTGGTTCATACTATTATAGTCGTATAGCTGACCTATGGTTATGAGGGTGTTATTGTTGTAGTAAATTTCTTTGCCAGTTCGTAAGTCTACAGCGTAATATCCAGGGATGTTAAAGTTAGATGGGTATTTGTTGTAATATAGTACACCGTTTATAATTACTGGGGGGAACCATTTTCCTTCATATGCATCTCCATCATGGTATGAACTATCTGCTAATTCGCCGCCAACTAGTCCGCCAAATGTTAATGGTTTTGCCCATAGTATGTGAGCGGTTTTTGGACCTTCGGTGTATTTAGCATGGTGATTTTCAGGCGTAGCAAGCCAGTTTCCTGAGAAAGCCCACCAATTACGGTTTTCAGGGTTGATTGGTCGTGTCCATGCACCAGTTGGCATTTCAGAATCAGGGTAGGATTCTACTTGTTCTTGTTGAACTGTAAAACTTACTTCATCTTCGCTAGGTTCATAATAGTCACCAATGTATTCACTCCCGCCAAAGAAATCGAAGGGGTCAAGGTTATTTCCAGCAAGAACCTGTCCAGGGAACTCGAACTTTAGATTATAAACGCCAACTTCGGATGGGGTATAGATTAACCATGAAAAGCCAACTGGATCAGAAGTGAAGGGCCCTTGTGTTTCAGCAGAACCATCAGGTTTTGTTATTGTTAATGTAAAGCCTTCCCATCGGTCACCATAACTTCCTGATGCGGTCGGGGGGGCTTTGTCAAGCCACATGTAAATAATTACGTTTTGGTTTACGCCAATAGGATTTGGTGCAGCACTAACATACGCAAAGGTTTTGATGTTCTGTGGTGGATCATGCGCAGCAACTGACCCTATACATAAAACAAACACAGAAAAAACTAACATCAAAACTAAAGCAAAAGTACAAAATTTGCATTTATTTTTTTTAATATCAACTTTTTTCCTCCTTTACCTCCTATTTTGCTATTTGAGAATATGTAATATTTAACATTTGTCAGAAGTATACATGGTCACGTAAAAAACACTCTTAAAAAGGACTAAAAAATAAGGTAATTTTCCACTAATACACCTAAGAAACGTATATGTTCTTTAAAGAAAAGGCGAATAAATTTTGGTTAAAGTAAAATGAAAACAGAACTGTAATATCAACTAAATAATTATGGTACAGTAATGTAGATAGCGCTTTGGTTTTTTAGTAAAGATGAAAACAAGAAAAAAGTAATAAAAATGAACACACTGCAGGTGAAAAAAGAGTTTAATTTTGGATTTTAGCTACCAGAATTTCCAAGGAAGCACATCCATATATTCGTTTAAAGAATGAATACTACTCTGGTTCTGGTTTTTCTCCTTTAGGACCTTTACAAGAGTTGAGGCTAACTCTAAGTTCGTGATTACTGGGACGTTGAATTCTACTGCTTGACGTCTAATAACGTAGCCATCGGTTAAAACGTCGGTAAAGTTTGTTCGCTTATTAGGTATTGGTACATTTATGACAAGATCAATTTTGCGATCTTGCAGATAATCAAGTATATTTGGTCTTGCTTCGGTTTCGTTTACCTTGTAAAGTGTTTCGACACTGTTTACTCCGCCAGCACGCATTACTTCGGCAGTATGCTTGGTTGCATATATTTTGAACCCCATCGACTCCAAATCTTTAGCTAGTGATACAGCGCGTCTTTTCGGTTCGTCACCACCAACTGTTATGAGAACAGATCCGTTTTCAGGAGGCATACAGAATTCTGCAGATTGTAATGCTTTGAAGAATGCGTCTGCAAAGTTTTCCCCAAGACAGGCTACTTCACCTGTGCTAAGCATTTCTACACCCAGCACAGGGTCAGATCCGCTTAGTCGCATGAAGCTGAATTGAGGCACCTTTACACCTACATGACGTATGGAGGGCAGTTCGCAGCTTTTAAGAGCATAACTAAATTTTTTATCGAGCATTGCCAGTGTGGAAAGCTCAATTAAGTTTACGCCACGGGTCTTGCTTACAAATGGCATCGAACGGGAAGCACGCAAGTTACATTCTATAACGTTAACTTCTTCATCTTTTACTAGGTATTGGATGTTATATGGACCTTTTATTTTCAGAGCTTTGACAATTTTTTGAGTTGCATCTTCTACTTTCTTAACTACATCAGCAGATAGAGTCTGAGTAGGAATCGTCATTGTTGCATCTCCACTGTGAACGCCTGCATTTTCAACATGCTCCATTATTGCACCTATAAGACATGTTTCACCGTCGGAAACACCGTCAGCTTCTACTTCTTTAGCGCCTTCTACAAATTTGGAGATTACAACTGGATGATCACGGCCAACTTTTGCGGCTAGCTTTAGAAAGTTTTCTAGCGAGGGTTCATCATAGGCTACGCGCATAGCTGAACCTGAAAGTACATAGCTTGGACGTACAATAACAGGGTAACCGATTTTTTCCGCAAATAATTTGGCTCCTTCAATTGAAGCAAGCCTGCTCCAAGCGGGTTGAGGAATATCAAGTTCATCTAACAGTTCACTAAATTTTGAGCGGTCTTCGGCACGGTCGATATCTTCAGCTGTTGTACCTAAAAGTTTTACACCTGAATGTGCAAGCTTCATAGCTAACGTGTTAGGAATTTGTCCACCTACGCTAGCTATTAGACCTTGAGGATTTTCCTTTTCATATATATCTAATATACGTTCAGGGGTTAACTCTTCAAAGTATAGTTTGTCAGATACATCATAATCAGTAGAGACAGTCTCTGGGTTATAATTTACCATTATAGCTTCTTGTATTCCGTATTTTTTTAACGCCCATATGGTGTTAACACCACACCAGTCGAATTCAACACTTGAACCTATGCGAAAAACACCTGCACCGAGCACAAGAACTTTACTTTTATTTTTGCTCATTTCAATGTCATCTTCATCTCCGCTGTAGGTCAGGTATAGGTAGTTAGTTTTTGCAGGCCATTCAGCAGCTAGCGTATCAATTTGTTTAATTACAGGGACTATGTTGGCAGTTTTTCGAAATTGGCGAACTTCTGGCTCTGAAGTATTAGTGCATATTGAAATTTGTTCATCGGAAAAGCCTATACGTTTAGCTTCGCGTACAACTTCTTTTGCCACACTATCTTTAAGGTGAAGTGAACGTAACCGGGCTTCCATGCTGATTATATTTTGGATTTTATGTAAAAAGAAAGGGTCTACACCGCTTAACCGGTATATTTCTTCAATACTTACACCCGTTTTAAGAGCTTTTACTATTTTGAATAATCGTTCGTCAGTTGGGTTTGAAAGAATATCACGTATGCGATCTATAGGTTCAGGTTCTGAATCATCAGGGTTGCATACTAACCCTACTTTGCCAGTATCTAGCATACGCACTGCTTTTTGTATTGCCTCTTCGAAGCATCTTCCAATAGCCATTACTTCACCGACAGAACGCATTTGAGGGCCAACATGGCGGTCTGCATTTTTGAATTTTTGAAGGTCCCAACGGGGAATTTTTATTGTGATATAATCTAATGCAGGCTCGAAGCAGGCAGTCGTAACTTCAGTTACTTTGTTTATGAGTTCGGGTAAAGTGTAGCCTATAGTTAATTTGGTTGCTATGTAAGCTAAAGGGTAGCCAGTAACTTTGCTGGCAAGTGCAGAGCTTCTAGATAGACGGGAATTGACTTCTATTACTCGGCATTCTTCTGATTTTGGATGTAATGCCCATTGAATATTACACTCGCCAACTATGCCTAAAGCGCGTATAGCTTTTATGGAAATTTCACGGATACGATGATATTCCCGGTTAGTCATAGTTTGTGATGGTGCAACAACTATAGAATCTCCTGTGTGAACACCCATTGGATCAAAGTTTTCCATGTTACAAACAGTTAAACAGTTATCATTGAAATCACGCATTACTTCATATTCAACTTCTTTCCAATGTCCTACGTATTCTTCTACAAGCACTTGGCTGATTCGACTTTGAGCTATACCTCGTGTTACTATTTCACGGAGTTCTTCATCATCATGGGCTACACCTGAGCCTTTGCCACCAAGTGTGTATGCAACGCGAACAATAACAGGATACCCAATTTCTTTAGCAATTTGTAAAGCCGCAGTTACAGTGGTAGCAGCTTTGCTTTGTAAAGGAGGAACCCCGGCTTTAAGCATGGCTTCGCGGAACCGTTGACGGTCTCCTGTGTCTTCTATAGCACTAACTGGAGTACCAAGAACTTTAACATTATACTTTTCCAAGATGCCAGTCTTATATAGTTCAAGTCCACAGTTTAGAGCCGTTTGACCGCCAAACCCTAAGAGTATACCATCTGGCCTTTCTTTCTGAATGACTTTTTCAACATACTCAGAAGTAACTGGGAGTAAATACACTTTTCCTGATAAACGAGGATCAGTTTGAATTGTAGCAATGTTTGGATTTATTATTACTGTTTCTATACCATCTTCTTTGAGCGCTTTAAGGCATTGACTACCGCTATAGTCAAATTCGGCTGCTTCACCAATTTTTATTGCGCCACTTCCAAGAACTAAAACTTTTTTTATCCATTCAAACTTAGGCATTATTTAGGCTCCTCACTGTTAGCAGTATTATATTTTATGAAATAATGGCTATTATTTAGGTTAAACGGGTAGTTTGGGGCACAATCATCAAACATTTGTGTAGTTAGTTCAGCTAAAGTTAAAACACATGTTTTAACGCTAAAATAAATACGTCTAAACAAAATAGCTATTCTATACGTGTATTTATTTTGGCGGAAGTATTTTTGAATAGTGACCCTCCAGTAAACTTTTGATTATAGCTCTTATACTTTACGCTCAAATTTCCTATTGACAATGGAATATTTCAAGAAAAACATAAAGAAAAATGAGTTGATGCGATTTAGTTATTTTTGAGTTTGCTGTAGTTAGCTTATCTGGAAATCGATATGGTTTCGCAACGCGTTAGCTAAGCTATCGACCAGCTCCAAATTCGTGAATACTGGTACACCAAATTCTACAGCTTTACGTCGTATTAAATAACCGTCTGTAATAGCCTGCGTTACTATACGGTTAGGATGCGGAATGTTGAATACAAAATTTATTTTTCGCTCAATTATCAGGTCAAGAGCATTAGGGGTTTTCCCTTCACTTATTTTGTAAACTTTTTCGCATTCTATTCCGTTTGCAATTAGCGTTTCTGCAGTATGTCCAGTTGCAAGTATTCTATAGCCATTGTTCATGATTTTTCGGGCAATTTCAACCGCTTTCTCTTTTTCGCCGCCAACACTTATCAATATTGAATCGCCATTCTTTGGAATTTTTGTTCCGCCTGCAATCATTGCTTTAAGTAATGCTTCTTCAAAACTGCGGCCAAAGCATGCGACTTCTCCTGTTGAAACCATTTCAACACCAGTTATTGGGTCTGCACCTTCTAGTCTCATAAATGAGAATTGTGGATATTTAACACCGAATCTATCAGTAACGCCTTCGCCATCTTCGATTGTTTCACCTAGCATTGCACAGGCGGCAAGCTCCATCAAGTTCTGGCCGATTGCTTTAGAAACAAAGGGCATACTTCGTGAGGCTCTAAGGTTGCATTCTATAACGTAAACGTCTCTGTTTTTAACTAAGTATTGAATGTTGAAGGGCCCTTTAATGCATAAATCGCGGGCGATTTGCCTAGTTATTCGTCTAATTTTTTCTTTGGTGATTTCGTCTAGAGTCATAGCGGGAAGAGACATTGTAGCATCGCCAGAGTGTACACCTGCATTTTCGACGTGTTCAATTATTGCGCCTACGAAAATGTTATTACCGTCGCAAACCCCATCTACTTCTACTTCTCGTGCATTTAACATAAACTTTGATATGACTACTGGATGGTCTTCGGATACGTCTGTTGCTTTTCTTAAGTAGTCTTCGAGTTGTGATTCATCGTATGCAACGCTCATGGCAGACCCTGATAGAACATAAGAAGGTCTTATGAGTACGGGATAGCCAATTCGGTTGGCAAACAGTTTTGATCTTTCGACACTTTCAAGTTTGCTCCATTTTGGTTGCTCAATTTCTAGACTATCAAGCAGATCACTAAACTTTGAGCGGTCTTCAGCTCTGTCAATATTTCTAGCAGTGGTTCCTAAGATTTTTACGCCATTCTGATCAAGTTTTAGTGCAAGATTATTCGGTATTTGACCGCCTACGCTTACCACAACACTAGGGTATTTTTCTCTCGATACGATATCTAGCACTCTTTCTAATGTGATTTCTTCAAAGTAGAGTTTATCTAAAACGTCAAAGTCTGTGGAAACAGTTTCAGGGTTGCAGTTAATCATTACTACTTCATTGATGCCTTTTTCTTTTAAGGACCAAGTAGTGTTAACGCAGCACCAGTCGAATTCAACACTTGAACCTATGCGGTAACAACCTGAACCGAGAACAATAGTTTTGTTTGGTTCATCAAAATATATATCGTCAGTAGTGTTGCTATTGTAGGTACAGTAAAGATAGTTTGCTTTTTCTGACCATCGCTTTGCGGTTTGGATTTGTTTTATGGCTGGAGTTATGTTGAAAATTTGGCGGAGTTCTCTTATGGTAGCTTCATTTCTTCCAAAGATTTTACCTATTCGCTTATCAGAGAATCCAAGTGATTTAGCTTTCTTGAGGCTTTCCTGAGTTAATCCTAAAGCTTGCAGTTCATTTTCAAATTCCACTATTCTTTTTATTGCATCCAAAAATAAAGGAACAATTCCGGTTAACTTGTTAATTTCTTCTGTCGATATACCTCTTCTAATAGCTTCAACAATGTAAAACAGGCGTTCATCTGTAGGGTTAGCTAACTCTTTTTTTATCACAGCTAAATCTGGCTCATTCACTGGATCAGTTAGTTCTCTACTACTGCCGACCATGCGAACAGCCTTTTGCAGAGCTTCTTCGAAAGTCTTGGCAATAGACATAACTTCGCCAACTGATTTCATCTGAGTACCAAGTTTGCGGTTGAGATTTCTGAACTTTTGAAAATCCCAACGGGGCATTTTAAGAACAATATAGTCAACTTCAGGTTCTAGAGAGCCCGCAGGTTTTTTAGTAGTCTTATTTACTATTTCAGGCAGTCTGTATCCTAAGGCAATTTTTGCTGTAACATAAGCTATTGGGTAACCAGTTGCTTTTGATGCTAAAGCTGAGCTTCTTGATAACCGCGAGTTAACTTCAATTACTTTAAATTCGCCGGTTATAGGATGAACTGCGTATTGAATATTGCATTCACCGACTAATCCTAGAGCTTTTAAGACTGCAAAACTTGTGGCTTTCAGTTTCTGAAAGTCGTCATTACTAACGGTTTGAGATGGCGCAACTACTATGCTATCTCCTGTGTGAATGCCCATAGGATCAAAGTTTTCCATACTACAAACGATCATGCAGTTATCGTCTAAGTCTCTAAGAACTTCGTATTCTATTTCTTTCCATTTTCCTACATATTGTTCAATTAATACTTGGGAAATTCTGCTATGAACAAGCCCGATTGAGGCAACCCGTTTCAGTTCTTCTTCATTAAATGCTGCACCAGTTCCCTGTCCGCCTAATGTATAAGCAACTCTAACCATTACTGGATAACCGATTTCATTTGCGGCTTGGATAGCTTCTTCGATGGAGTTTGCTTTTTTACTTTTAGGAATTGGTATGCCTGCTTCAATCATGGTCTTTCTGAAGAGGTCTCTGTTATCAGCTTTTTCGATTGCTTCAACACTTGTGCCTAAAACTTTCACATTATATTTATCTAGTATACCTTTCTCTGCCAATTCGGTCCCACAGTTCAAGGCCGTTTGGCCGCCAAAACCTAGCAAGATTCCGTCCGGTCTCTCTTTTTCAATGACCTTCTCAGCAAATTCAGGTGTTATAGGCAAAAAGTAAGCTTTGTCACCGACAAATTTTTCATCAGTCTGTATTGTTGCAACGTTTGGGTTAATTAGAACAACTTCTATGCCTTCTTCTTTGAGTGCTTTTATTGCTTGTGCGCCTGAGTAGTCAAATTCGCCGGCTTCACCAATTTTTATAGCTCCGCTTCCTAAGACCAATACTTTTTTTATAGATTCAATTTTTGGCATAATGTTTAGCCTTCCATGTTTTTCCTAAATTCATCGAAAAGAAACTCTGTATCATAAGGTCCTGGTGACGCTTCAGGGTGCCATTGTACAGCAAATATAGGGTTAGTTTTGTGTTTCACGCCTTCTACTGTGTTGTCGTTAGCGTTAATGAACCAGCATTCTAAAGGAGTCTTGCCTAAGCAATTTGTCTGTATTGCATAGCCATGGTTCTGCGTTGTAATATAGCATCGGTTAGTTTTCAAGTCAAGAGCAGGCTGATTTTGGCTGCGGTGACCATATTTTAGCTTATAAGTGTCTCCGCCTAAAGCTAATGTAAGTATTTGAGCGCCCAAGCAAATACCCATTATTGGAACCTTATCAACTAATTCTCTAACTGTAGAGATTGTATCAGAACATTTCTTAGGGTCTCCGGGACCGTTACTTAAAAAGACACCGTCAGGACGATAATCCATTATTTCTTTAGCTGAATAATTGTAAGGAACGCGAATAACGTTTATGTTGCGTCTGAGGAGGTTTCGCAGAATATTGTTTTTAACTCCACAGTCAATAAGCACGACCGTACGAGTACCATCTACTTTGTAGTGTACTGGTTCTTTTACCGAGACATCTTTGACTAAGTCAGTTAAGTTCGGATCAGGAATTGATTTAGCCTCTTCTAGCAAACTATCAATTGATGGGTCTTCTCCTTCTGCAAAAACCTGCAAGATACCTAGCATAACACCGTGTGAGCGTAATTTCTTAGTAAGTCTTCTTGTATCAATGCCGTATATTCCAGGTATATTCTCGTCGGTTAACCATTGATCTAAAGTACGAGCAGATGCCCAGTGAAAAGGATTCTTGCATAATTCTTGAATGATAAGTCCTGAAGGTTGAATGCGGTCGGATTCAAAATATATCGGGATTCCAAGGTCTAAATCGTTTGGTGGAACTCCATAATTACCAATTAGTGGATAAGTTAAAGATAAAATCTGGCCTCTATATGAGGGGTCAGTTAGTGCTTCTGGGTAGCCGACCATTGAAGTTGAAAAAACTACTTCACCAGAATGTTTTCTAGTTGCTCCGAACCCTTTACCGAGAAAAATGGTGCCGTCTTCTAAAACCAGAGCCGCTTTCTTGTTCTCCGTGGATTTAAGTTGTTGGACCAAAGCCCTATTCTACCTATCAAGTTGAATTTTTAAATCTTCCGTTTTCATGTTCGGGTACAGGAAGATATTGTTGGATTATTGAGTCCAGCTTATTTTCGGACTCTTCAAGTTCCTTGTCTGCCTTAGATATATTAGATTTGGTTGTAAGTAGCTGTTTTTCCCTTGCTGCTAATGCCCGTTTGACTTCTAAAGGTGCAGGTCCACCTTTGACGTTGCATAATTCAACAAGCTTAAGTGGGTTTGAAAGTCCAGCTAGGTCTTCTGCATTGATTATTAGCGATTTATCTGCGGATTCTTTTGCTACTTTCTGCAACAGTTCAGGTGATGCATCTGCAAGGGTTAGTTTTGATTCAACAAGAGACTTAACAAGTGCACCTACTATTTTATGCGCTGTTCGGAATGGTACATCGTATTTGCGAACCAGTATATTTGCCAGTTCAGTAGCAGCTACAAAGCTAGAGGAAGCTTTGGCTGAAACATCAGTAGTTACTTTTATTTTTGGTAAAAGTTTGTGTATCATATCAAGTGAGCTACGTACAATATCAATTGATTCCCAGAGTTTTGGAGTCATTTCTTGGAAGTCAAGATTATAAGTTGAAGGTAAACTCTTTACTGTAGCTGCACATGTTACAAAATTTCCTAGCACGTAGCTGGCGCGGGCACGTATTATTTCTAGTACTTCAGGATTTTTCTTTTGAGGCATAATGCTGCTTGTAGAGGTGAATTCGTCAGGAAGTTCAACTACCCCAAAATCATGCGAGCTCCATATGATAAGGTCTTCTGCAAAGCGGCTAAGTGTTAAAGCTGTTAATGTGAGGGCAGAAATTGTTTCAGTTATAAAATCTCGGCTTCCTACTGCATCAATAGAGTTTTCCACTATCCCTTTAAAACCTAGAAGTTCAGCAGTACGGTCACGGTTTATTGGAAAACTTGTTGTAGCAAGAGCCCCGGCACCTAATGGACATAGATTGACTCGGGTGTAAGCGTTTTGTAATCTTTGAATATCGCGATCTATAGAGTCAAAATATGAAAGTAGATAGTGTGCGAATGTTACGGGCTGGGCAGGTTGCAGGTGGGTGTATTCTAATATTACACTGTTTTGGTGTTCTTCTGCGACTTCGATAAGGTGGTCTTGTACATGTGCTGCTGCGCGCATTAAAGTGATAAGCTCATTTCGCAGTTGGATACGGATTGCTGTGGTTACTTGATCATTTCTACTTTTTGCTATGTGGAGATTGCCTCCGGCTTCTGCGCCTGCATTCTTTAGAACAGCTTCTTCAACAGCCATGTGAGCATCCTCCATAGATGTATCAAGAGTCATCTGTGAATTATTTTTTAAAGCAGCCAAAAGCTTAGAGCTGGAATCTTTTGAGATAATTTTCTGCTCAGTCAGCATGACAACGTGTGCTTTATTGATAGCTATAACGGCGTTGAGCAAGCGTGCATCATCTTTTATGGAGGAGGTGAACTTGGCAACATCTTCACGAACATTCGACAACCGACCACCGTGCAGTATTTTTGACATTGTATTCACCTATTGAAATTGAAGTTATTTGGGTAATTCGACTTTTTCAGGTTTTGCTGAGTTTTTTAAGATATTGTACATTCTAGTCTGTAAACCCCATAATTCTATGAAGCCTTTAGAGTCAGCTTGATTGAATGATGCTTTTATGTTATAGTTTGCTAAGTTTTTATCGTATAGGGAATATGGTGAGGATCGTCCAACAATACGGAAGCCACCTTTGTAGAGTTTGATTTTAACTTCACCGGTTACGTTTTCTTGTGACTTATTGATGAATGCATCGAGGTCTTCCCTTAGGGGATCCATCCACAGGCCAGCATATGCTAAAAAGACCCATTCGGCATCTATACCTTGTTTAAAAAGAACTTCATGACGAGTCATGACCATTTTTTCTAAATCTTTGTGTGCATCTAAAGTGATTATGGCTGCGGGACACTCGTATACTTCTCTAGATTTTATACCAACAAGGCGGTCTTCAATATGGTCTATACGTCCTACACCATGTTTTCCGGCGATTTGGTTAAGTGATTCAATTAGGGATATTGGTTTTTGTTTTTCACCGTTAATTGCAATAGGAACTCCAGCTTCGAATTGGATTGTTAAATACTCTGCTGTGTCAGGGGCATTTTCTGGTTTGACTGTCCATGTGTATGCATCTTCAGGTGGCTCTGCTGCAGCATCTTCTAGAAGACCACATTCTATGGCTCTGCCCCAAAGACTTGCGTCAATACTGTATTTTTTGCAGTCAGTTGAAATTGGAATGTCTTTCTCTTTAGCGTATGCGATTTCCTCATCACGGGTCATTCCCCAGTCACGCACTGGAGCAAGAATTTTTTTTCCAGGCGCTAAAGAGCCTAGTGTAATATCGAATCTAACTTGGTCGTTTCCTCTGCCTGTGCACCCGTGAACTAGTCCGGCAGCATCTTCTTTTTCAGCAACCTCAACCATTTTCTTGGCTATAAGAGGCCGAGAGAGGCTGGTACTGATTGGGTATTTGCCTTCATATAAGGCGTTGGCTTTAATTGCGGGATAGATGTAGTCAGTTACAAATTCTTCCCGGGCATCTATAGCGATGTGTTTGTAGACGCCAAGTTTTTTTGCTTTTTCTTCAGCAGCCGACAGATTTTCTTGTTGACCTACGTTTACAGTTACTGTAATAACTTCTGCATTGTATTTTTCTTGTAAATATTTGATCATAACAGATGTATCTAGTCCGCCTGAGTAGGCAAGGACAAATTTTTCAGCCATTTTACACACCCAATTTTGAAATATGAATTATTCCACTTACCTCACAATCTGTGTTTTTAAACTTTACGACTTTTTTGTAACATAACAAGCTTTAAATGTCCTAATTGATACATTTTTGTTCTATGACAACCGCGAAAAATGTAAGAGACTATCTGCGAAACAAGCCATACTTGCTTGAAGCACTTGAAAAAGGCATTGTTAATCTTAGTGAATTATCTCGTCAAATTCAAATTGAGATTAAAACAGATAATATTACAGCCACAAAAGCTGCACTTCGACGTTACGCTGAAGAGTTGCAAAAACATAAACAGAAAAGAGAAGAAAAGGTACTTCAGCTGTTGAAACGTAGCGGCATAGCAGTATATGATCGCAAAAGTGTTATTATTACTGCTAAAGAAATTGCTAATAATACGGGCATGAAAGTAGACTTGCCAGGCAAGTACGTATATTTACTTGATCGAGCTGATTTGCCTGAAAGGATTAGCACATTAGTTAAGCATGATAACTGCACAATGATAGTTGTTAATTCACCAGAGGAGTTAGAAGCAACTGTTGGAGTTGTTGCTTTTCTTACTACATTACTTGCCGAACAAAACGTGAACATAGTTGAGTTCATTTCGTGCTGGACTGAAACAATTATTGTTGTTGAAAAGAAGGACAGTCTTAAAACGTATGAAGCGCTGTCAAACATTATGGGCTAAAAGGCGTTTAAAAGCGTAATAATATTAATAATCGCAGCAGAATAATTGTGCAAACTTCGAGTTGAAAACATGCAGCCGCTTAACCAGATAACAATAAAAGCGCCCGCAACAAGCGCAAATCTAGGTCCAGGTTTTGACGTTTTTGGATTGGCCATTGAAAAACCAAGTGATAAAGTTACTCTAACACGTACTGCATCTAGTGGAGTTAAAATTCAAGTTTTAGGACTCTCCGCTGACACAATCTCATCTATACCTGAACGTAATACGGCAGGGGTAGTCGCCATCCAAATGATGAAGGACTTTAACATTAACTCTGGGCTGGCAGTGCGAATACAGAAAGGCATTTGGCCAGGCAAAGGCTTGGGGAGCAGTGCGGCTCCAGCAGCTGCTGTAGCTTATGGCATAAATAAGATGTTTGAGCTAAACTTGAGCAATGAGCAATTAGTCAGGTATGCATCTAAAGGCGAAATTGCCAGTGCCGGTTCGGAGCATGCAGACAATACCTCTGCTGCTGTGTGTGGAAACTTTGTAATAATAAAATCATACGATCCAATAGAAATTGTCGAGCTTAAAGCCCCAGCAGATATGGAGGTATGTGTTGCTTTTCCACATATGGACACGCCTACAGGCAAGACCGCGAAAGCCCGAGCAGTAATACCTAAAATGGTACCTCTTGAAAAACTTGTTTACAATGTTGGAAAAGCCGCTTCTATGACAGCCGGATTTGCCACATCAGATGTTGATTTAATTGGACAATCTATGTGCGATGCTATCGTAGAACCAGCAAGGGCGTTTCTAATTCCAGGTTATATACAAGTTAAAGAAAATGCTTTAAACGCAGGTGCGTGCGGTGTAACTATAAGCGGCGCCGGACCTGCAGTATTAGCAGTACTTAATAAGAGAAAAGCTGAAGCAACAAAAGTTGCTGAAGCCATGAAACAAGGATTTAAAACTGCGGGTTATGACTCAACTGTTATCACCACAAAACCCGGCAAAGGTGCCCATATAACGGAGAAGTGAAAAAAGTGACCCATCAAGAATGCATTAACTGCAGAACCAAATACGACGTAAATGAAATTGTGTATTTCTGTAAAAAATGCGGAGATATTTTAGAAATTAAAATAGACTTTAATGACATAACGGAAAACATTAAAGATGGTGAATGGAAAAAAACACCTCTTTCAGTTTGGAGATATCGGGATTTTATGCCAATTCATGAGGCCACAAAACTTGTGACCTTAAATGAAGGCGGCACTGGTCTACACCATTCTGCACGATTATGCGCAGAGTTAGGACTCACTAACCTTTGGGTTAAAAATGAAGGTGAAAATCCAACAGGCAGCTTCAAAGATAGAGGTATGACTGTTGGAGTAACTAAAGCAGTTGAGCTAGGCGCAAGACACGTTATTTGTGCTTCAACAGGAAATACTTCTGCGAGTCTAGCGGCTTATGCCGCAAGGGCAGGAATAAAATGTACAGTACTAATTCCCTCAGGAAAAATAGCTTATGGTAAACTGTCTCAAGCAATGATTCACGGCGCCAAAGTTTTACAAATACGTGGAAACTTTGATGAAGCCTTGGAATTTGTTCTTAAGCTTGCAGAAAAACACAAAAGTATATACTTGCTTAACTCGATCAATCCGTTTCGAATTGAAGGACAAAAGTCCTTAGGTTATGAAATCTGCGAACAACTAAATAATGAAGCACCTGATAGAATAATAATTCCCGTAGGTAACGCAGGAAATATCAGCGCAGTCTGGAAGGGATTAACCGAATTCTACAAACTTGGGTACATAAATAAACTACCTAAAATGACAGGCATTCAAGCATCTGGCTCAGCACCAATCGCACATATGATTAAGGATAATAGCAACCAAATTACACCAATAGAAAATCCCGAGACTATTGCAACAGCTATTAGAATCGGAGCACCTGTTAGCTGGAAGAAAGCAGTCAACGCAATAAGAGAATCGCATGGCACCGCTGAAACTGTTACTGACGAAGAAATCTTAGAAGCTCAAATGATGCTTGCTAGAGTTGAAGGCATATTTGTAGAACCAGCTAGTGCTTCATCTATTGCAGGTTTAATGAAACTAGTTAAGAATGGTGTTATCCAAAAAGATGAACGGATTGTCTGTGTTACTACAGGACATGGACTTAAAGACCCTGACACAGCAATTAAGCAGTCTGAGAGGCCAATCGAGATTGATGCAGAAATGTCTACAATCGAACAGGCCTTAGGGTTAAAATCCCCAACAATAGCACACGCAAGGTGAATATGAAATGAGAATTATATTGATTGGTTATGGTGTAGTCGGAAAAGGCGTAACTACAATTCTTGCCCGAAGATATGTAGAAAAAGTCACAAGTTACGGGGTTAACCCAAAAATTGTTGCCATCGCAGATATAGATGGAGCAGTAATCAACCCAAGAGGGTTAAGCCCTGAAAAGTTAGAATCACTTAAGCAGATTCGGCCTATATCATCAGATCCCGAATTTGGTAAGCCAGGAATGACAGCTTTAGACGTTATTGAGTCTGTTGAGGCAGAAGTGGTTGTTGAAGTTACACCTGTCAACATTCAAAACGGCGAACCAGCCATGTCTCATATTATCAAAGCTTTCAAAACAGGCAAACATGTTGTTACAACAAATAAAGGCCCATTGGCTTTAGCTATGCCAGCATTAACAGAACTAGCTGAATATAACAATGTTTTCCTGCGGTTTAGCGGTACAGTTGGCGGGGGAACACCTATGCTAGAGTTCGCTAAAAGATGTTTAGCAGGAGATAAAATATTAGGTATACGTGGTATACTAAATGGCACAACCAACTATATACTAACTGAAATGGCCCAAAACCACGTAACCTTTCAAGATGCGCTATCTAACGCCCAGAAGTTGGGATACGCAGAAAGAGAGCCATCTATGGACATTGACGGATTTGACACTGCCTGTAAAGTAGTTATATTAGCAAACTGGATAATGAACAAGAAAATTACCTTAAAAGATGTTGATAGAACAGGTATTCGCGATATGACGCTGCAAATGCTTGAGGAAGCCGCTAAGAGAAACAATACTATAAAGCTTATCGGTTCAATCGAAAATGATAAAGCAACAGTTAAGCCTATGGAAATCCCGAAAACTAATCCGCTGTGCGTTAGCGGAGTTTTGAACGCAGTAACTTTTTCCACAGAATACGCAGCAGAGCAGACTCTTATAGGCAGGGGTGCAGGCGGCATCGAAACAGCCAGTGCAGTTTTAAGGGACCTTTTAGATATAAGACATAAATTAGCAACAAGATTACTAACATAGGCTGATTGAAATGACAAAGATAGTAATGAAATTCGGCGGAACAAGTGTAGGCACAGGGGAAAATATTCGCCATGTAGCCGATTTAGTTGCACAATATGCTCAGAACGATTGTAAAGTTGCAGTTGTAGTTTCAGCTTTAGCAGGAGTTACAAACAAGCTACTTGAGGTTGCTTGTCAAGCTAAAAAAAGTGACGAAAAATATATAGAAATATTCACAAAAGAACTTCTTCAAAAACACATAGACGCAATTTCAACCGCAATCAGCAATGAACAGATACAAAAAGAAGTAACACTAATAGCAGAGGAAATAATTGCCGAACTTGAAAAAGTCTTAACAGGCATATGTTATGTAGGTGAATTAACCCTAAAATCCAAAGATTATGTGGTATCGTTTGGGGAAAGATTATCTGCGCCAATTGTTTGTGGCGCAATACGAGATAAGAATCTTAAAACTCAGTGCTTTACTGGTAAAGAAGCAGGAATAGTAACTGATTCAAACTTTGGTGAAGCTAACCCTCTAATGAATTACACAACACATCTTGTCCGAGAAAGACTTGGACCATTGCTAGAAAAAGGCGTAATTCCGGTTGTAACAGGATTTATTGCGGCAAATCAAGATGGAATAGTAACCACAGTTGGGCGAGGGGGATCAGATTATACTGCAACTATACTTGGGGTAGCATTAGAGGTTGATGAAGTCTGGATATGGACTGATGTTGACGGCATAATGACAACAGATCCGAAAATTGTGCCATCAGCAAAAATGCTCTCCGAACTTGCATATCAGGAAGCCGCAGAAATGGCTATATTTGGAGCTAAAGCTATGCATCCACGCGCGCTTGAACCTGTTATGAAGGAAAATATTCCTGTACGTATAAGAAGCGTGTTCAATCCAGAAAATTCTGGAACTCTAATTTCAAGTCAGCCAAAAAGCAAAGCAATTGAGGCAGTAAAAGCTGTAGCAATGATAAAAGATGTTGCAATGATCAATGTATATGGACCAGTAATGGTGGGTGCACCAGGAAGCTATGCAAAAGTCTTTGACGTATTAGGTAAAAACAATATCAATATAATGATGATCTCTACTGCTGCATCAGAAGCTAACATTTCAATGGTTATTCGTCGCGGACTCTTAGGTAGAGCAATCAGCAATCTCGAAATTGCACTTTTAGGCAGAGGCGGTTTAATCAGTGAAGTCAGCTCAGAAGATGATGTTTCGGTCGTAGCAGTTATGGGAGCTAGTATGAAAGGCACATTAGGTTTAGCATCAAGAATTTTTGCAATCGCAGCTAAACAGGGCATAAATATACGTATGATAGCTCAAGGCTCATCAGAATTGAATATTTCCTTTGTAGTAAAAGAAAAAGACGCCCCAGCAGTTGTTAAAGCCATTCACGATGAATTTAAGCTCGACCAAATCTAACAACTTTTTATTTTTCTTTTACATTTTATTCATATAAAAACATCTAAGCTACAGTCCATAAAAAGAAAAAATAAGGTTATGATTAAATGAAGTTTAGGCTTAAACCCGAGGAACTTCAGCGAATCGCGCAACTTGTAGAAGCGGAAAAAGATAGCATATATTGTACACTAGGGTATAGTCTCAATTTAGAAAATGGCGAATTATATGACCATTTATCTGAAGATGGCGCGGTTGGTCTAGAAGCTCAGGTGCTTGCAATTTTACTATCGCATTATGCTACAGCTGAGGCAACGCCTAAAGCGGGGAAACTTGTTAAGTATGGAGACTTGCCAGGGGGCCACGCTTACGAGAAAGCATTTGTAAATCGAGCTGTACAACCTATAGCAGATGCGTTTGGGGAAAGCCCAACTGAATTAATTAAAGCAGCTAAAATGCTTGGAGGTATAGCCCTTGATGTTGGTGATGCAGCTGTTGATATTCCTACTTTTCAAGGAATATCATTAGTTTATATCTTATGGCAAAAAAGCGAGTTTCCTGCTTCAGTTACAGTTCTTTATGATGAGTCATCAAGTCATTATCTTCCAACTGAAGATTTAGCAGTAATTGCTGAACTTACTACCAGCAGGCTACTAAAGGCGCAGTCGTTAATTAGAGATAAAAAATTGGAAATCAGATAGAGTATTTAGGCTGATGATGACACATTTCCGTTAACATTTTTATCGGCACTATTGACATTTAAAAGATTCTTGTTGTGTATATCGCAAAGTTTCAAGATAGTTTCTTTGAAAATTTGAATACCGTGCAAATAATCATTAATTACTATATGCTCGTCAATAGTATGATCTAAATGTGAGTCACCTGGGCCGTAGGTAACTATAGGCACATTCATTGCTTTTCCTAAAATGTTCATGTCACCAGTACCTGTTTTACGCAGTACTGTTGCTGGCTTTCCAGTTACCCTGCGTATAGATATGGACAATGCACGAACTAAAGGAGAACTTTTGTCTACCTCGAAGGGCTCTACAGTATCTTGCACTGTGGCTTTAACGGTTATTTTTGGGTTATTTGCTTTAAATTGTTCTATTACTTTCTTTATGTCTTCAAAAACCTGCTTTGTTGTATACTGTGGTGGAACTCTTATATCAAGATACATTTCAGCTTCAAATGGAATAACAGAGTTTGCCTGACCTCCAGAAATTTTTGTCAGACAAGTACTTACTGCACTAAATGGACTATCTTGCTTTTCTACTGGAGGGAAATTACGTTTAATTTTACTCCACAGTTCATAGGCTTTCTCAAGTGCATTGTCAAAAAGCCATGGTGTAGAAGCGTGACCTGTTTGTGTTTTGCACACTATTTTTAATTGAATTTGCCCTTTGTAGCCAATTGTGATATTTTCAACACCACTAGGTTCACCGAATATTGCGTAGTCAGCTTGTATTCCTTCTTTAATGATTTCTTTAATCCCGCGACTAGTGGCTTCTTCTTCGATAACGCTGGCAAGAAGGATTCTTCCTTTGAAGGATGGATCTTTGTAGGCTTGGGCTGCACCCATTATCATAGATGCTAATGGACCTTTGGCATCTACTGCACCACGGGCATAGATTTTTCCTTCTTCAAAACGTAGTGGAATAATTCCAGCTACAGTGTCCATATGTCCACATAGAAAAATTACAGGGCTACCTTCGCCAATGGTACCTATTACGTTACCTACTGAGTCTATGCCTACTTGAAATCCGAGTTTTTTTAATTCCTGGGCTATGAAGATAGCTATGTCTTCTTCTTTGCCAGATGGGCTGTAAATACCTAGCAGGTTAGTTAGTAGTCGTACTGACTGCTCTTGCATTTTCTTCTTCCTCTAAAACAATATCCAAAATCGATACTACTTGATCTATTTGCTCTTTTGTTATCACCAAAGGTGGTAGGAAGCGAACTACGGTACGACCAGCATTAAGAACAAGTACACCTTTCGCCATAGCTTTGAGAATAATATTCAGAACTTCGTACTTAAGTTCAAGACCTATCATAAGACCTATTCCACGAACCTCTTTGATTGAGTTATGCTTAGTTTGGAGGTCTTCGAGTTTTTCTTTGAAATATTTGCCGTTTACTGCTGCCTTTTCTGCCAGTTTTTCCTCAATTAGCACATCAATAGCAGCGCAACCTGCAGCGCAAACCAACGGACCACCACTAAATGTGGTAGTATGTTCTCCACTCTTAAAAGAGGCCATAATATGCTCTTTAGCTACAGTAACACCTATGGGTAATCCACCAGCGACTGGTTTAGCAAGACACAGTATATCAGGCACAACTCTTGCATGTTCGCAGGCAAAGAGTTTGCCGGTTCGACCAAAACCGGTTTGCACTTCATCGAGAATTAATATGATACCTTTTTCATCACAAACTTTACGTAAACCAGCTAGATAACCTTCAGGAGTAATACGTATGCCACCTTCTCCGCGAACAGGTTCAACTATGACTGCAGCAGTTTTGTCATTTATGGCTTCGCGAATTTTGTCAATATTATCAGGGGCTACATGTTTAACTTCAGGTACAAGAGGTAAGAAAGGTTCACGATATTTCTTTTCCCACGTTAGAGATAGTGCGCCCATAGTTTTGCCATGGTATCCGCCCATGACTGCGATAATTTCGGGTTTTCCAGTGTATTTACGTGCAAGTTTGATTGCACATTCAATTGCTTCGGCGCCACTGTTTGATAAAAATGCCTTGTTTAAACCCTCGGGTAAGATTGCAACGAGTTTTTGCAGGAATTCAGATCGTTTATCATTATAAATACTTGCATGGCAGGAAATCAGTTTGGATGCTTGTTCACAAATGGCAGCGGCAACTTTAGGATTACTATGACCTATAAGAGCTACACCGTAGCTTCCTGTACAATCGATGTATTCTTTGCCATTTATATCCCATACTAAGGCATTTTGGCCTTTTGTCAAAACAATAGGTTTCTTTGAATAAACATTGGCCATTAATTTATTTTCGATGTTAATTATTTCTTGCTCATTCACTAGTTATCACGGTGCCTGTTTCATGTTTCAATGCAGAAGATATTGGGTTTTTCGCTGTTCCTGAAGTTATTATAACCTCTTTTACACCTTGATTGAGTGCTTCTATACCAGCGTGAACTTTGGTGCTCATACCTGCACCGATTTTTGATAGTATTTCTTTGACTTCTCCAGAACCGATTTTCGGTATACGTTCGCCTTTAAGCATTAAACCTTGTACGTCGGTAAGTAGAATTAAACAATCAGCGTTTAAGGCGCCTGCGACTACAGCGGCAGTCCGATCGCCATCTACATTTAATGGCTCACATTCTTCACTAAGTGCAATAGGTGTTACTATTGGGGTGTAACTTTTTTCAAGCAAAAGCTTTAGAATCTCTGTGTTTACGGTGTTAATTTTTCCTGTATAGCCACCATCGATTACGCGTTTACGTCCGCGTTCGTCAACTTCGATTATTCGTTTTTTGCGTTCTGCTTGTAAAATTTTTGCATCTAATCCAGATAAGCCGATGGAAGGTATACCTTGGCTCTGTAGTGCAAGTACTATTTGTTTGTTAATTTTTCCAGCCATTACCATTGAATAAATTTCGATAGTTTCTTTGTCAGTGTAACGGCTTCTGAATCCTTCCGGGGAAATTATGAATTTTTGCTCTTTGCCAAGTTTAGAGGCTATTTCGGTAACTTCTACTCCGCCTCCGTGAACTAGAACTACTTGGTTATTTTCGAGAATGGTTTTTAGGTCAGCAATGAGATCACTTGAAGCGCCTTGCTTTAGGATGCTTCCACCCATTTTTATAACAATCAACATTTTTATCACATCGGATGGAACCCGGTGCTTTTAAGGCCCGTAGTTTCGTCTATACCCATAGTTAGGTTCATACATTGAACTCCTTGACCTGAAGCTCCTTTGACCATGTTGTCTATGGCAGAAAACATTATGAGACGATTAGCGTGAGGATCAAGTTCAAAGCCGACATCGCAAAAGTTTGTACCTTGGGTAACTTTAGGGTCTGGAAGTTGGTAGAGACCTTTTTGGTATTTAACCAAGCGGATAAATGGTTCGCCCTCGTAGATTGATCGGAGAGCTTTCCAGATATCTTTAGCTGCGATGGGTTGCTTAGGAAATGCATGGACAGTTGCAAGGATACCACGAATCATGTTAACAGCGTGGGGAGAAAATGATATCGTAACTGGTTCAGTTGTTAATGCGTTGAGTTCTTGCTCGACTTCGCCTATGTGTCGATGCATGATTACTTTGTATGGACGTACACCGCCGAAGCGTTCAGGGTGATGTGAAGCAGAAGTAGCTTTTGCACCGCCACCACTAGAGCCGACTTTGAGGTCTACAACTATGCGATTTTGTTCGACTAAACCTGCTTTTATTATTGGTGCTAAAGCAAATATTGCTGCGGAAGCCATGCATCCAGGGCATGCGATTAGGCGAGCTTTTTTGATTTCTTCACGGTGGAATTCAGGCATACCATAGGCGGCTTCTTTGAGCAGTTCAGGGTGATCATGTTTAAAGCCGTACCAAGTTTCATAATCTGCAGGATTTTTTAGACGAAAGTCAGCACTCATATCTATGACTTTAAGACCTGCTTCAAGTAGTTTTGGGACAAGGTTTACTGAACCTCCGTGTGGGGTGGCTGTGAAAACCAAGTCACAGTTCTTTTTGAGTTCAGTTATATCTTGTGGAACAAATTTTAGCTGGGTTAATCCACGTAGGTTAGGGTGCATATTGAATACGTATTCCCCGGCACTTTGTCTGCTGGTAACCATAGTTACCTCTACTTGGGGGTGTAGCAAAAGTATGCGCAGTAGTTCACTGCCTACGTATCCTGAACCGCCTATTATTCCTATTCTCATCATGTATGATCACTTTAAATGTTTTTATTGTTTCAGGCTCTGGGCGCTTTTAAGGAGTGGTATCGCCAGGTTAATGCCTGTAATGAGGCGAGTATTCTCCCAGAAGTCTGGGCAGGCATTTGCCTCATGAAATACTATATTTTGCTGGTTTGATTCAATGTTTTGTTCAATTATGTTCTTAACTTTGATGTAAGGCTCGGTGTTCTTATAGTTGCTAACTGCTCTTTCTAGGCGAGCATTCCAAGATTTGAAGTCGCGCAGTCGGGTTGGGTCTTTTTGGGCTTTTTTTACTTCGCCGAAAGGAACAGATGCTTTTGAAAGTTCTTCCTTTACAGTCTCTGTGGCTGTGTTTTTTTGGCCTCCATTTATCATGGCGTCCAGGCCAAATACCCAAGCTTCATGTTCTCCACCTAAGGCCTTACCACATTTTATAGCTAATTCACGAATACTTTGTGGAAGGGCTGCATCGAAAACAAGGTTTCCTAAAAAGGTGTTGGTGCGAAAATCATTGAATCCAGCTCGTGCTAAAGCAGTATGGTGACATGTGATGCTTTTGCCGGGTTCTTTGAAAACAACTATACGTAAGTCGTAGAACCATTTGTCAACAAATTCTTGGCCTACTATTCCTATAGGGTTAATTATGGATGGTGTTGTTTGTTGGATGTTTGTGATTAGGTCATTACGGTTTTTTGAAAGCACAATTGCTTTACCGTGTGTACCTGCATCAGGTTTAACTACTACTTCTTGGCCGATTTCTTGTAGTAGTAGATCAGCTATGTCGGTTTCGTTATTTAATATCCGTCCGCCTTTAAGTGTTTCAGTAGGGTCACATGGCACATAAACTGTTTTAGGAATTGGCAGCCCTAAGGACCAAAAACGCATAAGGGTACGGAATTTGCTATAACAAGTAAATTCAACAGAAGAAGGATTGATAACTTTTTTTCCTAAGGCTTCCATTGTATGGGCAGCGTAAAGTCGGCGGTTTTTGCTTTGGGCGCGATTTAAGATTGTGGAGATATTTTTGATTTCGTTGGTAAAATTTTTCCCTTTGCTTGATATATTGCAACCATGTTTACTTATGGTAACTGCGATTTTGCGAAAGGGAATTATTGTTAAGTCAATGCCCAATTGTTCAGCTGTGAGTTTAATTCCATTTTCGTCGGTTTCTGGGCTTTCATAGAGCAGACCTATTGTCATCAGCGACTTCCTCCGATTGGGAATTGACTATGTAGTGAAGTTAAAAAGGTATTTTTGTTCACGGTTAAAAAGGGAATAATTATATACTGTTTATTCGCCCCAGTCTTCCCCTTCGTGAGTGAACTGTTCTAGAGCTACGCAGCCACAGTTTATTGTTTTTACTTCAAGTTCTAGTCCGCAGCTAGGGCAGCTTAGGATTTCTCCTTGGGATGTATCTTTTGGCACATCGAGTTCTGCGTCACAGTCTGGACATTTAGCCTTCATAGCCTTTACTTCTTCGTTTTCTAACTTTGGCGTGTTTTTATTCATCTTTGTTCTCACGTTTATTTTAATGGAAATATCTTTTTGAGATACCCACCTAACTTTTAAACGTTGTGACTTATTTGTAACATGTTGGACTTCTAATGTTCCAATTGAGACAGTGAAGAAAGTATAGTCACCACTCATTTTACGAAAAATAAAAATAAATATGATGTGCACGACGAAAAACGGAGGTACTGCATGGAAATAATTTCGAAATCGTTAAATTTTTCGATACATACAACTATTTAGGACTTTGAAATGGACGTAAAAGATAAAGAAATTATTAAGTTACTGAAAGACGATGGTCGCGCAGGATATGTAGAGATCGGCAAGCAAGTCGGTTTATCTGAGGGTGCAGTAAGAAAAAGAGTACAAACTTTGATAGATTTAGGAGTTATTAGAAAATTTACAGTGAAAATTGGCGTTATGGAGGGGGCAGAAGCAATAGTGTTACTTGCAACAAACCCTGCTTGCCCTACACAAGAGGTCTCTAAAAAGATACAGGCAATTCCAAATGTGGATACACTATACGAGGTTACTGGCGAATATGATATCATAGCAGTTATAGGTGGTATGAGTGTTAATGAAGTCAATGAATGTATAGAAAAAATCCGCCGTATTGAAGGCATTATGAAATCCAATACTATGATAATTTTGCATAGTTGGTGAGAAATAGAATAAGATATGGCAGATAGATTTTTAGTTAACTTTTTTGACTGATTTTAGGGACACCTGTTCTGAACAATGTCATCAGCAGTTAAGTTTTTAATAACTGACTTTAAGCAGTTTGCAGCAAATATTTACGAGTAAAAAATTAATAATTTATTATGCAAATATTGTAAGAATCTTAGTTACTTGGGGCATTATAAACAAAAAATAAGTTCTTGGCAGTTTTTTTAAAAAAAGAAAGAAAGGGTTGTTTGTTTTGTTTGTTGATTGGTTGACTTGTTTATGCGCGTTTTCTTAGCAATACTGCTGCTGCGCCTATGACTGCAATGATAACTACTGCTGCAACAACGATAAGCACTGTTTCAGTTGGAAAACCACTATCTGGCTCAACTGCTGGAGTTGGAGAAGGAACAACAGTTTGTGTTGGAGACTCTGTTGGAGATGTAGTTTCTGATGGGGAGGTTGTTGGGGTTGGAGTTTGTATTGGTGCGCTAGCTGCTTCATCTA
>CAYSWL010000009.1:14368-32693 GCA_964434745.1 uncultured Candidatus Bathyarchaeia archaeon | reverse complement strand
AAAATTAATTTTTCTTAGAGAATGTACTTTGATGTGTAATCCATGTCTTCACTTCAGCATATGGTTAGACAGGATAGGACGTCAATTTAAAAGAAATTCACTAAGTATAGATCTGTATGCCAATTAGTGGGAAGGGGATCATTTTTGCGGAAGCCAAACCGTTCAAGGTTTAGGTAGTTCACTAAAATAAAGAGTAGAATTATGTAGTTATCCAATACTTTGAGTGGTTGCAATTTTCACAATTATTGTTAAGATGAAATACACTATGTTGGAGATATGGTAAAGGTTTCATAATTTGGATAAAAGATATAATTATAACAGAAATATTATGAACATTTGTATAGATAAGAAAAGAGGGAATATTTTTGTGGTTAATTTATTGCTATTTTTGATCTTGTGGGATCTTGTGTTTTGCTGAAAAAGCAATTATTAACGTGCAGATGCCGATTAGTAGAACTGTGAAAAATCCTGTGAACTCTGGAATCGTAGGTGAAGGTGAGATATCTGAAGAAGAGGTTGTTGGGGAAGAAGAAGTATCTATGGTCTGTATGTTACCGTTTTCGTCTGTTTTAAGTAACCAGAAATCTAAGTACTCAGATGATGAGCTAGTATAGCCTGCCATTGCATAACCTCCGTCATTTGCTTGAACTATTGTATATAGAACGCTTTCACCTGAGTTAGCGTATGTTTTGTTCCACAGTAATTCGCCATCCGCATTGGTTTTAAGTAGAAAGCCGGTTCCCGTACCATTTATAGTTGCTTTAACACCTGTCATTATGTATTCGCCGTCGGCTGTTTGGATACCTGAAAAGGCTTCTTCTATGTCTGCTCCGCCATAGGTTTTTGTCCATTGCATTGTACCTGAGGAGTCTGTTTTTACCATCATGAAATCTTCGCTTCCGTTACCAGAAGAGTTAGAGTAGCCAAATAGTGCAAATCCACCATCATTAGTCTGTACAAATGAACCTGTTATGTCATAGCCTGTTCCACCATAAGTTTGGTCCCAAATAATATTTCCAGATGAGTCTGTTTCAATCAGCCAAAAGTCCTCTAAGCCTGCACCTTTTTGAGATGTAAAACCACCTAAAAAGTAGCCGCCGTCACCATTTTGAATTATTGCATATATTTCGTTATCCCCTGATGTTCCGTAAGTTTGTTTCCATTGAACATTACCTTCAGAGTCAATTTTTGCTAGCCATGCTTGAACGAAGTCCTCATTTACGGTAGTATAACCAATTAATGCATATCCGCCGTCAGAAGTTTGGATTATATTTGCTATGATATTACCTAATTCAGAGTAGGTTCTATTCCACTCCAAGTTTCCTGTATTATCGGTTTTGGCAAACCATGAGGTAAATGAGCCTGCACCATCTATTGTATAGGTATATCCGGCTAAGGCGTATCCACCGTCAGAAGTTTGAACTAAAGCGTCAGGATAGGTAGCCCCTAGTCCTGAATATGTTTGGTTCCACTTCATATTTCCATCTTCATCAGTTACTACAAGTAATGAAACGGATATGCCATTTATGATACTATATGACATTGATGTACCTAGTAATGCATAGCCGCCGTCTTGAGTTTTAACTAATGAAAAGGCGCGGTCGTTTGATGATCCGCCATAAGTTTTACTCCATGTGGATGTTGAGGCACTCACATATGGAATAATTATCAATGAAGCTAGTAAAGTTACTAGAAGTATACAGGAAACTATTGATTTTGACATTATCGGTCTTGGTCAAGTAGTAACTTAGAACATATAAATTTACGCCAGAATTCACTGTAACTAACCTAAAATGTCATATAGCTGAATATTAAGTACAATAAATATTCACTATTTCCATTTTTTATTTTCTATTAAAAACAGCAGTAATTTTTACAAATATTCAGATTATTTAATAAGCCACCATTTTGATGTAAAAAACCCTACCTAAGATAGTTATGTTTTCATGTCGAAAAATATGTTTTAATAAAAAAGATAGTTAGGTACAAAAGGAAATAAGGGAAAACGCAGTTATTAGTAGTGGGTAATTTTATGACTATCTGGTTTTATGTTAAAACAAATGATACCCCTAAGGTTGTCGGAGATGTTGTTTGTGCATATAATATTTTTGTAGATGCTCACCCAAAGGGGAAATACAGTTGGGTTATGGAACAAAGTGCAGGGCAAGATGAATACTGGCAGATTAAAGGCAAATACGAAGACTTGAAAGATGAACTGGCCAATATCGCTATAGTCTACAGAGCAGGTGATGCGGTAGTGTTTGGAGAAGTAGATGATACATTCATTCCGAATTTTCTTGATCCATTGCTTGTAAAATATGGGTTAGAACATATAAGATGGTTAACTACTACACCAAAACGCTAAC
Source organism: uncultured Candidatus Bathyarchaeia archaeon (assembly GCA_964434745.1). Taxonomy (GTDB): domain Archaea; phylum Thermoproteota; class Bathyarchaeia; order Bathyarchaeales; family Bathycorpusculaceae; genus JADGNF01. The sequence continues at coordinate 30,327 of CAYSWL010000009.1, read as the reverse complement.
CAAATGCCCAATACTGCATCCAAATAATTTTCATTTTTTAGTTATTAGACCTTTAGTAGTTCAATATATACTAATTACTGTATCACCAAATTTTGCACTAATTAACATGTAGATGAATAATCAAGTATATTCTGAATAATGCAGACGATAATATTGCTATTTATGAAAATTATCTGCTGAAGATTAGGTTAACTTTCCAAAGATAATAATGCTAATTTTGATAGGTAAGGTTTATGCAGTTTTAATTGTTGTATATTTTAATTTAAGGTTCGGTTTACAGTTGGATTCTGTTTTCGGTTTGCTTGCCAAGCCTGTTCAGGATGCGATAAAGAATGCAGGGTTTAATGAGGCAACTTTGCCCCAAACATTATCATTTAAGCCTGTTTTAGAAGGAAAAAATGTGTTGTTGATTGCACCAACAGGCACGGGAAAAACTGAAGCTGTTTTGCTGCCGTTATTTTCAAAATTAATGGATCATAAGCCTGAAGAACGCAAAAAAAAAGGCATTCAGATCATTTATATTACACCGCTTCGTGCGTTAAATCGCGATATGCTTAAACGACTTACTTTCTGGTCAGAACTATTGGATATTTCCGTTGATGTACGGCATGGAGACACAGAGATGAAAATTCGCCGTAAACAGGCGCGTCAGCCACCTCAAATGCTATTAACTACACCAGAAACCTTGCAAGCTATCCTTTCAGGCTCACAAATGCGTAGGCACCTATGTAGTGTATCTGCAGTAGTAATTGATGAAGTACATGAATTGGTAGAAAGCAAACGTGGCACTCAGCTTGCTCTTGCTCTTGAGCGACTTGTTGAATTTGCAGGAAAGTTTCAACGTATTGGTTTATCAGCAACTGTAGGTAACCCACAAGAAGTGGCAAAGTTTATAGCAGGTTCCAACCGTACGGTTAATGTAATAGAGGCAGTTCTTGCAAAAGATTATAGATATAGTGTAGAAAGTCCCAAGCCTACCCAAAGTGACTATGAACTTTCCGGAAAAATTCATATTGCACCTGAAGCAGCTGCCCGAATCCGTAGGCTCACACAACTTATAGATACTCACAAATCAACTTTAATTTTCACTAATAGTCGCACCATAGCTGAGATGCTTGGCCACCGTTTTAGCGAGTTAGGACGCCAAGATATTGCAGTTCACCATGGGTCACTATCAAAAGAGGAGCGATCAGCTATAGAAGATGCATTTAAAGTGGGTGAATTAAAAGCCATAATCTGCACCAGTACACTTGAATTAGGTATAGATATTGGCAGAGTTGATTTAGTTATACAGTACATGTCACCTAGGCATGTAAGTAGTCTTATACAAAGAGTTGGTAGAAGTGGGCATCAACTTAAGCAGTTTTCTAAAGGAACTATAATTGCAGTTTACCCTGATGATGCTCTTGAATCTATTGCCGCTGTAATTAACGCGTCTGAAGCTAAACTTGAATCGGTAAGGTTTCATGAAAATGCTCTTGATGTGCTAGCTCACCAAATTGCAGGGTTAACTATTGATAAAGACGTTCTCACGTTTAATGAACTTTCGACAATTGTACATCGCGCGTACCCTTACCGGACTTGTAATGAAAAACAGCTTATTGACGTGATACACTTTTTAGATAGGTTAAATAGTATACGCTATAATGAAGAAGGTCAGCTTTTGCGAAGAACTAGCAAAACTAAACCTTATTACTATAACAATTTATCGATGATTCCTGACGAACGACGTTACCCAGTTATTAATGTGCTTAGTGACCGAAAAGTTGGCTCTTTAGGAGACGAATTTATGGCACTACATGCACGTGTTGGTCTGCACTTTATTATGCGTGGAAAAGTCTGGCGTATTGTTCAGATCGAAGAAGAAGCAGGCGTTGTTCATGTAATTCCAACTGAGGATCCTTTTGCGGCTATACCAGGATGGGACGGAGAAATTCTGCCTGTGCCCTTTGAGCTTGCACAACAAACTGGGTTAATGCGCAAGAAAATTTGGAACCTTCTTAAAGAAGGCCAAAATGTAAGTACAATATCAGAAAAAATTGCAGCAGAATTAAAGATAGATAAAGAGACGCTTATAGACAGTGTAGAGGAAATAGAAGAGCATCTTAAAGAGAATGCACCTTTACCTACAGAGAATCATATTTTATTGGAAGTTTTCGATAGATATTTAATTGTACATGCGTGTTTTGGAGAGGCAGTAAATCGCACGTTGGCAGGCGTTTTTGACAGTATACTTTCAGAGCGAGAAATAATTGTTGGTTGGTGGGCAGATGGTTATCGGATATTAATTGAGTGCACACGTAAGCTCTCTCAGCGAGAAGTGTCTGAGATATCAAAAGCACTTTTTGAACTTAATTACCAGCAAGTAGACGACGCCTTCGTCAAGTATGTTAAAGCAAAGTTCCCGTTTGCAGCCAAACTCAAAGCTGTTGCTGAACGATTTGGAGTTTTACCACGTGGAAAAACTATGAGTCCACAGCGGCAATCGGGCTTAATAGAGTCTTTGGAAAATACATTAGTTTATGAGGAAACTTTACGTGAGGCAATGTTAGAAAAAGCCGATCTGAGTAAAGTCAAACAAATAATTTGTGAAATTAATGAAAACAAAATTACTTTTAGTACACTTATCCGCAGCGAGAAACCTACACCTTTAGCATATCATATATTGGAGCAATATGCAGACATCTCCGAACTTATGGCACCTGAACGGGTTATTTTAAGTAATATTGATAAGCTGAAAAAGACTATTGAGGCGCGCAGTGTTTTTCTTTTGTGTATGAACTGTACAGAATGGATAACTCAGACATTCATCAAAGATTTACATAAAGAGCCTAAATGTGAAAAATGCGGTTCCCAACGACTCACATTGCTCTACCCCAGTCAAGATGCAGGCAAGATAAAAAGTGATTTAAAGAAACGCAAGGATAATCAACCGCTTAGCCCTCAAGAACTTAAAGATCTCGCTGATGCTAGACGGAAAGCTGACTTGATTTTGAGCTACGGTAAACAAGCTATTCAGGCTCTGCAGGTCAAAGGTGTAGGGGTAGAGACTGCTTCACGCATATTAGGCAAAATGCATCCTATTGATGACGAATTTTACATGGACCTTCTTAAGGCGAAAATTCAGTACCTTCGTACTCGTGAATTCTGGGTCGGAAAAGAAAAACGTCGTTAAAAAACTGCTCTACAAAGTATGACTGCAAGTAAAAAGCTGCTCTTATCTATAGAAAAATAAAAGCATCATTAAAAACCGCGGCGGTCTTTACTTCTAAGTCGTTTACAAAAGAAGTGTTTGAGTGTTTAGTTTTTTGTATCAATGCAACTTTAAGCGACTTTTGCTAAGCTTGTTGTTCCCGAGGAAAAATAAATGTACGCTGAAATCAAGTTGGACTGCCAAACTAAGACAGAATATGTAAGTTGTGAATACTGTATAGCTCATCATGACTGTCAGTTAAAAGAAATTTTAAATAATGAAAAAAGTTAGAGGAAAAAGAATTTACTAATAGCAACAATTTCTACATTAACATGTCAAAGCAGCCAAACATAAAATGCTGCCGAATTTCTTGTTGACTTTGTGTATATTTGGAGTATTTATGTAGTTAAGACTTTAATAGAGTCCTTAAGTTTAAGACTGCACCAAGTGGTTTCATGGAAAATCAGAAAGTCGAAGCACACCGCCACAAACATCTTAAGCCAACGTTAGGATTATGGGATGCTATTGCTATCAACGTTGGGGCAATTATAGGAGGCGGAATCTTTATCGCTACTGGCATCATCGCAGGCCTAGCAGGGTCAGCGCTTGTTGTGTCAATGGTTCTAGCGTCGGTTATTGCATTGTTTACTGCGCTTACGTTTGCTGAATTAACCACTTGGAAGCCGGTAGAAGGAGCAATATATGAGTATTCAAGACTACTGATTTCACCTTCAGTTGGCTTTCTAACGGGCTGGATGTGGGTTATTGCAAACACTTTTGGTGGGGCAGCTGTATCGCTTGGTTTTGGTTATTATCTATCTGCAGTTTTTCCAGAATTACCTGGTAATGTGCTTGCTTTTATGGTCTGTTTAGGATTTACGGCATTAAACTTTATTGGTGTACGCCAATCCGCCATTGTTAACAACATTTTTGTGGTGATAAAGCTAGCAGTGCTAGGTTTTTTTGTTGTTTTTGGATTATTCTTTATAAACGGAGCAAATTTTTTGCCGTTTGAGCCTTTTAATGGAGGCATGTTTTATGGAGTAGGGTTAATTTTCTTTGCCTTTGGCGGCTTTCCTAGAATTGCAGTATTAGCTGAAGAGGTTAAAGATCCGAAACGTAATGTACCTCGTGCAGTTTTACTTTCTTTGTTAATTTGTGCTATAGTCTATGTAGTAGTTGGTGCAGTTGCTGTTGGACTTGTAGGTGCAGAGGGTCTTGCAGCTACAAATGCACCCTTAACAGCAGCAATAGGTGCTAGTGGAAATATGGAGGCTGTAAGGATTTTGTCTATTGGCGGCGCTATTGCTATGGCTAGTGTACTTTTAGCTGCAGTATTAGGTGTTTCACGCATGACATATTCGATGGCGCGTAGACATGACATGCCAACGGTTTTAAGCAAAATACATTCAAAGTTTGGTACACCATACATTGCCATTTGGTCTGTAGGTATTGTAATGGCTCTTGTTGTACTATTTGCAGACCTTGCGGGAACTATAGCAGTAAGCACTTTTGGACTAGTTTTCACATACATATGTGCTAACATTGCTGCATTAAAACTTAAACCAGAAAATCGCATGTACCCAAAAATCGTACCAATCATAGGATTGTCCACAAGCATCTTAATTATGCTATTTATTTTACTTGCTACACCTACTGCATGGCTTACTGGAGCAGCATTTCTAGTTGCAGGAGTACTCATTTACTACTCAAAAAATGCATATCACAACCAAAATCATTAAACGATCACGATGGTACAGCCACAATCAACAAAAAATCAACATAATAAAACATTTTTCTGCTTCTACAAAACTTTTTTTAAAAAAGATGATTGAAAGTAAAAATGAGTCTTGAAATAGTTTTGATTGGGCAATTTCGTAATTTAACAAGTTGAGTAGTCATAACGATTTCTTTTAAGTCTCACCTTGTCATCAAACTCTCAGGTTCATATAGGGCTTAATAAATTAATGATATTACTGAGTTTATTATTTGTTGTTTGAGGATTTGTTATATAGCAAGCGTTAAATGGTTGCTTGGTTTAGGTTTGGGTTGAGAATGAACAACTTATGACTACTCGGGGTCTTTATGTTGGCAGATTTCAACCTTTTCATTTAGGTCATGTTGAATCAATTAAGAAAATTTTGCAGGAAGTAGAGGAGCTTGTTATAGTCATTGGTAGTGCACAATATAGTCATGATATGACAAATCCGTTTACTGCAGGTGAAAGATTGGTAATGATTCATAATTCATTACAGGAAGCTAAGGTTGATAGTTCACGGATATGGATTGTTCCAGTACCCGATGTTCATCTTCATATGATGTGGGTCTCTGAAGTAGAAGGATATACACCTAAATTTCATATTGTCTATTCTAATGAGCCTTTAACGCGTAGGCTTTTCATGGAAGCAGGATATAAAGTTAAAAGATTACCATACTATGAAAGACAAACTTATACATCAACTGCAATAAGAGAAAAGATGCTTCAAAAAGATGATAGCTGGAAAAAATTGGTTCCTAAAAGTGTTGAAGAGTTTATTATTGAAATTGATGGGATCAACAGGCTTCGCGACCTTAATCAAAGTGATAAAAACTAGATTGAAAAAATTGATAGGAGTAAAAAATTGTGAATGTTTTAGTTGTTCTTGCACATCCGCAGAAAGGCAGCTTTAATCATGCTATAGCAGAAACTGTTATATCCACTCTTAATCAACAAGGTCACAAAATTATCGATCATGATTTATACGCTGAAAATTTTAACCCTATTATTAACGCAGAAGAATGTTTGCCTAATGCAGAGCTTGATGACGAACTACAAAGGCATTGCAAAGAACTTTGTAGTGCTGAAGGTATTGTGATTATTCACCCTAATTGGTGGGGACAACCTCCAGCAATCTTGAAAGGCTGGATAGATAGAGTGTTTAGGGCAAAGACTGCCTACCGCTTTGAAGAAACTGAAAAAGGAGAAGGCGTACCGGTTGGATTATTAAAAGCTAAAAAAGCGATAGTCTTCAACACAAGTAACACAAAAGAGGAACGCGAGCAGAATACCTTTGGCGATCCGCTTGATACATTATGGAAAAACTGCATATTTGGTTTATGCGGAATAAGAAATGTTAAGCGAAAAATGTTTTCAGTTATTATAACTAGTACGCAACAGCAAAGAGAAACATGGCTAAAAGAGGTTGCAGTAACTATTGCAGAACAATTTCCAAAAAAATAGTGTTTTAGAAGCCTGCAGTTATCGGATTTTCGGATTTCATAACTTCACGCAGTAAAACGGTAGCATAAGAGCCACGGAAAAGCATAAACTCCAAATTTGCTTTTATTGTGGATGTTGAGTTTGGATCAATCTTTATAGATTTGGCGGTAAAGTTCTTTACAGGGGTAACTATGGCGCGTAGTTCACCTTTTCCGTTAATTTCAGGTAATGCACTAATTCTGAAATTATGCAATTCAATTCCTTCGGTTTGGAGAATTTCATGTTGGATTTCTCCGATTTCACCTTGAGAGAATTTTTGGCCAAACCCAAGTATTGGTAATGCAACTCGCATTTTGCCTGCTTTAATTTGCGAGTTTACTTCATCAAACTTGGTTTCGTCAACAAGTTTACCAGTTCGAACCATCGGCAAGCCTGAGCGTTCAATATTTAACACATAGTCACCTACTTCAGCTCTGTTTAGCTCAAAGCCGCGTTTAATACGTTCACTAAGGAATCGGTTGAATAAAATTGATTGATATGCCTGTACGAAAAGCTTACGTAATTTAAGGGGCAAACAGCGAAATGCCCCAACATAATCATTTGGATTCTCAATTAGATGCATAAGCATTGAACGTTCATAGCGAAGCTGGCTGGGGAAATTTTGATAAGCTGCTTTAAAGTCTCGGCTCTCTTGAAGTGCTAGGCGAGCTTGTGCAGAAGCCGGGTGCTCAGTTAGACTATGTTTGGCAAGGAAAAGCATAGCAGCCTCCTCAATGTTACCTTGTACCAGAGCTTTACCTACAATATGAGTGATGGGTCGTGTTGTGCCAAAACGTTGATGACCATAAAAGTTAGGAATACCCCCGTTAGCTTCTACCTCTTGAATGATTTGAGTTATTTGTTCTTGAACTGCTACGATAGGCGGGTTTATGTCTTTAAGAGTAATAGTAAAGTTGTTGCCTAATAGATAGAAAGTAGAGAGCGGTTCACGAAAGTATCCAATAGGGCGCAATTCAACATCTCTATATGTGACTTTAGCGACTTCTTCTTCGGGTACGTTATCAAACGTCACATATTGAGCTGTAACGGCTTTAGCATCTTTTATGCCTGCAAACTGAATTCGCGCTTGTTCTATACCAAGAGTTTTGGCGACAGATTTTATTGCAGCAAACGTGTCCCAATTACGTTTGACTAGAACACACAGCAAGTATTTTTGTCTATTAGTCGTGGCACCTAAAGCAGGTTTAACTATTGAAGCATTTTTTTCAATTACGGCTTTAGATCCATCAAGAAGTATTTCTTCTACTAAGAAGTCTTCAACTGTTTTTCTTATAGTTCCACCTATGCCACCTGTTTTTGTAGTATAAACTTCCATGCCTAACTCGTGGTCGATTTCTGGAACTGACAAAAAGAAACCCCATTTATAGTAGTTGAAGTTTACTAGTCAAGCGGTCGATCATATTAGCTGGAGCAGGCCCTATACCTAAGCAGGTTACAGTACCTTCAGGTATTTCAGTTAAACCTGCATCAATTATTAACGCGTGAGGCAATCCAAGATCTTCAGCTGCTTCTTCGAGTTGATGGAGCTCTTTTTCACTAGGTACTTTGACAGCAATTTTTCGTTGTCCTTCATGGAACCAAGAATCCCACCAGCGTTTATTACGGTTATATGCATCTTGGGCGGCGCTGACTGCTGCATGCCCTGCCTGGGCAGCTACTTTACCTTTGCTTAGCTGCAAATCTTTGCGAAAAACCAGCACTTGTTTGTACTCAAATTCACGCATTATCATCGACCATTATTAGCATTAAGGTGGAGGTCCGATGCTTTAAGTATTTGCAGATAAATATAGCCGAATAAAGTATGCTAAAGCTGCGTAAGCTGCTGGCTTTTTTAATACAGTAAAGAGTGTACGGCCTTGAAAGTCGATTTCTTCTACATCACTTAAAGCTTTACCTAGACCTATACGTGCGCCAAAGTTCATAGCCTGGTTGTATTTTTTGTCTGAGAGCGAATCAACCATCCGTCTAGCATGACGCATTACTGTTGCATCAAAGCCTATACGGTCGTTGCACAGCTTCTGGTATAGTTGTAAAAAGTTTTCTGAACAATCGCCTCGTTCAAGGGCTTCTTTAGCCACTTTGGCTGCAAACTTTGCGCAGGTTATACTAAATACAACGCCACCTCCAGTGGTTGCCTTGACTTGTGAAGCTGCATCGCCTACTGCTAGAAAGCCATTTGTATATGCTTTGGTTATCGGCCCGTTTAGTGTTATAGCATGGAATGTCATATTGGTAATTTTTGCGTTTTTTAGCTGTTTTGAAGCTACAGGATGCTTGGTCATGAGATGATTTAGGAATACTTTAGGATTTCCTGTGTTTGTTGCAAGTCCAACTTTTGCGGTACCGTCAAGACGCGGAATTAACCATCCGTAAAAACCAGGAGCATATTTTTGGCCTACATATACTCCTACGGCATGTTCTTCAATGTCTTGAAAACGGTCAACTTCAGCCTCTACTGCGTAAACTAATCCTTCACGGTGTAATGGTTTTAGCCCTGCTTGACGGACAAATCGAGATGAGACACCTTCTGCGTCAATAACAAGATTTGAATAGACTTTCTTTGCAGTGCCAGCTATAGCAACGTTTACACCTTTGACAGTATCGCCTTCTATTTGAAGTGAGTGAACTCTACTTGACAGATGAAAACTTGCTCCAGCTTTTTGAGCTCTCTGAGCTAAGTAAGTGTCAAATTTTGTGCGATTAACTGCGCATGTTATAGGCTGATTAAGTCGAACACAAAAATTAGTACCATTAGGAGAATAGAAGTTTGCAGCTGAAAACTCGTTTTCTACAAGGCCTTTTGGTAATGGGTATAGGCCAAGTCTTCGCAGGCTTCTGATACTGATATGCCCAGCACAATGAGAAGGATATCCAACTTGTTGATGTTCTTCGAATACTGCAACGTTTATGCCTTTGCGAGCAAGCTCAAAAGCGGAAAAAGAGCCAGCTGGTCCGCCGCCTATTACTATGGCAGCGGGGTCTCCAGCATTTTTTGTCTGCACGGTCTACGCCGTAAATAACTGTTTAGTGGTTTACTAGTTCGATACGTTTTTTGCCGCGAGATAAGGAAGTTGTGCGGATTTTTCCTGCAACCTCGAGTTTGAGAAGGATATCGTTGAAGTCTTTGTAGCCAAGATCATCGAATTCATCATGGATAGCATTGTATAGGTCGGTTTCAGGCATGTCACCTTTTCGGTTGAGTATTTGCATTAATACGTAGTATGCTGGACGAGTTTTCCATGTTTTGCTTGGTAGTGGCATTGTTAGTCATTCCCTCCTATGCAATGGGCATTGGCGGCTTTTGTACCTGCCGGACTTGCTGCATGAAGTTCTTGTACCATTTCTCCATGTCAGGTGATACGGAGGGGCCAACTTCTTTTATGGCGTCTTGGAAGTCTGCCATTGTAACTTGAGTAGCAGATATGTCACGTCGTAATGCATGTATAGCAGCTTCGCGGCAAATGTTTTCAAGGTCAGCTCCTGAATAGTACTTAGTAGATGTTGCAATCTGTTTTAAGTCAACATCTTTGGCTAAGGGCATACTTGCAGAGTATAACTGTAGTATTTGAAGTCTGCTTTTTTCGTCAGGTTCAGGAACGTAGATTAGTCTGTCAAAGCGGCCAGGTCTTAGTATGGCAGGGTCAATAAGGTTAGGTCGGTTTGTAGCGGCTACAACAGTTATGTCTTGTAATGAGAGGATGCCATCCATTTCTGTTAACAGTTGACTTATGACGCGTTCGGTTACTCCGCTGTCACTTCCTCCGCTTCCTCGTAGAGGTGTAAGAGAATCCATTTCATCAAAGAATATTACAGCGGGAGCGGCCATGCGAGCTTTGCGGAATACTTCGCGGATAGCTTTTTCGGATTCGCCTACCCATTTGCTGAATACCTCAGGACCTTTGATGGATATAAAGTTCGCATCAGATTCTGTAGCTACAGCACGGGCTAGCAAGGTCTTACCGCAACCAGGTGGACCGTATAGTAAAATTCCTTTTGGTGGTTTAATGCCCATGCGTCTAAATATTTCTGGTTGTTTCATAGGCCATTCAACTGCTTCTTTAAGATGTTGTTTAACATCATCTAAGCCGCCTATATCACTCCAGTGGACTGTTGCTACCTCAATGTATACTTCACGCATGGCAGTTGGCGTAACTTCCTTGTAAGCATTAATGAAGTCATCCATTGTAACTTCCATTTTCTCAAGCACTTCTGGGGGTATGCGTTCTTCTTCTAAATTAATTTGAGGAAGATATCGTCTAAGGGCTTTCATTGCAGTTTCTCGGCTTAAAGCAGAAAGGTCGGCGCCTGTGTAGCCATGAGTCATGTCAGAAAGTTTCTTAAGGTCAACATCTTCAGCTAGTGGCATACCGCGGGTATGAATTTGAATGACTTCATATCGACCTTTCTTATCAGGAACGCTAATTTCGATTTCACGGTCAAACCGGCCGGGTCTGCGTAGGGCTTGATCTAATGCTCCAGGTCTGTTAGTTGCACCAATTACAATAACGTTGCCTCTGCCTGATAATCCGTCCATAAGTGCTAGCAGTTGGGCAACAACGCGGCGTTCTACTTCTCCGGTGACTTCTTCACGTTTAGGCGCTATAGCGTCAAGTTCATCTATAAATATGATGCTTGGCGCGTTTTGTTGAGCTTGTTGGAAAATTTCTCGTAATCTGGCTTCAGATTCACCATAAAATTTGCTCATAATTTCTGGGCCATTTATTGAATAGAAATTTGCTTCAGATTCATTAGCTACAGCACGGGCTAGCAAGGTCTTACCGCAACCAGGTGGACCGTGGAGCAGTACGCCTTTAGGTGGTTCAATGCCTAATCTTTGGAATAATTCTGGGTGTCTTAGCGGGAGCTCAACCATCTCACGGACGCGTTGTATTTCTTCATGTAGGCCGCCAATATCTTCATAAGTAGTACGTGGCAAGCCTTTAGCTTCAGGTGCAGGTTCGTTAAGTATTGTAAGGCGGGATTCAGAGGTTACCTTGACTATACCATGTGGACGAGTTTTTGAAACTGTAAATGGAATAGCATGACCTAACATCATAACTAGGGTGGTGTCACCTTCAACCAAGGTTCGCTCCATTAGACGGTTTTTTACAAAGTTAGTAAAATCATCATCTACATTAAGACGCATATCTACTGGCGCAAGGGTTATGCTTAGTGCTGTTTTGACTTTAGCAGGGCGCACAATAACATATTCATTTATAGCAACGCCTGAGTTTTTTCGTGTAAATCCGTCAATTCGGATTATATCGCGGTTCTGGTCTTCACTGTAAGCTGGCCAGGCTATAGCGGAGGTTGTTCTTTTGGCGGCGATTTCTATAACGTCGCCAGCGCTTATGCCTAGTTTTTGCATAGTTCTTTGGTCAATGCGGGCTATGCCTCTTCCAACATCTCGTTGTCTAGCATCGCCTGCACGAAGTTGAACTTCATGAACTTCACTCATTAAGAATCCAATCCTGTTACTATTACTCAGCTTGTTGAATCAAGCTTTTTTGTAATTAATAAACATTTGATAATAGAAATAAATATTTGTGTGTGAAGCACCCGTTTAACGGCTGCTTCTGCGCACATTCATAGTTTGAACTTGGCTAACGCCGGATATGGTACCTAAATTAGTTTCAAGTTCATCAACTATACCCATTTTATCTTCAGGGAATTTTATTTGAACCAATAGCGCGACTAGACCAAAAGCTACTGGTTCTTCACCCCAGCCAGTAATTTCAGCGAATTCTGGCGCTTTTGCTTGAATCTCTTTTTTCAGAGGTTCGAAATTGGGGACAATGTCTTCAGGGAAGACCTTGTATGTTACGACAACAAAACCCATTTTTTTCGCCCCTAAATGTTTATGGCCCTGTGAAGCCGCATTTGGGACATTTGTATGGTCTGCCGAATTTGCGGCACTTGCCGTCGCGTTTTATTTGGATTTCGCCACAGTTTGGGCATAGGAATTTTGTTGCTTCTGCGCCAGGGGCGATAGGTTTTCCGCAACTGGTGCAGGTAACTAATGACAATGCTGGTGATCTTTCAGCCATAACTATTCAACTCTAATTGACGCGTTCATACATTGTAAGACCTCCTTATATTTGCTATGCTCCTGAAAACCAAGACCTCTAATAGTTAGTTCAAAAAATGGCATTAACGTGGAAAATTAAGAACTTGATTGATTGCTTGACAGTTTTGTATACAAGATAAGCTAATTTATCTTGATTAATCATGAGGGTTTTTAGGATTACAACAACATAGGAATGTAGATTGTTTTTAGAATTATTGAGAAGCTATTTTTGAATGAGAGGAAGATAATATGATATTATAGAGTATTGTAGAATGTGAGGTGTGTTAATGAGGGAGTTTGTTAAGCCACGTGTCTTTATAAGTAGGTGTATTGGGTTTGAGTCGGTTCGTTGGGATGGAAAAATTATTTCAAGTAATTTTATGGAGAATTTAAAGCCTCATATTGAGGCTGTTACAGTTTGTCCTGAAGTTGAAGTTGGCTTAGGCGTACCTAGAGATCCTATCAGGTTAGTTAAGCAGGATAGTAAGGTAAGGTTGGTTCAACCGGCAACTGGACAGGATTTAAGTGAAAAGATGCAGCAGTTTACAAAAAAGAGGTTAAACGAGCTACCTGAAGTGGATGGTGTAATACTGAAAAGTCGCTCGCCAAGCTGTGGTATAAATGATACAAAAATTTATGATAGTATAAAGAAGACGTTGCCTCTTTGCAGAGGTTCAGGTTTTTTTAGTGCCATGGTAATCTCAAAGTTTGGGCATTTACCAGTAGAAGATGAAAAGCGGTTGATAAATCCGCACGTTAAGGAACATTTTTTAACAAAACTTTTTACTTTAGCTGATTTTCGTTCTGTAAAAGAGTCTGGTTCTATTAATAAGTTAATTGATTTTCAGGCGCGTAATAAATTATTGTTCACAGCATATAGCCAAAAAGAATTGCATATTATGGGTAGAATTGTAGCACAATCCAAAGGTAGGGGCATTCAAGAAGGTATCGAAGAATATCAAGGTCACCTTTGGAGCGCGTTAAAGAAGCCCCCACAAAGAGGTGCGTTTGAAAATATTCTTACTAAAGCTGCAGGCTACTTTTCTAGTAGGCTCTCTAGTGACGAGAAACTTTTTTTCCTTGACACTGTTGCTAAGTATAAGGCAGGCAAGCTTCATTTGGATGTGCCATTGAATTTGCTAAAATCATTGATAATTAGGTTTAACGAAGAATATCTTATTGAGCAAACATTTCTTGAACCGTACCCAAATTCGCTTAAAGAAGTAAAAGAAAAATTAATTTGAATTCTATGAAATGCCAATTATTGTGATTTTAGTCCTAAAATTTCTTTCACTTCTACAAGTTTAACGATTATAAGTGACTTATCGTTAGTCAAGGCAGTCCATCCGGATTCTTTGGGGAGCCCATGAGCCAAAAGGAATGCTGTAGAGAGCTGTTTTTTCTTTGCTGTTTGCACCATTTTGTCTATTGCTGCAGTTTTTTCTTCTGTGTCAATTACTTTCTGTAGTTTTCCTGTTAATACCACAAAATTATAAGTGCTTAAGTCTGGGGCATATTTTTCAACCTCAACACATACAGGAGTATCCTCTTCTAGCAGGCTCATTTTTTTACCATACTCTGTGAAGTGGAAGTACATACGGCAATTCATGAAGGCGTATTGAAAAGGAGCAATATAGGGAGCAGAATTACCTTGGAATGCAATTCGACATAAAAATTGTTCTTCAATTAAAGAATCAACCTCGTCTTGGGACATCTTTGGCAATTTAACAAGACTCAAAATTAACCACCTATAGTGAGTATATAATAAATATTGGAATTAATGAAGTATGCTGCTGAGAATTTAAATGAAAAATTGATGGCGAAAAATGGTTTTACCGTAGTATCATGTTGACAAATTTTTCTGGATTGAAGACTTCAAGGTCTTTGTAACTTTGTCCGACGCCTATGAATAGAATTGGTTTTTGTGTGATGTATGTTACACTTAGGGATGCGCCGCCTTTCACATCTGCATCTACCTTGGTGAGAATTGTGGCGTCAATACCTACGCATTTGTGAAATTCTTCTGCTTGCATTACAGCGTCATTTCCAGCTAATGAGTCTACGGTTAGTATGGTGAGGTCAGGTTTGACAACTCGTTTAACTTTGGAGAGTTCATTCATCAAGTTTTGGTTTGTCTGCATTCGGCCAGCAGTGTCAATAAGAACGATGTTGATACCGTGAGCTTTTGCGTGACTAATGGCGTCAAAGGCGACTGCTGCTGGGTCTGCGCCATACTTGTGTTTGATTACTTTGAGATTAAGACGTCTGGCGTGTTCTTCAAGTTGCTCGATAGAGCCAGCGCGGTAAGTATCACTGCCCGCTAGGACTACGGAGTATTTTTTATCTTTAAAGAATTGTGAAACCTTGGCGATACTAGTAGTCTTACCAGTTCCGTTTATGCCTACGAATAAAATTACGAAGGGTTCATTCTTTTTACGTTTTTCTTCAGCTATACTTAAAACATCAATTTTGTCACCGGTAAGCATAACGTCTAAAAGTACTTGACGTAAATTTTCTTCTACAAGCTTTTTACGGTCTTCAAGTCGTTTGACTTGTGCGCCAGTAAGGCGTTTTACAAGTTCATCGCAAACTTTGTCGGCTACAGGAAACGCCACGTCATTTTCGGCAAGTGTCATTGTAAAATCTGAAAGAAGAGGGCGAAGATTTTCGGGTTTAAGCTCAATTGTGGTTACTTTGGTTACTAAACCTTTGAAACCTGACTTGAGCTTCTCAAACATTGCTTACTGCGGTCCTTGGCGTATTGTTGAAAGCATGCTTTCCATGCGGGTTCGGCCTTGGTTGATGCGTTCAATAACTTGCGAAAGCTGCTGTTGGGCTTGTGTGCGTGTTTTCTCTAAGTCGTCTAGACGCTGTTTCATTAAATCTTTAGCTTCAGGTAATGTTTTTTCTAAAGAGACCCCTGAGCCCATTCCAACTACTACTTTGTCCGGGTTTGCAAGTTTGACGTTTATGTAGCTGCTGCCGCCTATCGGAACCATCATTTCAGCGTTTTCTTTCTCTTTTTCAATAGATTCAAGTGTCATATTTGCGTAGGTTAGGTCGGTCATGGCGGCATTAAGCATACTTAGTCGTTGCTGCAAAGCTTCTGCGGTTTGTTCAAAGTAGCGCAGTTCCATGTTTAGTTTACGAATTTCCTGTTCCGTCTGGCTGACAGTTGCCAAAGTTCTTATTCCCCAGTTACGAGTTTCTTTAAGATTGGATTTTCGATATTATCAGGCTGGACTTCTTCAACCGAAGTGACTTTCATGTGGCAGCGTTTCACGCGGTGTCTACTACCTACTTCAGCGTAGACGCGTTCTTCTGCATGCTCAGGCTTTTCAGCTAGTAATTCTTTTACGAATTCCGTCTTCAGGTTCGGCTTGTAAATCTTGCCTGTTACTTTGAAAACTTTCATGTTAACTCAACTTCCTGCACAACAT
>CAYSWL010000009.1:12817-14358 GCA_964434745.1 uncultured Candidatus Bathyarchaeia archaeon | reverse complement strand
TCTCGGGTCCAGTTGTCATAGAACCAGCAACAGCACCATGACTATTTGCTATTAAGCCTGTTCCTATGTAGGGAATTCCGCAGTTGACGGTTCCAACCTCTACTGGCACTTTGAGTGTTGATTCTAAAATTTTCTTTTCTTCTTCTTTTAGCTGTGGATGGGCTAGAACGCCTTTGTTAGTAGCAACAGCTAAAGAGCCGACGTAGGTCAAGCCTGCTATTGTTCCAGGCACTACTTCGACGCCCAATGCTTCAGATACCTGCTTCATAATGGGCTCTTTCATGCGTGGGTCTACAAGTGCGCCTTTATCATTAGCTAAAACTAGGTTGCCGAACGCGGTTTTTCTACTTTCCATAACTGTTATGTTGCCTTCAAATGAAGCTTTGATTGTGTTAAGCTCTTCTTGGCGTACAAATGGGGAAAGGATAATTCCGTTTGAGTTAGCACATGCTAAGGCACCAGCTAGCAAAGAGCCACCTATAGTGGTATGGATAAGTTTAGCTTTAAGCCACTCAGCGGTCTTTTCAGCCTTCTCTTCTGGAACCATTTTTGGGATAATTACGTTCTTATCTGTAGCTAAAGAGTACACGCCGATGCTGGCGCTACCAATAATGCTTGTTAAATAAACTGGCAAGAAAACTAGTCTCCTTTATTTAGACTGGCGTCCGCTGGCGAAATAGCGCACCAATTCATTTTTTTAATTTTACCGGATAACAAAGTTTGCAATTGATTTTCCGCCTAATATCCGAACAGTATGAACTGTTGGAGCAAGAACATTTAAAGCTCTCGGAAGGTAAAGCAGCTTTTAAATTAGAAATATCGCTAAAAACTAAACAAAATTGACAAGTACCGAAGTAATAGTCAAATTAGAGCTTTGTTAAAAACAAAAAGAGTTTATTAATAAAAGAAATGAAAAAAGTTGTTGTTGGTTATTTATTGCGCTTCTACGAGGTGAACTGTAACGTTGCCTTCGCGGTCTTTTGTTGCGCGGACTCTGATTTTACGAGGAGGTTTTTCTATGCCTCTTCCCCAGACGCATTCGTTGATCTCGTTAGTTATTCTTACTGATGGTGCTTCTTCGTCTTCTTCTTCAGCGCGGGATGGGATTTTCATGTGTTTAACAATGTATGCACGAATCATGCGCATAGCGCGTGGTGCACGTTTTCTTGGGGGCATAATCAAAGCTTTACCTAGTGGAATAGTGTAGGTTTTTTCTTCAACTATGTCATCTTCTGCTGCTTTCTTTTTGGATGGTTTTGCAGCAACTTCAGCTTTTTCAGCTGGAGCAGGTGCTGTTTGTGCTTCAGCTGTCTCTGTAGAAGTTTCGACTGCTGGAGGAGCATCAACTAGCTGGGCTAGCTCTTCCTCTGCTGCATCTTCAGTTATTTCGGGTTTTGGAACTTCATTTACCATTTAACGGATTCTCCTATGCCTTTATTTTTCTGGTTCTCCAGTTTCTTCGGCGTTTAGGGTTAGTCCTGACTTTGCCGTCTGTTCGGGCGATAACCCAAGTTGGAACAGAGGCAGTCTCTTTGCCGGCT
>CAYSWL010000009.1:0-12807 GCA_964434745.1 uncultured Candidatus Bathyarchaeia archaeon | reverse complement strand
GCTTTAGCTAGCCTTCGTTTTTTTGCTGCGGGTTTAATTCGCGCCATAGTTTTTTCATATCCTTGTTATTTTTGTTTCTCGCTTTCGAGATTGAAGCTGGATCAATATTTGTTTCAGTTGGGCATCTGAGAGAGGAATTGGAATTCTTCCTGCCTGTGCCAACTGGATTATTTGTAGTTCAAGTTGGTCTATGAACTCAGGTTTCACCATTTTGAGGTTGGTTAGGCGTTGTCTTGCTTCGGGAGAGAGTATCTGTTTAAGTAATGCTTGCTTTTGCGCTTCAATTTGTTGTTCTTCTTGCATTTGTCGTTGTTGTTGGCTGTCCGAGGCACGTTGTTGCATTGCAGCAAGTTTGCGCCTACGTATTGCGTCCAGCTCTTCATCTGACATTAGCTTATTCGCCTTGATACTTCCTCAATTCAGGAATAACCTTGACTAAGTCTTTTTGTAGGTCTTGGCTTACTTCCTGAAGCATTTTCCGGCCTTTAGGAGACATTATTCTGCCCTTTGGACGGGTAGTTTGTACAAGGCCAGCGGTTTCAAGTTGTTGAAGGATCTTTCGTATGTTACTTCCACCGGCTTTAGAAGCACGGTTTGGGTATACGTAAAATCCTTTTCTTCCACCATAATCTGACCTGAGGCTTTCTAGACCAATTGGTCCATGAACGTAGATTTTGCGGAGTAGAGAAGCGCTTCGAGTGTACCACCAGTCAGGGTCTTGCGGAGCCTTTTCGACATGTGAACCTGTCTTGGCTACTGCTGCCCATGCTAGAGGTTGGACTTCCTCAACATTCTCTTTTAGATACTTCGCTAGTTTTTCGATGAATTTGGACGCTGGAACATCATGAGGAGTTGTCAATTCTATATCCCTTTCAGCTATTCCTTGCAGTAAAACAATATAGCCTAATATAAATATTCTCTGTGCAAAGATTTTTTCCTTTTCCGTCTAAATTGTACTTTTTTGAACATTTTAAAAGCATAGAGGTAAGCACTCAGGGGGATGGCGTTTTAGTAGGGGATGATTCAGGCTGTTTCTTGCGACGTCGATATAATATGAATACGTGACCGCGTACCTCTACAAGTGCTGCTCCTGCCTGTTCTGCGGTACGAGTTGCAATTGCTTTTGCTGTGTCAGATACTAGTGCACTTTTTAAAATTCTAATTTTTACCATCTTAGTTCTTTGTAATTGATTCTCTACTTGTGTTGCCACTCCAGGAGTCAGGCCTTCTTTGCCCACCCAGATAGTGGGACCTTCCTCTTTGAGTTCGTGTCTAACATGACGTTTCATTTTGCTTGTTATTTTGCTCAATTTCTATTTTCTCCTGTTTTTTGTTTTAGTGGGATGCGTTTCTGGTTGCCACAGTTAAAGCATGTGACCACTATGTGGGGTTCTCTGCGCGGTTTTATGCGTACTCGGCTATTTTGTCCGGGGACCAGAAGCGAGTGGCATTTTTTGCAGATACGCCGAGTGTATGCGGTTGGTAACCCAAGTCTTGCAGACATTGCAATTCTGCGCGCCATCTCAACGTACCTTGTGGCAAGCTCAGGATTATTTTTGCAGGTAGCTTCTGCTAATTCAAAGAGAATACGTACCCGCTGCTTAGCTATTTGTTTTGTATCACCGCTCAATTGAACTTTTCGCCCTCGGTCTAACCGCAGAAACCATAATATGTGTAGATGAAAGCTGATGCTGATAATGTTTGTGTCCGAAAACTTGGGTTATTTTCAAGCAATCAATTACAAAGGGAAAAATATGCAAAATGGGTGTATGTGGTATCAATTTTTTAGTCAGGCAATTTGTTTAACATATCCATTTTTTGATGAATTGCTGCAACCGCAGCTTTGACATTTTTGTCTTCAACTACGATTATTATTTGTGATGTATGTGGAGCAAAGATACCGCGTTTGATGTTAATACCTTGTATTGAACTGATAGCTATCGAGGCGATACCAGGCGAGTTACGCATTTGATCGCCGATAAGTGTTACCACACCTAAACCGTATTCAATTTTGAGTTGGTTATCAAAGCCTCGGAGTTTTTCCTCGTTTTTCTTAAGAAAATCAGAGTCTAAGAAGAGAAAGTCTCGGATTCTTTGACCTGTTTCGAGTGCTTCCGCACCTAAATCTATGAAGTCATTTCGGCGTTCCCATATGCGCAGCATATCTTCAAGAGAGCGACTTTTTTCATCTCTCATGGTCAGAATTGCACATCCAGTTTTGCCTGTGAGACATTTAACTATTTGTTTACCATTGCTTTCAGGCTGGATAGTTGAGTAATTCTTTGGGTTATTGATTGGAACAATGCGAATAGGTATTGAAAAGCGTCGAGCTAAAGCGATTGCTGAGTTTTGTATAATTTTCATACCCATCATTGATGCGTTATGTGCTTCGTTATAGGTTAAAGATTCTACGTTGAGGGTTTTTTGTCCTTTAACTACTTTAGGGTCAGCGCTTTGGACGGGTACGTCTTTATAGAGATTTACTTTGGTGTTATATTCATCACTTAGAAGGCATGATGCAAATACAGCTGAGAGATCAGAGCCACCGCGGCCTAGCACAGTTTCAAGTCCGTCTGAGGTTACACCATAAAAGCCAGCCATAGAGACAACTTTACCTTCTTTTAAAGGTTTGATTAGGGCATTAATACGTTTTTTACTCTGCTCAAGGTTAGGTTCTGCATCTTCAAAAGTGTCATCTGTTACTATAGGCCAACCGCAAGGTTGGATATATACACTGTCAATTCCATGACTTTGCATGATGTAATGTATTATTGCTGAAGTGGGCAACTCGCCTCCGTAAGTGAGGACTTTCGCTTTCACACTTGCGCTAAATCGAATTTTTACTCGATCCAAAGCTTCTTCTGTTTCAGTTTTGTAGAAAGATAGATCGGCTTTAGCTTTTCCCATGTATTTTTCTTTTACATATTTAGCGGCTAGATTTTCATAGATTTTAAATATAGAATCTACTGTTGAACGCACAGATTGTGCGTATCCTTCACCTATGCGTATAAGTTCATCAGTGCAGCCTGTGGGTGCAGAAAAAACTACAACTGGACCCGCTGAATCGGATGCTTTAAGGTCTTTAATACTTTTTAAGACTTTAGGAATACCTTTTCCTTCAACATCAAGGAGGCTGCCGCCGTATTTTGCGATTGAAAGGGCGTTTTTGAACGTTGTTTCCTCCTAATTATTAGAGTAAGCAAATTGGTTTGGACTATAATAATTTTGTTGGTAAAAGGAAAGTTTCTTCTTTGCGACCTTTATTGTGAATACAATTCAGTATTATGAGTTAGAATTGATAATTTTTAGGACTGAGAATCTTGTTTAAAACACAGTCCTGAAAAAACAGCGATTATTTTTTCACCTTTGTAGACTGTAACGTTATAAAGTCCAGTTGTTCTACCGCCAGAAATTCGCGTGGCTTCAGCAATTAACACATCGCCCTCGAAGGTGGGTTTAAGGAAATTTATGCTAGTTTGAACTGCAACAGCCACGTTATCACCGTAATTGCATGCTTCAGCAAAAGCGTAATCTGCTAAAGAAAAAATAACACCACCATTAGTCATGCCTAAACCATTGATATGTTCTTTTGCAATTTTCATAGTTACTTTTGCACAGCCATCTTTAACCTCAAGAAGGTTAATTCCTAAGAGTTGTGCAAATTTGTCGGTTCCTTTCATGATTGTACCTCCTTTTTAGTAGGACGAATGCGAGTATAGAGGCGTTGTATAATTGATGTTATGCCTTTTGGAGCAAAAATCACCATAATGATGAAGAATATGCCAATTGCAAGAAGTCGTATGTAAGGTCCAGCGTTGCTGACTTCGGGGAACAAAGGACCGACTACTGATCGTAAAATTGGGTCAATACTAGGCAAATATGATTGAATGGCAACAATTATGATTGCACCAATTATTGGCCCCTCGATAGTAGCCAATCCACCTATAACGGCCATCATAAGTGGTTCAAAGGAATGATTAAGTGAAAACAGTGAAAGATCAAGATATGAGGTAGATTGAACATAAAGACCGCCAGCTAAACCCGCAAAAAAGGTACTTATAACGAAAGCTAAAAGCCGATATTTTGCTGCGTTAATACCAATCATTTTAGCCTCACGTTCGTTTTCACGTATTGCTTTAAAAGCTAAACCGAGTTTGGATTTCATTATGAAATAAATTATGATTATTGAGATTGCTGCAAAAAGTAATGTTAAATAATACAAAGGATAACCGCTTGGTACAATCTGTACTGGAGGAAAGCCCAAAATGCCTCCAATAGCAGAGTCAAATTGGCTAAATAATGTTGCAGCGATAACTGAAAAGCCAAAAGTAACCATGGCTAAGAACCAAGTTTTAAGCCTGACACAGGCCAATCCAATCATAAGGCCTATCAACGCGGAAAATATTGCACCTACAAATAATCCAATCAAAGGAGGTAAACCTAATTTAACAGCCACCAAAGCAGAAACAAAACCGCCGATGCCCAAGAAAGCTGCATGACCTAATGAAGCTTGCCCTGAATATGCTAGTATATTCCAAGCTGAAGCGTAAATTGCAAAAATCATTATTGGAGTAAAAATCTCACTAATCATATACTCATTTCGCACATACAAAGGCAATATACAAGCAGTTGCCATGGCTATTATTACTAAAGCGAACTTGTTAGACTGAAGTAAATATGCATATTTCGATTTAAAGGAACCGAATAATGCTTTGATGTTTGTCATCATGTTTGGTCACCTTTTTCTCCGAAGAGCCCTGATGGTCTAAGTATAAGAACAATTATAAGCACTGCAAAAGCGATAGCATCTCGCCATATTCCGCCAAGGAAAAATACCGCAACATTTTCAGCAATACCATAGATAAGTCCACCTATAACTGCGCCAGGTATACTTCCAAACCCACCGAGAATAATTATTGCGAATGCTTTGATTGTTGGAAAAGTTCCAATTGAAGGATCAAAAGAAAACAACATACCATATAAGGCGCCTGCAACACCTGCCAGTGCAGCACCCAATGCGAAAGTAAATACATAAATTTTTTCAACATTTATGCCCATTAACATTGCAGTTTCGCTTTTTTGGCTTGTCGCACGTATAGCTAAACCTATTTTGGTCTTTTTCATTAAAAACAAAAGGCCAATAAGAATTATAATCACAACCAACACAGCAAAAAGCCAATCATAACTTATCGATGTATCACCTATTGAGAGTGTATATCCTTGGAAAGGACTTGAAATTTGTTGAAGACCAAAACCGCGCCATAAAATGACAGCGTTTTCGAAAACAAAAATTAAGCCAAGACTTATGAAAATCTCGTTGAGTTTATCTGCACCACGCACCTTACGGAAGGTTAATCTTTCAAGGCAAACCCCTACAATTGCCACGATAACTACGGCCACAATTATTGACAGATATACATTTAATCCAGATGCACGTAACAGTTCATTTAATCCAAAAACCGCAGAAGCACCCAAAGCAACATAGGCGCCAAGCATAAGTAGTTGGCCATGAGCAAAATTTACAAGTTTCATTACACCAAAAATAATGTTTAACCCAGTAGCCAATAGGATGTAAATACAGCCGGTGGCAATCCCCCAAAGTAAAGCATTTGGTAAACCAGATATATCAACCATGCAGTCTCAACTGCACTGTGTTCGCATGGTAACTATTTAAAATATACTAGATATTATGAAAAAAGAAAATATAATTAAAAAAAGAAATAATGATTAGCTATGGATTTCCAGGCACATAATTTTTTGGCAATACCAAATCTGCTTGTCTTAAACGACCTACAACAGGTACTATTTCAGGATACACAATTTTAGCGCGACATTCACCAAGTTGTTCGTCATAATGTAGTTGCTCTACAAAAGTAATTATTTGAACTTCATGATAGTTTAGCCCAGTTGAAAATTCGATTTTACCTGTCTGAGTCATCATTAACAATTGTTCCATTGAGGAAGATTCAATAGCCTCTCTAATGGCTGCTTTATCTACAGTTCCAGCTTTTTCAATTGCATATTTTGCAAGATAAAAAGCGTCATATGTGCTAGCGCCCATAAACCCAGGAGATTTACCATATTTTGCAGAATAACTTGTAACATAGTCACCTATAGCAGGCAGATAGTATGGCTGTGCATATGGACCAAATTGGGACTCTATTAGTTGTGTATCTCCATAGGTGCCTATAAGTGTATAAAACTGAGGATCATCAACACATTCAACAGAAATATAAACAGTGTTTAACCCAACATCTCGCTGGCCTTCTTTGATGATTTCAGCTGTGTTAGCAATAAAATCTACAACATATACAACATCAGGAGAAGAACTTTTAATTATTCCAAGTTCAGTTTGGAAAGAAGTAGTAGTTGTTGGATAATTTACCTCCTGTACTATTGTAATAGGCAAATTATCACTTTCTATGATAGATTTACTGTCAGCTAAAACACCTTGTCCAAAAGCATCATTACGGTAAATTACAGCTAACCTAAGATTTCTCGATTCATCAAATCCATATGTACGGTCAAGCAAAGGCTTCATGGATTCAGTAAGAAAATTTAGTATTGTCTTACTGTACTCATAAGTTGTTACACAATAATGAAAAATGTAGCTCATGCCTTCAGCATCAGTGATTCGTTTAGGATCATTTTCAGCTAAACCGCCATAATCACCTTGTGGTCCTCTACGAGTAACTAGTGTTGTTGAAGCACCAGTTACTATGTAAGGAACACGATTTTCAATTGCTACAACTTCATTAGCAAGTGTACCTGCACTTGCGTATCCACCTATTAACAAATCAACATTGTCTTGAGTTATAGCACGTTTCACAGGCTCTACAGCATTGCTTGGAGAATCATCTTTAGTATCAGCAATCACTAATTCTATTGGAACATTAGTTCCCCACTCAGCAACATATACTCCACCTGCAGCGTTAATCTGGTCCACGGCTAGTTTAGCCGCGCGATCCATATCATTGCCTTCTGCTTTTTGGTAGCATGCCACTAAACCAATTTTTATTGGACGAGCCTCAGATGAGGAAACAACGGATAAAGGTGAATGCATCTGCCAAGCTACACCTACAGCAGCAAAGATCACTATTAAAACTAAAAGTAGGGCAAATTGTTTGGTTTGCACTTTAAATTCCCCGTGTATCGCCTTATATTCAAGATAGAGAGTTAATAAAATTATCTCACTAGTACGCTTTCGCGGCCTAACTGGAATGCCTGCAGATTTAGGTCCACATATTTACCTTTAAGCCGATTTATCATGGCTTGTTTAAATGATTCTTGCTTTATGGGATTTTCTGAAAGAGCCGAAACAGCGCCTAATAAGACCGTGTTGACTACTAGGAGATTTCCAATTTTTTGTGCAATTCCTGTTCCATCGATTTGATATACAGCCTTTGCTTTTTTCTGTAACAGTGTTATTAGGTCATTAGTTTTTACTGGCGGAGCTTTGCCTTGCAGTACGCTTGCAGGTGGGATGTATTTTGTATTTACAATAACGGTTCCGTGTGGTTTAAGCATAGGTAATGTACGTGTAGCTTCTAAAATTTCGAATCCTAATATTAAATCTGCTTTTCCCTGTTCGATTAAAGGACTTATAATTTTGTCGCTTACTTTTACATACGCGCTTATAGAGCCGCCTCTTTGTGCCATGCCATGGACTTCGGCTTTTGCAACATCAAAACCATCAAGCATAGCAGCTTCACAGAATATATCACTTAAAACTACTACGCCTTGGCCACCTACTCCGGTAAATACTACATCTAACTTCATTTATGCAACACTCCTAATAGCTTTAAAAGAGCATATTTGCGCGCAGACACCACAACCATTACAAAGCGTTGGGTCAATCTCGGCATGTTTTTCACCCATTGAAATAGCTGGACAACCTAAAGTCTTAATACAGACTCCGCAAGATCGGCAGTCATCTGTGATTTGCTGTAGTTTCCCTTTTCCAGCTTTTAACGGACAAGTACGCAAGGATATAATTACACTTGGCCCGTGGTAGTCAAGAACATCGCGGATTGCAGCTATTGATTGTTTAATGTCATAAGGGTCAACTGTTAGAACTTTTTCAATGCCAAGACTTTTAGCGATTGATTCAATATTGACAGTTATTGTATCATCGCCCATAACAGTTTTTCCTGACTCAGGAGTTGGCTGATGCCCAGTCATGGCAGTAATACGGTTATCAAGGATAAGTATGCAGACATTTGCTTTGTTATAAGCAATGTTTAATAATCCAGGCATACCACCATGGAAAAATGTTGAGTCACCAATAACTGCAAACACTTTGTCTTTTACACCTGCATGGAACATACCTGCCGCTTGGGAAATACCTCCGCCCATACATAAACAGGTTTGCACAGTATTTAGAGGTGGTAAAGCGCCTAAAGTATAGCAGCCTATATCGCCGGTTACGATCTTATTAACGGGTTGACCTTTTTTACTTGACTCATCTGAATATTGTTTAACTGAATT
Organism: uncultured Candidatus Bathyarchaeia archaeon; assembly: GCA_964434745.1. Classification (GTDB taxonomy): domain Archaea; phylum Thermoproteota; class Bathyarchaeia; order Bathyarchaeales; family Bathycorpusculaceae; genus JADGNF01. The sequence goes on along the minus strand of CAYSWL010000009.1, from coordinate 4,320 downwards.
TAGACTATAATAAAATGCGCGGTGAGTACAGCCAGGACATAAGATAGGGGGTCTAGGCGGTAAATCTATGCGTGATTGAGGTGAAGATTCTTCACAGTAACCTAATTTGGCAAAGGATAATCGGATTATATCGGGACTAAATTCCCCAGAATCAGGCAGTCCAGTTTGATTTTTGCCTAAAACTTCAACAGGTAACCCACGCAAGCTCTCTTCAATATAAGGTCTTAGTTCTTCAACTACAACGAGCTTTTTAACTTTAGAAGCAAACTGTTTAACTAACTCTTGAGGAAAAGGAAATACAAAACCTAGTTTTAACCAAGAGTATTGCTTTGGATCTACAAGTGACATTGCATGGTAGTAACCTATTCCGCTACCAATGATGCCAACTTCCTGTTGGTTATCTTTAATTATGTTAAATTCAGAGGTAACAGATATTTTTTCTGCATTAGATAACTGCCTTTTTAACACTTGACGCTGACGTATAGCATTCTGCGGGACCATGACCCATTTAGATATATCTTTATCAAAGTTTGCTATGCGATCAAGTTTCTCGAATTTTTGTATTTGAACACGTGCTCTAACATGTGCTACACGTGTAGTTAATCTGACTATGATAGGAAGCTTAAGTTGTTCGCTAAGATCAAAGGCGCTACGAGTCATCTGGTAAGCTTCTTGTGGACTACCAGCATCTAGCAAGGGTATATTTGAATGAACAGCAAAATATCGAGTATCCTGTTCATTTTGACTGCTGTGCAATGAGGGATCATCACATACCACTATGACCAAACCACCTACAGTACCCGTATAAGCTAGGGTCATGGCAGCGTCAGCGGCAACGTTTAAGCCCACATGCTTCATGGATACAATGGCACGCACACCAGTCATAGCCGCTCCAGCAGCAACTTCCATAGCTACAATTTCGTTTATACTCCATTCAGCGTAGATGCCAAAATCTTTTGCTACCTCAGCTATAGCTTCTAAAATTTCAGTTGAGGGAGTTCCCGGATAGGCTGTAGCAACTTTTACGCCTGCTTCGAGTGCACCGCGGGCAACAGCCTCATCACCATTAAGTAACAAGTATGCACCGGGCTGGTTAATTGCAATTTTGGAAACCATATCAAATAGGCCCCTTAAATGAACTACAAAAGAGAAGAGTAGAAATATAAAGTTGGGGTTTAGAAAAATCAGGTTTTGCCTTTTCTGTTGTCAAAAACGTGCTTTGCTTTTCCTTCAGTTCTAGGAATCTCACCGAATTTGAGAACTTCAATATCTGGATTTAAGCCGATTACGTTATTGAGTTTACCGCAAATTTTACGTTTAAGCAGATTAATGTCAAGTTGTTTGTCTTTACAGGCTTGTTCAGTTAATTCAACTTTAATTACAAAAGTGTCCAATGCGTCAGGTCGGTCTACATGAATTTGGTATTGGGTAGCAAGTTCAGGAAAACCCATGATAACATATTCGATTTGGCTAGGGAAAACGTTTACGCCGCGAATTTTGAGCATATCATCGGAACGTGCGCTGACACGCATAATTCGAGAATGTGTACGCATGCAAGGGCACATATCAGTTTCTACGATAGAGAGATCTCGTGTGCGGTATCTTAGCAGAGGCATAGCAGTTTTTGATAACGGAGTAAAGACTAGTTCACCTTCTTCGCCTTCAGGTAAGACTTCACCTGTGTCAGGGTTGATAGTTTCGATTATAAAATGATCTTCCCATACGTGCAAACCTTTGTGTTCAGGACATTCTACTGCAACACCAGGACCACTTAGCTCTGTAAGTCCATAGATGTCAAAAGCGTCTATGCCCATTGCGGCGTTTATGCGTTCGCGAGTTTTTTCTGACCAAGGTTCAGCGCCAAAGAGGCCAAGACGTAGTTTAAGGTCTTTTTTAGGGTTGACTCCTTCTGCCACCATTGTCTCAGCAAGATAAACAGCAAAGCTGGGTGTACAGCAAAGTATGGAGACACCTAGGTCTTTCATGAGTTTTATTTGGCGCTGGGTCATTCCACTGCTAGCAGGAATGATTTCAGCACCGACTTTCTGTGCACCATAATGAAATCCTAAGCCGCCTGTAAATAAGCCATATCCGTAAGAGATGTGAATTACATCCTCGCGTCTACCACCTGCAGTGTATATGGAACGCGCCATACATTCTTGCCAAGCATCTACGTCGCTTCTAGTGTATACTCCTATTATGGGGTTACCAGTAGTACCGCTTGATGCATGAATCTCAACGATTTGACCGGATTCTACAGCGGATAGTCCCATTGGATAGTTGTCGCGCAAGTCATTTTTTACAGTAAAAGGAATTTTCTGCAAATCTTCTAGGGTCTGTATACTTTCAGGAGTTATATTAGCTTGCTTGAATCTGCGGCGGTAAAAAGAAGAGTTATTGTAACAATGTCTAACTGTCTCTTTTAGTTTTTTAAGTTGAAGTTCACGGAGTTTTTTTCTAGGCATTGTTTCTATGGTTTTGTTCCAGTATCGATTATCACTCATTTCAGATTTCCTCAGTCCCCAGTATTTTTATGTTTTATAGACCCAGGTAGACTTCCTTTATGTGATCACTATTAAGAAGTTGTCTGCTTTCCCCTTCTAAAATAATTTTGCCTTCTTCAAGTACATATGCACGGTGAGCAATTGAAAGCGAATCACGAATATTTTGTTCAACTAATAATATGGTAACACCATCCTCGTTAATCTTAGCTACAGTATCTAGTACTTTTTCAACTATGATTGGTGCTAACCCTAGCGAAGGCTCGTCAAGTATGAGCAGCTCAGGGTTGGACATAAGACTTCTGCAGATAACTAGCATTTGCTGTTCTCCACCGCTAAGTGTTTGTGCTAAGGATTTTTCTTTTTTCTTGAGCACTGGAAAAATTTGATATACTCGCTCTTTTGTGTCCTTAATTTTTGCTTTATCAGTTAGAGTGTAGGCTCCAAGCATAAGGTTCTCTTCGACGGTCATCTTGGGGAAAATTTCTCGTCCTTCAGGAATCATTACTAGACCTTTCTTGACTATATCGTAGGGACGCAGTTTTTCAATTGGTTCACCTTTGAAGCGTACAGTTCCACTTTTTGCAGGAACTAAACCTATTAAAGTTTTTACCAAGGTAGTTTTACCTGAACCATTAGGACCGATTATACTAACTATTTCTTTAGGTTTAATTTGAAATGAGACGTCCCAAAGTATCTGAACCATGCCATAGCCTGAGTTGACTTTTTCAGCTTGAAGCATTAGTTGTGTTCCTCCTCGTCAAACTCATATTTTTTGCCAAGGTAAATTTTTATTACTTCTTTATTGGTACATACATCACTTGGCTTGCCTTCACAGATTTTTTCACCATGATTGAGTACAACTACGCGGCTACATAGGCCCATGATTATACGCATTATGTGTTCTACCATAAGAATTGTTACGCCTTGTTTGTTAATCAACTTGACTAGCTCAATAGCTTCGTCACTTTCTTTGGGAGTTAACCCTGTAAGCAATTCATCAAGTAGAAGCATTTTTGGCTGTGTTGCAATGGCACGTGCAAGCTGGACACGACGTAGTTCAATAACGTTAAGATTTTTTGCGTGCAGATTAAATTTTTGTTTTGGCAACCCAACGAATTCAAGCAGTTCCCGTGCACGATCAATAGGGTCAATTTTATTTGACGTTTTATTTTCTGAGAAGAGCACACTTACAAGCACATTTTCTAGCATTGTCATTTCAGGGAATGATTGTACAGTCTGTGAGGTTTTAGTAACACCTTTAGCGCATACAGTATAGGGCGGTTTACGAGCTATGTCTTCACCTTGGAAAAGTATCTGACCGTGATCAGGCTTGTAAACACCACTGATAAGATTTAACATAGTTGATTTACCTGAACCGTTAGGACCTACCAATCCAACAATTTCATTTTCACCTACAGCTAAATCAACCTTCTTTAGAGCCTGCAAGCCCCCAAATGCTTTGGAAACTTCAACACACTTTAGCAATCAAGTATTCTCCACACTAGAGACTTTTGAATTATATCAAGCGTAAAAATATAAAGTTATGTAGAATTTAAAGAGCTAATATTTAAAGAGTAAATACCTAAAATGATCATCATGATGCTGCCTTTGAATATTTAGGTTACATAACAGTAGCAGGCTTGCGAGTTCACTTTTGCTTGCCTCTCTCCTCTGAGCAGGAAGGTTGTTTGGGTGATAGCTTAAAATTTTATTATAGTAAATTTGGCTGTTCCCAAGATAAAAGGAGGAAATGATAGATGCATCAAACTGAATTAGTAAGACCTGTTTTTGCCCAGACACTGTTTCCTTTGAATAT
>CAYSWL010000008.1:0-40375 GCA_964434745.1 uncultured Candidatus Bathyarchaeia archaeon | reverse complement strand
CTAGTAGGAGTGCTCCGTAGGCGTTGCAGTAGTCTGTGTAGGTGTTGTTGTCTTCGTCGGTTAGTTTTGAGCCTTGGGCATATTTGGTGTAGAATGGGTAGGGTTCATAGGCTCTTACTGGGCTGTTTACGCCTCCTGGGATAATTTGTTTAGCTAGCTCAAATAGTGCTTTTGAGTTAGAGTTTTGGGTGTTTAAATTTGGTTTAGCCATGTTTTCACTTCCTTCGCAAAATATGTAATTATGAGGTCGCTGCCTGCGCGTTTTAGGCTTGTAAGTAGTTCAAGGGCGATTGTTTTTTCATCAATATAGCCATTTTGAGCTGCGGCTTTTATCATAGAATATTCGCCGCTTACACTATAGGCTGCTATGGGTAAATTGAATTTTGTTTTAGCTAACTGAATTATATCTAAATAGAGCATGGCTGGTTTGACCATGATTATGTCTGCACCCTCGTTTATGTCTAGTTCAATTTCTCGTAGTGCTTCTTTAGAATTAGAGTTGTTCATTTGGTAGGCTTTTCTGTTGCCAAATTGCGGGGTGGATCCTGCAGCTTCTCGGAAAGGACAGTAAAATCCTGAAGCGAATTTTGCTGAGTAACTCATAATTGAGACTTGTGAAAATCCGCCATCATCTAGTGCTGTTCTGATGGCTTTGACTTGTCCGTCCATCATTGCAGAAGGTGCTACCATGTCTGCTCCTGCTTGAGCTTGGCTTAATGCTGTTTTCTGTAAGAGTTTAAGTGTTTGATCGTTTTGGACATCATTGCCTTCTAAGATGCCACAGTGTCCATGGCTGGTATATTCGCATAAGCATACATCTGCAATTAATACTAGTTCATCATTAAATTCTGTCTTGAGTTTGTTTATTGTTTTTTGAATTATTCCATCTTGGACATAGGCACCTGTGCCTATTGGGTCTTTTTTAGCAGGTATTCCAAATAGTAAAATTGCTTTTATATCCTGTTCAAGTGCTTGCCTGGCTTCATCTACAACTTGGTCTATTGGTAGCCTGCTATAGCCTGGCATAGATTCTATCGGAATAGGCTTTTTGGCAGATTCATCAACAAAAATCGGGTAAATTAAATCACTTGGACGAACTTGAGTTTGGCTCATCATTGTGCGTAATGCTGGTGTTTTTCGTAGTCTTCTCATTCTTACTTGTGGGAAACTCATATTTTTGCCTTCTAATGTTGCGAATTATTTATTTTCGTTTTTTACTTAGATGGGATGGTTTTGTTTAGGATTTTTTCAGATGCTTCTTTTGCTTGTTGATATTTTCCTTCTTTTAGAAGTGTTTGCACATTTGCATCTTCAATTATCTTATAGAGGATTTCTCTTCGGGTCTTTTGGTCTATTACCTGCTTTTTTAGAGTTTGACGCAGGTACTTTTGAAGTTTTATTTGAAGTAAATCTTCAGGTGTGATTGTTTTTTCTATTCTCTTTCTTAGTATGCTAGCCATAGCTGGGCTCTTACCTGAGGTTGATATGGCAATTTGTACATCACCTATTTTTGCTATTGCCGGAAGTATAAAATCGCTATTTGTAGGGTTATCTGGGGCATAGGCTAAACATCCAGATGATTTTGCTTTTTTGATAATTGCCTTGTTAAGTTCGTGGTCGTTTGTTATGGCCACTATTATGTCTGGTTTTGGTTCAAAACTTTCGATAAATTGGTCAGGATCTGTAACTTTTTCTTTTTGCAGACAAATTTTTCCTGCTTTACAGAGAGTTTGTATCTCTTCTGAAAATTCTTCGCTAATAACTAAGACTTTTGCTCCAGCTTTTGTAAAGTCAAGTGTCTTGCGGTAACCTTCGCATCCGCCGCCTACTACGACTACAAGTTTTCCTTCTACTCTAAGGTCTACAAGCATTTGTCTTTACATCCACTATTGTTTTCTTGCTTAATTTTGTGTACCTATGTTTTGTTTGTTTCTTGTTGTTAAGGATGATTTGTTATCTTTTGTTTGTTGGTTGGCGTGTTTTTTGTTTTTAGATTGCTAGTTGGTTCTTGTTGAAGGATTTAAGGGGTGTTGTGTGCCTAAGCTGTTGGTAAGTATGTTTTTATGGTTTAATCTGTTTTGTTGTGTTCCTTCTGGTAGAATACAAGAAGCCTTATATTTAAGGTGGTCGGTTTATCCATCCATGCATGCCTCTGTAAATAGCGCCGAAGTCGTCAATGTTAGAATTACTCACATGACGGCAAATGTTCCACTTTTAGAGGCTGTATCGTTCAAAGATAAGAAAAACGCGTTGATTCAACTGCGTTCATTAAGTAAAGCCGATGAATGTCTAATTTTACAGACCTGTAATCGTGTTGAAATTTACTTAGTAAGTTCTAACTCTAATAACGCAGCTCAAATTGCTTCAGCTTATTTAGCAGATGGCGCTGGTGTTATGGCACGAGCTGCATTTAGCGCCGTAGAAGTTTGCCACAACCGTGATTGCCTTTTACATCTACTACGGGTTGCTTGCGGATTGGAATCTATGGTTGTAGGTGAAGATCAAGTTATTAATCAAGTATGGTCTGCCTATGTGGAAGCTGAAGAGGCAAAAACTGCTGGTCCTATTCTCAAACAGTTATTTTTAAAAGCTGTCGATGTAGGCAGAAAGGTAAGGAAAGAAACTAGTATAAGTAAAGGTGCTGTGTCGATTGGTTCTGCAGCAGTAGAACTTGCGAATTCTTTACTTGACCATTTTGAAGAAAAAAGCATCCTAGTCATGGGGGCTGGAGAAATGGGCACCTTAGTAGCTAAGGCCATGGCTAGACGTAGTTTACGTCCAATATTTATTGCCAACCGAACATATGATCGCGCTCTACGGCTAGCTGATGAATTATCAGGTAGAGCTGTAAAGTTTGATAAGTTAAACGAAGTACTTGTGGATGCTGACGTGGTAATATGCTCAACGTCTGCACCTCACTATATATTAACTAAAGATTTGCTATCTGAGATTGTTGCTCAACGTAAAAACCCTAATGATTTGTTAATAATTGATATTTCAAATCCTAGAAATGTTGAGACTACTATAGAACAAGTTCCTCGTGTGAAACTTTACAATATTGACGATTTGTATCTTATAGCTGACCGTAATAAAAAAGAAAGGCAAAAAAGCATTCAAGAAGCCTCAAAAATCATCTCTGAAGAGTTAGCTATTATACAACGATTAGTAAAGGCTGAATCGGTTAGGAAACTAATTTCTGATTTACTATCTCAAACAGAGCAAGTTCGTCAAAGAGAATTGTCTAAAGCCTTTAGTATAATTGGCGAAGTAGATGAAGCGAAAAAGAAGGTTATCGGTGATTTAACCTCAATTTTGCTTAAACAAACGTTTGTGCCTCTTGTAGAAAATTTACGTATAGCCGCTATGGATAGTGATGAAGAGACCATTCAAGTTGCTGTCAAATTATTCAAAAATAACAGAAAATGCAGTAAAGAGGAAGAAAGAACCAATGGATAATGTTGGATTAGTCTTAATTGGACATGGAAGTAAACTACCTCATAACCAAGAGAATCTTGAAAAGCTAGCAGAAATTATGCGTGAAAAGTCTAGTTTTAAAGTTGTTGAAATTTCCTTTATGGTGCGAAATAGTCCTACTATACCTGAAGCTATTGATGCAGTTGCTAGCAGAGGTGTTACGAAGATTGTGTTAGTGCCTGCGTTTCTTTCAGCTGGGGTTCATACTACTCAAGAAATTCCAGAGCTTATTGGCATCAAAGAAAAAGAATTGCAGTTATCAGCTAAAGGTATAGAAGTATTTTATGGTGAACCTATCGGTGCAGATGAGTGTCTTGCAGTAATTTTGGAAGAAAAAGCTCTATATGCTTTGGGAAAAAAAGTTACTGCTCACTTGCATGCACAGTTTGCAGCAAACACTAATAATGTTAATAGTACTGCTGTGCGCTTTGCTGTGCCTGATAGTTCTGCCAAAATTTTTGATACTAGTATGAGTCTTATTAGACCTGAAATTAAAGATGTGTTAGAAAAGGCGCCTAAAAGTCATGTTCCTATTATTGAACGTGTGGTGCATACTACAGCTGATCCGGAATTTGCAAATTTATTATCAATTAGTGATGGCGCGGTTGATGCAGGGTTGGCTGCTATTAGAGCAGGCGCGAAAATTATTACTGATGTTAAAATGATTAAAGCTGGCATAAATGAGGCGCGTGTTAAAAGATTCGGCGGTAGTCTTTTTTCCTATATTGATGATGCACGTGCGGTTAAGATGGCAAATGTTGAGCAAATTACGCGTTCTGCTGCAGCAGTACGTTTAGCTGTTGAAGATGGTGTGGATGGTGCAATATTTCTTATTGGTAATGCGCCAACTGCTGCTTTTGAGCTAGCTAAAGCTGTTGAGGCTGGAAAAGCTAAGCCGGCATTAATTGTTGCTACTGCTGTAGGTTATGTGGGTGCTGCTGAGTCTAAAGAGGCAGTTGCAAACTTACCTGTTCCAACTATTGTCATTAGAGGTCGTAAAGGTGGTAGTCCGATTTCTGTGGCAATATTTAATGCGTTGCTAAAGATGGCAGAAGAGGCAAACTAGTTTGGCGCGGTTTCTCAAATATGGAATCAGTACAGGGGCATCTGCTGCAGCTGCGGCCAAAGCTGCAGTATTAGCCATGACAAACACACCAGTTGAAAAAGTAGTTATTCCTACCCCGATTGGCATCCGATTTGAGATACCCGTCAAATCTAGTCGAAGGCTTGGTTTGAATTTTGCTACTGCTACAGTTGTTAAAGATGCAGGTGAAGACGTTGATGTTACTCATGGAATTGATATCACTGCTACGGTGCAACTAACTGATGATAAGGAAATTGTGATAAAAAGTAGTAAAGGTGTTGGTAAGGTTACCAAGCCTGGCTTGCAAGTTCCAATAGGTGAATATGCGATTAATCCTGTTCCGCGAAAGATGATTTCTGATGCTATAATGGAAGCTTTACCTTTAGGAAAAGGTGCGCAGGTGTGTATTGATGTTCCTGAAGGTGAAAAAGTAGCAGAAAAGACAATGAATGCAAAATTAGGTATAGTAGGCGGTATTAGTATTCTTGGCACAAGCGGTGTAGTTAAACCCTTATCAGAGGATGCTTGCCGACGCTCGTTAGTTCCACAAATTGATGTGGCTTTAGCTAAAAAGTTTGATTATGTATTTTTTGTTCCTGGCAGTATAGGTGAACGGATTACTAAGCAGCTTTTCAAAGCAGTTGATGAACAAATAGTGCAGACTGGTGATTTTGTAGGCTATATGCTTGATAAGGCCGTTGAGAAAGGTGTGAAAGAGATTGTGCTGCTAGGTCATTCTGGTAAGCTTGTTAAGCTTGCTGGAGGAATATTTAACACTCATTATAAGATGGGTGATGCGCGAAACGAGGTAATTGCAGCATATGCTGGTGCTGCAGGTGCTGATAGTGATATAATTAATAGTATTCTTCAGGCTAATACAACTGATGAAGCAACTGAACTGCTTAATAGAATTAATTTAACCAAAGCAACCTATGATAGAGTGGCGCAAAAAATTTACAGTAAAATTGTGGAGCGTACTAAAGGGCAAATCAAATTTAGCGTCATAATTGTAGCCATGGATGGAAAAATTCTTGGTACCGACACAAACGGCAGGAGACTTATCTAGTGGGTAAAGTCTATGTTGTCGGTGTTGGGCCAGGTTCACCTGACTATGTTATTCCTCTGGCAAGAAAAACTGTGCATCTAGCCGATGTAGTTATTGGTGCTCAAAGAAGTTTAGATCTTTTTACTTCTGATATTTGTGGTCAAGTAGTGGTGTTGACTGCTAAAAATCTCAATGAAGTTTTACATAATGCTGCTGAGTTTGCGCAGGCGGGCAAAGTTGTTGCCTTACTTTCTACTGGTGATCCTGGATTTTCAGGTTTACTGCGAAGCTTTCTAAATAATACTTTAGATTACAATATTGAAGTTAGTGTAATTCCAGCTATAAGTTCAGTTCAAGTATGTGCAGCAAGATTGAATTTAAGCTGGGACGATTTAGCACTATTTACCTTCCATGACTTAGTTACTGTTGAAAAGAAAGTCTCTTTGTTAGATCATACAAAGGCAAGTAAAGGTGTATTGCTCTTTCCAAATCAGAAAACTTTTCCGCCAAAAGAAATCGCAAATTACTTAATGTCAAACGGTTTAGCTGAAAACACACCTGTATTTATCTGTGAAAACCTCACATTACCTGACGAAAAGATAACCCAAACTACGTTAACTCAAGTATCCAAACAAGACTTTGCTCCATTGTGTGTTATGGTAATTACACCGTTTACACAAAATCAAAAAACTAATTCAGATACGTGCATAGGCGGAGGTAAGTAAGGGTGGTTGTGGTTTAGATGTGGAATTTTAAGACTCCTGGTGTTCCAGATGAATTGTTTAGTCAAAGTGAGGTTGTGCCTGGACCTACTAAGGAAGAAGTTAGAGTAATTACTATCTCTAAAGCTAGACTTAGGGATGGTTTTGTTGTGGTTGATGTAGGCTGTGGTACAGGTGGGTTAACTGTTGAAGCTGCACTTCAAGTAGGCTTAACTGGTAAAGTATTTTCCATAGATGAAAATTCATCTGCTATTGAACTTACAAAAACAAATGTTGAAAAGTTCAATCTTCAAAAAATCGTAACTATACTACAAGGGTCTGCTTTAGATGTACTAAATAATTTGCCTGTTGTGGATGCTGTTCTGGTTGGTGGTAGTCGCACCTTAACTGAAGTCTTAACAGTTGTATTTGGGAAACTTAAGCCCGGTGGTCGGGTTGTAATAAATGCTATTTTGCTGCAGACTGCTTGTGTGGCAATTGATACTTTGAAAACCTTTGGCTTCCAAGATATTGATGTAGTTGAAGTGTTTGTGGCAAAGGGCAAATCGGTGCCAAGTGGTACTATGATGTTGGCGCATAATCCTATCAAAATAATTTCAGCAACAAAACCTTAGGTGCAAAACTTGATTGGAAAATTCATAGGAATAGGTGTTGGTCCAGGCGACCCAGAATTATTAACTCTTAAAGCAGCGAATGCTCTCAAAAATGCAGACATAATTTGTGTTCCCAAGTCACATGCTAACAAATCTAGCATGGCTCTTGGCATGATTAAGCCTGTGTTAGCTGAAAGGCGAACGTTGCCTGAAATACTTGAACTTGTATTTCCGATGAGTAAAGACGAATTTGATGTAAGAAAGCTCTGGGTTGAAAATGCTGCGATAGTGGCAAATAAAGTAAAGGTAGGTAAGAATGTTGTCTTTATCACTTTAGGTGACCCGATGCTTTATAGCACCTATCTTTACCTTTACCAAGTTGTCAGAGAGCTTTATCCTGAAGTGCCTGTTGAAATTATTCCTGGTGTTACTTCTGTAACGGCTGCTGCTGCAAGTGCTAAACTTCCTTTAGCATTAAAAGATGAAGTTGTTTCGATTATTCCATCTGATCTTGATGCTGAACTTATAGAAGATACTGCAAAACATTCTGATAATTTGGTGTTTATGAAATGTGCTTATCATATTAAAGATATAATTCCGGCTTTAGAAAAGTCAGGGTTTACTTTAGATTCAACAGTTGCTTTAGTGAAGCGATGCACCTTGCCAGAAGAGCAAGTGTTTGTTGGGAAGCTAGGTGATGTTGCTTCGTGGAATATTCGAGAAGATTACTTCTCGGTAGCAATTGTGAAGCGTAGTCAGTTGCCAATTAATTGGAAAAAGGATGAATAAACATGAATAAAGTTGTCTTTATCGGTGCAGGTCCAGGCGACCCCGAACTTATAACTTTGAAAGGTAAAAAATCGCTTGAGCAAGCCGACATAGTAATCTATGCAGGTTCACTGCTTAACCCAGAAATTCTAAAATATTGTAAACCTGGTGTTGAGCTTTATGATAGTGCCAAGATGAGTCTTCCACAAGTTATGGAGGTTATGATTGCAGGAGTGAAGGCTGGTAAGCAAGTTGCTCGTGTCCATGATGGTGATCCAAGCTTTTACGGTGCTATCCAAGAGCAGATGGAGTTTCTTGATAAAGAACAGATTGAGTATTTTCGTATTCCAGGGGTTAGTTGCCTGCAAGGTGGGGCTGGTGCGCTCAATCGTGAGTTGACTTTGCCTAAAATTTCTCAAACAATTATAATTACTCGTCCTGAGGGTAGAACTCCGGTGCCGGCCTCTGAAAGCATTGTTGAATTAGCTAGGCATCAATCAACTATGGTGATATTTCTTGGTACTCCTCATATCGCACGAGTTATTGAAGATCTTCAAAAAGGCGGGTACCCGAAAGATACACCTGTCTCAGTTGTGTATAAGGCAACTTGGCCTGAACAGAAAATTGTCAAAGGCACCATTAGTGATATTGTTGAGAAAGTTAAAGCTGCGGGAATTACTGAAACTGCACTAATATTCGTAGGTAGGGTCTTTGATCCTCAAGGGTATGATTACTCAAAGCTTTATGATCCAACATTTACTACAGGTTTTCGTAAAGGCGTAGAGTAATGTACTCAAAAGGTATCGCCATAATTGCCATAACTAAAAATGGTGTAGATGTCGCGTTAAAAATTAAACGCGTCTTAGATAGTGCTAACTGTATTAGCGCTGTATATGCGCCTGAAAAGTATGTGCAAGATGGCGTATTAGCCTTTGATGTGCAGTTGGAAGAATTTTTTAAAGAAAAGTTTTCTTCAGTAAGTGCCTTTGTTGCTGTGATGGCTAATGGCATAATCATTCGAGTAATTGCACCTTACCTTAAAGGAAAACTAGTTGATCCAGCGGTGGTTGGTGTTGATGTAGCCGGAAAATTTGTTACCAGCCTTCTTTCTGGCCATTACGGCGGGGCAAATGAGCTAGCAGCATTAATTGCTAATGGTATTGGGGCTGTTCCTGTTATTACTACAGCATCTGATGTTTTAGGTAAACAAAGTGTTGATACGCTTGCACGAAGTTTACATCTTACTATAGTTAACCCTGAAAGCCTAGTTAGTGTTAATTCGGCTATTGTAAATGGCGGTCGACTTGTTTTAATCCAATTAAGAGACGTAAAAGTTCCCTACAGCCAGTTTGCTGGTTATGATGTGAAATGTGCTGATAATGAAAATCAAGCTTTAGCGATTTTAGCTGATTATGATGCAGCAGCGGTAATTACTAAAACTTGCCTATCTTTATCTGGGGTTGGTAAGTCAGTTACAATATTGAAGGTTAAGGAGTTTACTGTTGGGGTTGGAGCAAGAAAAGAAATTACTGCACCTCAGGTTGTAGACGCAATTGTTTTTGCGTTAAAATTGGTAAATGTACCAATTGAATATGTTACCCAGATTGCCACAGTAGATATTAAAAAGGATTCTCAAAGTATGATAGATGCGGTAGCATCGTTAGGTTTTAATCTTAAATTTATCAGTGTAGATGAACTTCGCGCTTTAAGGCATGAAGATTTGTCTGCTGATTCAAAAATTGTACAAAGAAACATAGGAGTTGGAGGAGTATGCGAAAGAGCAGCATTAATAATAGCAGGAAAAAATGCACATCTAATCTTAAAGAAACAGAAAATGAACGGAGTAACAGTAGCAATAGCTGTGGCAGAATAAACATCGTTGGAATCGGGCCTGGTAGTCTTGAACAGATGACTCAAATGGCACTATACAGTATTGAAGAAGCCGACGTAATAGTAGGATATAAAACCTATATTGAACTCATACGGCAAATAATTAGGCCAGATGTAGAAGTAATCTCTGGTACTATGGGCCGAGAAGTAGATAGAGCTAAACTTGCAGTTGAAAAAGCATTAGCTGGAAAAGTTGTCGCTGTTGTAAGCAGCGGTGATCCAGGCGTCTACGGAATGGCCGGAGTAGTCTTAGAAGTAGCTGCAAATCAAAAAGCATCCATCCCAATTGAAATCATTCCGGGGGTAACTGCTGCAACCTCAGCTGCTTCAAAATTAGGTGCACCTTTGATTACTGATTTTGCAGTAATTAGCCTAAGTGATCTTTTAACTGCTTGGGAACAGATTGAGAAACGTTTAGTTGCTGCAGCTCAAGCAGACTTTGTTATAGTACTTTATAATCCTCAAAGCATAGGTCGTAAGAAGCCTTTAGAGCTAGCTCATAAAATCCTCTTAAAATATCGAGAGCCGACTACACCAGTAGGTATAGTTAAACAAGTAGGCCGAGAAGGCGAAGATGCTCAGATTGTGTCTCTTAATGAATTGCTAACAAAAGATGTAGATATGGCAACAACAGTTATCGTAGGTAATTCAACAACAAAAATTATCGATGGACGAATGGTTACCCCACGCGGCTATAACCTTTAACCTAGCCTTAGTCAGTTAATATTTTCTTTTTCTTTTTGTTTTTCTTTTGGTTGTAGTAGGTTTAGTATTTGTTGTCTTGCTTCGCTTATTGTTAGTGGTAGTTGGTTTTCTATGTGTAGATTGTCTTCTTTTTTTAATACTTCAAATAGGTGGGTTATTCTTGGTGAACGTAAGTTGACTCTTCTGATTAGTTCTGTGTCTGAAAAGATTTCTTTTGGTGTGCCGTCAGATACTAGTTTGCCTTTATTGAGGATATAGAGTTTGTTTGCAAATAATGGGACCATGTCGACATCGTGGGTGGCTAGCAGTAGTGTTATTCTTTTTTCTTTGTTTAGTCTTAAGAGTAGGTGTAGTATTTCGCTGGTAGAGCGTGGGTCAAGGTTTGCAGTTGGTTCATCCATAATTATGACTTCTGGCTGCATGGCAAGCACTCCTGCAAGGGCTACTCTTTTTTTCTGGCCTAAGCTTAGAAAATGTGGTGGTTTTTCAGTGAACTCAGCCATGCCAACAGTCTTTAGTGATTCATCAACTATTTGGCGTACTTTGTCTGGTGGAAGACCTAAGTTTAGTGGTCCGAAAGCTACATCTTGTTTTACAGTTGGAGCAAATAGTTGGTCGTTAGGGTCTTGAAAGACATATCCTACTTTTCTTCTAAGGCCAAGTAACGATTTTTGGTCATATTGTAAGGGTTTGTCTTCAAAGAATATTTTACCTGAGGTAGGTTTTAAAATGCCATTTAAGTGGCTTAGCAAAGTTGTTTTTCCTGAGCCGTTGGTGCCTAAAAGTGCGATTCGTTCACCATTAGTAAAGCTTAATGATACATTGTCTAATGCAAGAGTTCCATCTGAGTAAGTGTGCGATAAGTTTTCAATTCTAAATAACATTTCCTATACCACTCCAGTATTTGCGGTTAAAATGATAATTGTGATAAGTAAGACATCAAATAATGCTATGTAAAGTAGGGTTAATTTTTTAGGTTTAGGCAATTCTTCAAGTACATATATATTGCCATCATATCCTCTAGCGTTCATTGCTATGAAGGTACGTTCGCCTTGTTCTAATGTGCGAATAAACAGGTTTGCTCCAAGTAACGCTACTGATCGAATCTTCTTTAGCCAGCTTGAATGGCCAAGTCGAAGTTTTTGTGCAGTACTCATCTTTGTTGAAATTTCTAAAAAGACGAATATGTAGCGGTAAATGAGTAATGACATTTCTATAAGAATTTTCGGGATATGTGCACGCCGAAGGGTTATGCACAGATCATTTATTGATGTTGTTAAGACGAGAAAGAAAAGACATGATAAGGCACCTTCTACTCTAAAGAATGTGTAGATGCTTGTTGTTAGTCCGTTTTCAAAAATTGCCCAAGTAAACCATGGTAAAGTTAATTGTGCAATTATTGTGCCTTCGCCAAAGAATAATGCAATAATAAGGCAACTTAACGCGACGAATAATGTGGGGTATATGAATAAGTCAAGGTAGAAGTGTGGTTTTATCTTTGCAAACCCTAATAGTAAACTTGTGCATACTATAAATGCGATAATAGGTATAATTGGATTTGGAGCTGAAACACTTATAATAAGTGTTGAGAGTGCAAAAAAAGCTTTGGTGATCGGGCTGGTTTTTGCAAAGCTATTGGTGTATGCGTATCGGTCAATTTGTGCTGATATGTCGCTGTGAGCCATCCCGATTTTTCACCAGATGTTTGCTTTTTAAACGTTCTTTGTTGTTTTTGAGCGTTTTCCTTTTTCGTAGCCGACAAAGTATCCGATGATAAGAGCTCCTATTGCTGCTTGAAGGGCAAATAGTAAGCTTTCTATTTCGCCGCTTGGTGGTGACCATAGAGGGCTAGCCCATGGTTCGTATCCATCTTCAGTTATTATGTCTGAAGCTGTGCCGTCTGCTCCGCCGTATTCAGCGTTAGGAAATATGAGTAGGGGTGCTGCAAAAAGTATTACAACACCAACAATTAAGATGATATAGTGTTTGGTGTTCACGGCTAGTTTTCCTCCTTATGTTTTGCGTTTGGTAGTTTGATTACTTTTAGTTTTGTTAAGATTTGGCTTTTATTTTTTAGTAGGAAGTCAAAGAAGATTACTGCTAGTATGCCTTCTCCAATTGATAGTGGAATTTGTGTGATTGCAAAGACTGATCCGAACTTTAAAAATGCTTCAGAAAAGCTCGGTAAGGGAAATGCTAATGCTAATTGAATAGATGTTACGACATAAGTGATGAGATTACCTACAGCGACGGCGAGAAATACGCCTACTGGTTTTGGTATGTTGATTTTACTGCTTATTTTCCAAATTGCATATGCAGTAAATGGTCCTACGATGCCCATTGAAAAGACGTTAGCTCCAAGAGTGGTTAAGCCGCCGTGTGCTAATAGTAATGCTTGGAAGACTAGAACTATTAGTGATAGGATTGAGGTTATGCCTGGTCCGACAATTACTGCGCCTAGGCCTGTGCCTGTGGGGTGTGAGGTGCTTCCTGTAACTGAAGGTAGCTTTAATGATGAAAGAACAAAGATGAATGCTCCCATCAATGCTATGATAGGTTTTGATTCAGGAATTTGTTTTGTAACCTTAGAGAGTTTATAAATCCCATAGATTAAAAATGGGGCTGATATAGCAAACCATATTTCCCACCATGGGTGAGGTAAGAATCCTTCCATTATATGCATTTTAATTCAACCTTTATGGTCGGATAATCCATCCAAAAACATATTAACTTTTTTTTAACTAAAGTTGAGTTGAGGTTGAATAACTTTATAGCAGATTATTCAAACTTTATTTTTATAGATAATGGGTGTAGTAAAATTTAAGGATACCTACTTTTACAAATATAGCTTGAATAGAGGGCTGCTTGTTAGCAATAATGTTTTGTTTTCTGTTTGCTGTTTTAATGTGCGTTTTTATGGGGTAATTTTTGATTTTTATTTATTTTAGTTTTTTCTGACGTCACGGATTTCGTAGATAATGTCGGTGGAGTTTTTTCTGTTTATATTGTCTATTTCAGTTGTAATGCGGCTTGTCATTCTGCCAACGGCAAGGACAAACACGTTTATTCCTCTAGATGCAGCTATGGCCACTGCTGTGGTTATTCCAAATTCAATGTTTGCTTTGAGGTTAAGTTTGTTTAGAACTGCTCTAGCTACTGCTCCCATGACTGCTACTCTGTCAGGTTTGAATTCATCGAGTATGTTTTTTACTTTATCTATGTCAACGTTTTTTGACCCGCCTTCTTTGATGCTGGGCAGTTTGATGATCAAGATTTTTCCTTTGCCTAATTTTAATTTTCCTTGTATGTCTTTTAGGCCTACTTCTTCATCTGGTGAGGCTTCAGTTGCAGCTATTCCGCATGCTTGTGCATCTGGGTTATCTGGTTCTATTGCGAATAATACTCCTTCTTTGATAATTAGACCAATTTTTTCTCCTTCTTTGATGTGTTGAGTTGCCATTGCTATTTGTATGTCTTCAAATTTAATGTCGTTTTTAATTCGTAGAGTGTATTCGTCGAGGTTTTTTAGGTCATCGCGTAGTTTTTCCATGGCTTTTGGTGTTAGTCTATAGTCTGCTCTTTCTGAACCTACCTCTAGTAAGCCTTCTTTGACTAGTCTTTTAAAATATTTTGAGACTGCTTGGATTGTGATTCCAAATGCATCGCTTATGTCTTTTTGTTTGACATGTGGCTGATTGCGCATAATTTCTACAAGTACTTGAAATTTGGTGAATTGGCCTTTTTCCCGTAAGAGCTTGGTTCGAGGTTTCTTAACCAACTATTTAACCTGAGATTATCTAAAGTTAATTGTTGGTTTATAAATGTTAAGCAAACTTGTTCTTGATTGATCATATTGCATGTTACGTTGGATATTTGATTATTCGTAATTAAGGTGTGTTTAATATTTAGCGAAATAGAGTTATGTGGGTGTGATCTTGTTGAATGCATTTAGTTTTAATCATTAGGTTGTTATTGTGTTGTATATGAGGTTTTCATTCTTGTATTAGTTCAACCTTTGTTTAATTTTAATTGAACCTAATTTTGTAAACGTGTTGATTGGTTTATTGAGGTGTGGTGGGGCTGATTGGACTCTGTTAATGAAAATTAAAGATTTTTGACATATCCTCCTCTCCGGGTCATTTTCTGCAGGGTTCCAGCAAACTCTTTTGTCTTTGTTTTACTCTTTTCAAGGAGCTATGCCTTATTAAACCTATGTTTAACTAAAGTTAAAAATAAGTTTATATGTTTGGGTGATGAATTTATGTTAAGGTCAAAATCGCATAACGCACGTAAGCTCAGATTATATTGAAGGTGCCTTCAGACTATGCGATTTTGACCCTCGCGTGCCGTCGTAGATGTAGCCACAGGTGAAGCAGGGTCGCAGGGGTTCGGAATTCTCCACCGTTAACCCCTTCGACCAAAGCATCTATTTTTTATCAATCACTTTGCGGGGTGATTATTGTATGTGTATTTGTTAGTGCTATATTTTTTAAACATTCAACCTTATGTTAACATAAGTTAAACTAGTGTTTATATTTTGGGGGATGCTCCATCTTTGGGGTGCATAAAATGTTATATTTAATGAGAAATATCTGCAATTTTGGTTCTAATTGCCTTTATAATTTATTGTCTATTGTGAAATTTTTATTCATGTTTATTTCATATTCTAAATCAACAAAAAATCGAAAAGGTGATTTGTATTGAAGCAAACGCATACAATTCTAATTATAGTAACAATTGTATTGATTACTATTTCATCTACTTTTGGAGCTTACACTTTACTTAACCTGTCTTCTATACATTCACCAAACCCAAATTCCACATTAACTCCTAAAACTTTAGCATCTTCTAATATTTCACCTGAATCTGCAAATCCAACATCCCACTCTTTATTTGAACTCACAACCAAACCTACTATCTCCCTATCCTCTTCGCCTCTTCCCACAAATTTGCCTATGTCAACACCAACCCTTACCTCAACTCCAATGCTAATGCCTACTCCACCATCAACTCCAACGTCAACTCCAACTATCACACCTAGTTCAATAGCTTTCCCATCTCTTACTAGCATTATTGTTGATGACACTAACGGTGCACAAGTTAATGTAAGCTTTCCCGTTAAGCGAATAGTTTGTTTAACTTCAGCTGAAATTGTGTGCGCTTTAGGTGCTGCAGATTTGATAGTGGGCGTATTGGAATGTTGACTTCTGTTGCTCAAGCTGTTTTACCATCTTCAATAATGGCGTTACATTCCGTAGGTGATGTCGATGCTGCACCTAATTTGGGGTTAATAATGGAACTTGAACTCGACTTAATCCTATCCAGTCAAAGATTATCTGATGAAAACATAGCCATACTTGAAAGTGCAGGTATAGCTGTGATAGAAGATACTTTAATTGGAGATAAGCGAGAACGATACATCACAAATTTAGCTTTGATTCTAAATGCTGAGCAAAGAGTTCAAGTGCTTATAAATTTTGAAACATACTATGAAAATCTTGTTAAAGACCGTGTAGCAGATTTATCACAAATCGATAAGCCTTGGTTTAGCACAGGCCCAAGCGGTTCTTATGTTTTGCTGATTGAAGATGCAGGTAGTATAAATGCCGGTGAAAACACCACCATAAGCTTTCCACAACTTAGTGCAGAGGTTGTGGTAGAGCAAAATCCAGATATTTTCATCCGTATGCTAGATTACACATCCGGCGAAAATTTTGATTCATTCAAAGCTTTATGGACTGAAATAGTTAGCCGACCTGGTATAAACGAATTGAACGCAACACAAGATGAGAACGTGTATGTTATTACAAGTACCATTTTGGTGGATCGCGATGTTATTGGTTTGCTTTATTTTGCTAAATGGTTTCATCCACCACTCTTCATAGACATAGATCCGACAGCAATACATGCTGAACTGATTGAATTATGGTTCGGAACTACTTTGCAAGGGGTGTATTTCTATCCCTGATTATTTTTGTTTTCAAAATTTTTGTGTGATTAACCACATCTTTCTTTTTTTCTTAGATGTTTTTAGCGGTAGAAACAGTTGTGCTCATTTCAAAAATATTATGGGGTTTGAAAAAGAATGCGTAAATTCAAATTAGCTTTTGTTACAACTATGATAACTGATTCAGTTCCTTTAATTTCAGCTATCAAGTCTATAACTCAAAAATTTGGTGATATAATTGCTCTTCAACTTAAAACTGGTCTGATGCCTCAAGATTTTGGCAATATGGATGAATTTATTCAATTTGCTAAAAACTCAGATTTGGCAATTGCTCACCTAATGGGTAGCTTCCCAGATTATGATATCTTTGTTTCATCATTGAAAAGTTCCAATGTTCCAATGTTGGTTATTTCTCCAAATAAAGACCAACCTAGTATCTGTACTATTGATTTATATGATAAACAGAAAATCTTCAAGTATCTCCATTATGGTGGCAAAAACAATTTTGAAAATCTTCTATTATACTTAGTTAATCGTTTTACAGGCTCTAATTATGAAGTTTGCTCACCTGAACAGATGCAGTGGGAAGGAATTTATTATCCTGGCTTCGGTAAACTTGTGTCTTTGGATGAGTATGCGGAAAAAAAGTTTACCTTTGGAAAACCTACTGTGGGTATATTATTTCATACAAGTCAGTTTCAAAGCGAAGACACTGATTTTGTGGATAGTTTAATTAACGCTATCGAAAGGAAAGGTGCAAATGCAATTGCTATATCCTATAATGGTAATTTTAATTGGGTAATTGAAAACTGTTTTAAAAAAAATGGTCAGCTTATAGTAGATGCAATAGTGAGTACTTTATGTTTCTCTCTAACCTCTTCAAATAATAATGCTTTAAAAGTCCTCGATAGCCTCAAAGTTCCAGTGCTAAAGGCAATATTAACAGTTAACTCATTTGAAGAATGGCGCGATACTGAGCAGGGTCTTAATTTTATTGATATACCTTCAAGTGTAGTTATGCCCGAGTTTGATGGATTTCTTATTACTGTACCTATGGCTTCATTAGATTCTACTGAAGTTAACTCTTTAACAGGTACTAAGTTATTAAAATTTGAGCCAATTTCTGAAAGAGTTGAAAAGGTAGCTAGTTTAAGTGTAAATTGGGCAAAACTTAAACATATTTCAAATAGTGACCGAAAAGTCGCGATTATTTTCCATAATTATCCTCCAAGAAATGACACTATCGGCAAGGCATTTGCAATTGATACTCCCGTATCAGTGTTGAATCTGTTATGCAACATGAAAACTAATGGTTACTTTTTAGAGAGTTTGCCTGAAAGTGGTCAACAACTTATGGATGGTATAATAAAAGGTCTTACTAATGATATGCGTTGGTTAAGTACTGAAGAACTTGCAAAAAGGGCTGTGGGCAAGACAACTTGTGCACAGTATACTACCTGGTTTAAAGAGTTGCCTTCTGATGCTCAAATAAAGATGGATAAAATGTGGGGAAAACCTCCTGGTAAACCTTTCAATTATAAAGATAATCTCTTGATTCCAGGAATAATTAATGGTAATATATTTCTTGGGCTTCAACCGCCACGCGGTTCATTAGGTGAAGAGGATTCGGCTAGTTTTCATAGTCCTGATCTTTCACTGTCTCATCATTATTATGCTTACTATCGTTGGATTCGAGACGTGTTTAAAGCCAATGTGGTTATTCATGTTGGTACTCATGGCAGTTTAGAGTGGTTGCCCGGCAAATCAGTGGGGCTTTCAGCTTCATGTTTTCCTGATATTGCGATTTCGGATTTACCTAATGTGTATCCTTATGTTATAACTAACCCTGGTGAAGGTACACAGGCTAAACGGCGTAGTTATTGTTGTATCATTGACTACTTAATTCCTGTGCTGCATAATGCGGATTTATATGAGGAAACAGCACAGCTTGAAGTCCAATTGCAAGAATATTATCACGCAAAGCTTGTTGATAAGGCAAAGTTGCCTGTTTTACAGAAGCTAATTTGGGAAGCAGTTGTTGCTGGTAAACTTGATAAGGATCTTAATGTTGATTCTGATGTTGTTTTCGCTAATTTTGATGGTTTTTTAGAAACTTTGCACTCTTACTTGCATGAGTTATCAGATGCGCAACTTCGTGATGGTCTTCATATATTAGGTAGTCCACCTACTGGTTCACGGCTAGAAGAATTTATAGTTACTTTAACTCGGCTCAGTAATGGAAGTGTGCCTTCTTTGAGGCAGGCGATTGCAGAGTTTAAAAAGTATGACTATGAATATTTGCTTAAGAATAAAGGAAAATTGTGTTCTGATGGGCGAACAAATGGCGATATAATCAAAGAATTGCACTATGTTGCTTTGGAGTTGGTAAAGAAGCTTAGTGCTGTAAGTTTTGATCAAAATTGTGTTGATGTTGTAATTAAATCCGTTATGGATTGTGATAGTCCTACGGTACGGCAATGTCTTTTGTATATATGTAACTTTCTTGTTCCTGCTTTGAAACAAAGCACTGATGAATTAGATAATATTTTGCTTTCATGTGGCGGCAGTTATGTTCCTTCTGGGCCTTCTGGTTCTATAACTCGTGGAATGGCAGATATTTTACCTACTGGAAAGAACTTTTATTCTGTAGATCCGCGTGCTGTGCCTTCGACAGCATCATGGCAAGTAGGTGTTGGTTTAGCTAAAACCTTGTTGGAGCGGTACTTGGATGAAGAAGGGTGCTATCCTGAAAGTATTGGTACTTTTCTATGGGCAACAGATGCTATGAAAACAAAAGGTGATGATATTGCTCAGATTCTCTATCTGTTAGGTGTTAAGCCTGTTTGGGAAGCTTCTAACGGTAGAGTTATGGGTGTTGAGGCTATACCACTTGAAGAATTAAAACGACCTCGTATTGATGTAACAGTGCGTATTAGTGGATTGTTTAGAGATACTTTTCCTAATATTGTTCATCTTATTGATGATGCAGTTGTGTTAGTTGCATCTCTTGATGAGCCTTATGATAAGAACTTTGTTCGAAAACATGTAGAACTAGAGGTAAGTGAGCGTGTAGCTGAAGGTTGTGATCCAAATTTTGTACGTGAAGAAGCGTATTATCGTGTTTTCGGTGATCGCCCTGGCGCCTATGGCTGCGGAGTTAGTGAACTAGTAAGTTCAAAAAATTGGGAAACTCAAAAAGATTTAAGTGATATTTACATTGCTTGGGGAAGCTATGCTTACAGCCGGAAAACTTATGGTTATTCCGTTCCTGAACGATTCAAGTTGCGTTTAAGCCAGATTAAAGCGACCGTAAAAAATCAAGATTCAAGAGAATATGATATACTTGATTGTGATGATTGGTATGATGTTCACGGTGGTATGATTGTTTCTGTTAAAACATTAAACGGAAAAGCTCCACGATCTTATTGTGGTGATAGTTCTGATCCTGAACGCGTTAAAGTTAGAAGTACAGCAGAGGAAACTTGTCATGTTTTTCGAACGCGCCTTTTGAATCCAAAATGGATAGGTAGTATGGTACGTCACGGCTATGCCGGTGCAGCTGACCTTTCTAAAACATTAGATGACGTTTTAGGTTGGGATGCAACAGTTGAAGTTGTTGAAGACTGGATGTATGAAAGCTTAGCTAAAAAATATGTATTAGATAAGAAAATGCAGGATTGGCTAAAAGAGGTTAATATGTATGCTTTGCAGAACATGATTGAGAGGCTTTTAGAGGCAATTGAGCGAAATTTATGGACTGCTTCTGAAGAAATGAAAAAAGAGTTACAGCAGCTTTATTTGGAAACTGAAGGTGAACTTGAGGGTAAGACCGAATGATTATATGCGTGAATTTCGATTTATGCAAATGAAGATTTGGATAGTCTGTTTTTAGTTTTCTAATTTTTTTGGTTAGGAAGTTGTATTTTTTGACTTTTCTATATGCAATTATATGTTATGAATTGAGTAAAATGTTTTAAGTCTGCATTTTGGTTTTGGTTTTATTTCTATTGTTCGTATAAAAATAAATTGTTAAACCAAAGTTTAACTTAAGTTAAACAAAATTTTATATATTTACTTTGGTTACCATTATTATACAAAGAGGTTATGTAATGCAACGATTAATAATCAAAATATTTTCCTTTAAGACCTTATTTCCCAAAATAAATCAAGAGATATTATTCAATAATGATAAACCTGGCAAAAGCAGGCAAGTGATGGGCGGTCTGATGTAATGAAAAAAATTTTTCTATCAATAATTTTGGTAATGGTGCTAATCGGGGCTTCAATATGTGGGGTATATAATTTACTTTATTCTCCCACATCAATTTCTGCTTCACCATCTCCATCTTCAACACCTACACACTCAATATCCACTTCAACCCAAAGTCCTACACCACAACCAACAAACTCGCCATCAGCTTCAGTTATATCTTCACTTTCAACGCCTATTCCAACTACAACTTCATCGCCATCAACCCCATCTCCTTCTACCAATCCAACTAGTACTTCTACTCCTGTATTGCCCTTAACACCTTCTCCAACAATTAATCCAACATTGACACCTATGCCCACCCCTACACCTGTCTCTGTTCCTACAACTATGACGGTGGTTGATGGTGCTGGGCGAAATGTCACTTTAACTGTTCCTGTTAATCGTGTTATTAGCGTTAATTCGGGTTTGACAGAAATGCTATGTGCTTTGGGCTGTGAAGATAAAATAGTGGGGCGTGATGCAAGTTCAACTTTACCGCCTTCTGTCTTGAAGGTAGCTGTTGTTGGTGACAACTCTTATCTTCCAAATGTAGAATTGATTCTTGAATTAGAACCTGATGTTGTATTTGCTGATTCTATGTTGACTTATAATGATGTGCTTATGAACCAAATCGAATCTGCTGGTATACCTATTTTCATTGCTGACCCTTCAGATCCAGAACCGACAAAACATTCAAACGAAACTATAGTTGATTTTAGCTGCAAATTGATGCAAAACTTAGCTACTATTGTTGGTAGCCAGGATGTAGCAGATGAATATGTTTCTTATGTGCAATATTATAATAATCTCATCAAAAAGCGAATAGAGACCGTTACTTTAGAGCAAAGGCCAAAAGTAATGCTTGAATGGTATGAACCGTACAATACTTTTGTTACACCAGGGTTAGATCAAGCTGGAGGCGTTAATATTGCTGAAAATCAAACTGTGTATGCACCTGTATTAAGTGCAGAATTCGTAATTGAACAAAATCCTGACATTATAATATATATGATTAGCAGCCTATTGCATGATGAAACAGATTTTAAAATTGCTAGAGATGCAATATTGACTAGGCCTGGTTTAGAAGATGTGAATGCTATTAAAAATGGAAACGTCTACATTTGTGACTGGGTTATCCGAGGTGGGGTTCATAGTATAGTGGGTTATCTTTATTGGGCTAAATGGTGTCAACCTGATTATTTTGCTGACATTGACCCTGTTGCTATTCAAGCAGAAATAGATCAAAAGTTTTTTGGAACCACTTTTTCAGGCATTTATGCCTACCCCTGACAAATGTTGTGTCTGGTAAATGTCGTCATGGGCAAGAACAATGTTCTTGCTTCTTTTTTTGTTTAGTTTAATTATTGATTTGATAGTTTATGGTTGTGTGAGTTGTGGGTTGGTTTTTTAATTTTTTGTTTGGTGTCTTTCTTTTTTGTTGTTATTGGTTAAATGATTTTATTCAACCTATTGTTAACTTGGGTTAAACTAAAATTTAAATAAGTTGTTGGATAATCCATCCAACTAATAGAGGCTAACTTAATGCAGTGGCGAAACAAAACCCTATACCCATATAGTGCTATTGTCGGTCAAGATAAAATGAAGCTATCGCTGATTCTCAATGTTATTAATCCAAAGATTGGTGGCGTTCTACTTCGTGGTGAAAAAGGAACCGGCAAATCTTTAGCTGTGCGTGCTTTGGCAAATTTGTTACCTGAAGTCGAGGTCGTAGCTGATTGTCCTTTTCACTGCGATCCTTATAACCTAAAAGAATTATGTAGCACTTGTAGCGCAAAAAATAGTGCTAATAAACCTCTTTCGGTAGTTAAACGTGCTGTATCTGTAGTGGATTTGCCTGTTGGTGTCACTGAGGATCGTCTTGTGGGTACTTTAGATATTGAAAAAGCTATTAAAAGCGGTGAAAAACATTTTGAACCTGGTATTCTTGCAGCTGCAAACCGAAATATCTTATATATTGATGAAGTTAACCTGCTTGATGATCATATAGTTGATGTTTTGCTAGACGCTGCTGCAATGGGTGTAAACTTTGTTGAACGTGAAGGTGTGTCATTTACTCATCCTTCACAGTTTATTTTAATTGGCACAATGAATCCTGAAGAAGGCGAGCTTCGTCCTCAGTTGCTAGACCGTTTTGCACTTTCTGTTGATGTGAAAGGCATCCCTTATCGAGAAGCAAGAGCTGAAATTATCCGACGACGTATCGCATTTGAGTCTGACCCCGTCGGATTTTTAGCCGCTTATCAAGAAAGTCAAGAAAATCTTCGTAGTAAAATTGTAGCCGCTGCTAAAATATTGCCTAAAGTTAAATTAAATGATAGTCTGCTGGATTTAATTACTCAAATCTGCACTGATTTTTGTGTAGATGGTCATCGAGCTGATATAACAATTTATAAAACAGCTTGTACTCTTGCAGCTTTCAAAGGTAGACTTGAAGTAACAGAAGAAGATATCAAAGAAGCATCCGAATTAGCACTTCCACATCGTACACGACGACAACCCTTTGAAGAAACTAAAATGGAACAGCAAAAAATCGAAGATAGCCTGCAAAAATGGAGCCAAAATCATAATAGTCAAAAAAATGAAAATCAATCTCAAGCAACTCAAGATTTGCTTGATAATTCTTCTTCCTCTTCTAATTCACCTGACATTCAAAACCCGCCGCAAAATGATGGTGAAGCACCTGAACAAATTTCAGGTTCTGCGTCTCCTTATGCTGTTAAACCTTTTTCTACGCCAGTTCTTGATAGTATTGAACGTAATAGTTCTGGACGTCGATCAAAAAGCATTAGTGATTCAAGAACCGGACGATATGTAAATAGTATAATCCCTAAAGGGAAAGTAAGCGATTTAGCTTTTGATGCAACAT
The DNA here is from genome assembly GCA_964434745.1 of uncultured Candidatus Bathyarchaeia archaeon. Classification (GTDB taxonomy): domain Archaea; phylum Thermoproteota; class Bathyarchaeia; order Bathyarchaeales; family Bathycorpusculaceae; genus JADGNF01. The sequence continues at coordinate 17,008 of CAYSWL010000008.1, read as the reverse complement.
TGCGTGCTGCAGCACCTTTTCAACAGCAGCGGAAAACAAGATCTGGAAAACAATCTGGTATGATTATCGAAAAAGTTGACTTTCGTGAAAAAGTGCGCGAACGAAAAGTTGGTAACTTAATAATGTTCGTGGTTGACGCAAGTGGTTCGATGGCTGCAGAAGAGCGAATGGTTGCCACTAAAGGTGCTGTATTATCTCTTCTAATTGATGCTTACCAACGACGCGATCGCGTGGGTATGATTGTTTTTAGAAGAAATACTGCTGAAGTTGTTCTTCCTCCAACTAATAGTGTTGAACTTGCTCAAAAATATCTATCTACTTTACCCACAGGTGGGCGTACTCCTTTAGCTCATGGTTTATCATTAGGTTTAGAAACTTTGCGTGATTATGTTAGACGTAATAAAACTGTAATTCCTCTGTTGGCATTAGTTTCTGACGGGCGTGCAAATGTTGCTCTTAATAGCGAAGATCCTGTTGAGGATGCAAAATTGGTTGCTCAAGAAATAGGTCTTTCCGGCATTAAATCAATAGCTATTGATACTGAACATGACTTTCTAACTTTTGGTTTAGTTAAACAGATTAGCGAAGCAATGCACGGTTATTATCTTAGAATTGAAGAACTTAATGCTGCACCTATTGTTTCAGCGGTACGAAATAATTTGCTTTCCGATTCAGTTGCTTGGCAAAATTAGGGCTGATGGTAAAGTTGATGGAAAAATCTTGTTTTTGTTTACCATCTAATTCAGGTGTCTGTAGATGTTTCAATTTTTTGAGTAATCATTTTGTGGTTCTATTTTATTGTATTAGGAGTGTTTGCGTTTAATTGAGTGCTACTGCATCTGAACTCAAACGTCTTTACCAAAAAGGTAAGAAGCGAAAAGTTCTTGCTTTGATTTCAATGGTGACTGCATTAATTATGGCTGTGGTAATTTCTGTTAGTGTCGGAGCAGGTTCTCCTGGTTTTAATCAAGCTATGAGTGTAATTTTTGCCAAGCTTATGCCTTCACTTAATATTGATCCTGGTTCTACCTTAACTCAATCAATAATTCTGAATTTACGTCTTCCACGAATTATTTTGGCTTTGATTGCTGGTGCTGGTCTTGCAGCTTCAGGAGCTACTATGCAAGGTGTTTTAAGAAATCCTTTAGTTTCCTCCTATATTTTAGGTGTATCAGCTGCTGCTGGTTTTGGTGCTGCCTTGGCAATCGTATTTGGAATCGGCGTTGTTTCTGGAGTGGGCAGTTATTTGGTGATAATTAATGCTTTTGTTTTTAGTATGCTTGCCATGTTAATTGTGTATGGTATTGCTCGTTTGAGAAGTATGAGTTCTGAAACAGTAATTTTGGCTGGTGTAGCTGTGGGGTATTTATTTTCAGCAATGCTATCGTTAATCCAATACCTTGCACCTGAACATGAAGCAGTACGTGCTGTTGTGTTTTGGCTTATGGGCGGTTTAAATTCTGCAACTTGGAATAGTATAACAATTGTTTTAGCAATTGTTTTAGTCACGTTTGTTCTTATGGTTCATCAATCTTGGAACATTAACGTATTAAGTATGGGTGAGGATGTAGCGACAAGTTTAGGTGTTAACTCTAAACGTGTTCTAGCGATTACTATGATTTTAGAAACTTTAGCTACTGCAGCGATAATTGCTTTTACAGGAGTGATTGGGTTTGTATGTTTAATTGCTCCGCATATGGCGAGAATGCTTATCGGTAGCGACCATCGTTTTCTTATTCCTTGCAGTGCTTTGGTTGGTGCTTGTTTACTTTTATGTTCTGATACCGTAGGTAGGATCGTTTTAGCACCAGCAGAACTGCCTGTTGGTATAGTAACTTCGTTACTTGGTGTTCCATTTTTCGTTTATATATTGCTAAGTAAAAGGAGGCAAAGTTGGCGTTGAAACTTGAAATAAATAATCTATCGTTTAACTACGCTGGACATCCAGTACTAAAAGATATTGAACTCTCTATTGATTTAGGCGAGGTATTAAGTATTGTTGGACCTAATGGTTCAGGTAAAAGTACCTTACTTAAATGTATCAACCGAATCTTGAAGACTAAGCAAAATACCGTTCTTATAGACGGTAAAGATGCTAGCAAGATTAATCTTAAAGAGTTGTCAAAAATTATCGGTTATGTGCCCCAGAGTTCAACTAGTACTTTTCCATTTACTGTTTTTGATGTTGTATTAATGGGGCGAAGGCCGTACATTAGTTGGAATTTAAGTGAACGGGATAGTGAAATAGTTGCAGATATGCTTGATTTCTTAGGCATAGGTGAATTAGCTATGCGACATTTCAATGAACTTAGTGGTGGAGAGCAACAAAAAGTAATTATCGCTAGAGCTTTAGCTCAACAGCCTCAAATTTTACTTTTAGATGAACCAACAAGCTCATTAGATATTAGACATCAATTAGAAATTTTGTGTATACTTAGAAGTTTGACACAATCTAAAGACCGTTCAGTCGTGGTGTCTATGCATGATCTAAATTTGGCTAGCCGATTTTCAGATCGGATGTTAATGTTAAAGAAAGGAAAAATTTTTGCTTGTGGGACACCTAAAGAGGTGCTTACTGAAAAAAATATTGAGGAAATCTATGGAATTAAATCCAAAGTTACAACCTCTTTTATGGGTATTCCTCAAATTACACCTTTGATATCTGGACTTAATCGCATTAAAGGGTCACAAGTTCCACAAGAAATAGCTGCAAAATATGTTTAGCTAGGAAAAAGATGAGTTATTGATTAAGCGTTTAAGCATGAGAAAATGTGAGTAAAATTGGAAACAAAGAATCTGCTCTTAACGGTGAGGTGTTGAAATGGTTGAACAAAAAATAGATTGTGAAAAGAAAATTGGGCTCTCATTAAATGATGTCACTGCAAAAATTGTATATCATACCTATAATGGTTTTAAAATGAATACTATGCTAGTTGGTTTTAAAAGTAAACGTCGGATTATTTCTACTCTTGATGGGTATGATGAAGTTTATCATGTAGGTAATGTGTATGTACCTTTGCTTTTATCTCAGCATACAATGAAGAACTATAAACAGTTTAAACGTGGTCTTCCTTTGGCGTTAGGTGTTAGACCTAGGTTAATTTCTTTTTTAAGTACTGGTGTTGATATGGACCAGTTAGCTATATGTGAGCGATCCTATGAGAATCTTCATGTTTGTTGTTTGGCGACTGCTGGGGCAAAAGGTAATGCTTTGCGTACAGGTGTAGATATTGGAAATTATGTGGAATATAATGGAAATTTTAGGCCAGTTAACGGAACTATTAACATAATTCTTTTGACAAATTCGACTTTAAGTGATGGTGCAATGGCTAGGGCGATTGTTACTGTTACTGAGGCTAAGGCTGCAGCGCTTCAAGATTTAGATGTGCGAAGCACCTATTTGCCTAGTTATTTGGCTACTGGAACCGGAACAGATAATGTTATTGTAGTATCCGGAAAAGTTGGTAAGCCTCTTACGCTGACTAGTGGTCATACTAAGATTGGCGAATTAATCGGAAGTGCAGCGAAAACAGCAGTTACTGATGCATTGAAGAAACATGGCGATATCTTAAATTGATTAATTTGGAGGTTTGGCAAAATGAATTCGATTAATAACGCAAATGTACATTCGAATATTTCTGCTAATTCAGACTTAAGAGTGAGGCCTGATGAGTTGGGGGATTTTATTGTTACTGAGAAATTTTGTAAAAGTTATGGCTCTGTTAAAGCTGTTCAGAATTTAGATTTGTGTGTGCGTTCGGGGGAAATTTTTGGTTTTCTAGGGCCGAATGGAGCAGGTAAAACTACGACTATTAGAGTTATGACGACTTTGACTAAGCCTACTTCTGGGCGTATTAAGATTAGCGGGTTTGATGTTGTTAAGGATGCCGATAAGGTCAAGAAGGTTATTGGTGTTGTGCAGCAGCATCTTAGTTTGGATCGTGATTTGACTATTCGTGAGAATATGGAGTTTCATGCACGTTTACATCATCTTAATTCTACGGATCGGAAACGCCGAATTAATGAGTTACTTGAATATGTTGAGCTTACTGAATATGCTGATCGAATGGTTGACACTTTATCAGGTGGTATGAAAAAGCGTGCTGCTATTGTTAGTTCTTTGTTGCATGAGCCTAAGGTGTTGTTTTTAGATGAGCCTACTGTTGGGTTGGATGCTCAAGCTAGGCGTCGTTTGTGGGATTTAGTGCGCCGACTCAATATGGATGGTACTACAATTTTTCTTACGACGCATTATATTGAGGAAGCTGAGGCGCTTTGTAATCGTGTTGGAATAATGCATCACGGTCGGTTAATTGCTTTGGATTCGCCTATTGAGTTACGGAAAAAGCTAGGTTTGGTTGCTGTGGAATCGCTTATAGATAAGGAAACGCGTTATCGGTTTTTTGCTGACAGGGCAGCGGCAAATAGTTATGTACAGAGTTTTCCTTCTGATGTCAAGACTGTTATTATTCGGGATTCAAATTTGGAAGATGTTTTTGTAGAGTTAACAGGCCAAAAGGTTGGTGATTGTTAACTGTTAATGTCTTTAAGTGATATCTATTCAGTTCTATGGGTAGATTTGCAAAATTTAAGGCACCATTGGCGTTCAGTAGTTTTAACTAGTTTAATCCAGCCTCTTTTGTATCTGGTTGCCTTTGGTGTTGGTTTAGGCAGGACTGTTAATTTTGAAGGTGTTGATTATTTGACGTTTGTTATTCCTGGAATTGTAGCGTTAACCTCTTTTTCAACTAGTTTTACTGGTTCAGCATCGAAGCTTCAAGTAGACCGGTTTTTCTATCGAAGTTTTGATGAATTTTTAATGTCTCCTGTAAGTATGAATTCAATTATTATCGGTAAGGCTTTAATTGGAGTAGTGCGTGGTTTAATCAGTTCTTTAGCTATACTACTAGTGGGTTTTACAATTTCTCCTAGTTTTTCAGTTAATGCTGTATTTATATTAAATTTGATTGTTTCATGTTTAATATTTGCAGTATTTGGCGTGCTAGTTGCGCTTGTAATAGATTCGCATCAAGGTATGAGTACTTTTAATAGTGTAGTTATTTTACCTATGATTTTTCTAGGTGGTACTTTTTTTTCTTTAAATGAGCTGCCTGATTTTGCGAGGATTTTGTTAAATCTTTTACCTTTGACGCATTCAAGTCAAACTTTGCGGGCAATAGCTTTAGGGCAGTCTTTCCCTTGGCTATCTTTTATTGCGCTAATAGGCTTTGGTTTGGCATTCTATTTTGCAAGCTTGTATGTTCTTAAAAAGAAAAGTATGTAATTTTATTTTTTACCTTATTTTTTGATTTAGTTTGTTTGGGTAAGTTGGGTAGTTTGGGTTATGTTTTGTTTGTTGATTTATGGCTTTTTTGTTTTATTCAACCTTTATTTAACCAAAGTTAAACAAACTTTTATATTATTGGCTGGTTTATCCAACCAAATAACAAGGTGTTAATATGCAGCCACCGAAAAACCATACTCAAAATAGGTATCTGAAGCTAGTAAATCAAAAAACTATGCCGCAACGTACAACACCCCTTTTTCCCAATACTTTAGCACTTGAACAGCCACGACGAATTGTTGTTCAAGTTGATAATGCAGGTATCGAGTTAAAGACTATTGCAGGTGCATCTTTTATTTTTTCTGCTTACAATGCCTTGTTTTGTAATTCACACTCTTTTAATGTAATAATAATCGGAGGTGAAAAGATTGAATAAAACACTCAAAATGATTGCTGGACTAATAATCGCAGTAGTTATCGTAGCTTCAGCTTTTGGAGCAAGCACTTTGCTTAACCTTGAACCTTCAGTACAGCCTTCAGCTCAACCAACTCAAATTCCAACAATGCAATCTACAGCAACACCTACAAATACTGCTTCTTCTGAACCTTCCGCTCAAATAACCTCCACGCCATTGCCAACATCCTCAGGTGTTCCAACAACTCCAAGCAATACAGCTGAACCCACAAACTCTCCTACTTCAACTGCTGCTACTACATCAACACCTACAAGCACTCCAAATCCTACAATACAACCCCCCAAGCAAATTACCTATGTAGATGCTGAAGGGCAAAGCGTAACAGTTACTACTCCTGTGACTCGTATTGCTAGTCTTAATTCAGGTATAACTGAGTTAATATGTGCTATCGGTGCACAGGATAAATTGGTCGGTCGTAGTGCTGGCTGTCTTTATCCGCCTTCAGTTAAAGAAGTGACTATTGTTGGTGATAGTGCGCGTACGCCTAACTTGGAATTGCTCTTAGAGCAAGAACCTGAAATATTATTTGCTGACACCATGATATCTTCACAAGGTGAATTGCTGCAAAAAATCAAAGATGCTGGAATACTTGTAATTATTGAACAACCTGGTAACTTCTCTAGACTTCCTAACCTTGTAACCTATCTTGGAAATATTCTAAATGAGCAAGAAAAAGCTGCAGAAATCGTTAATTACATAACCTACTATGTAGATCTTGTCCATACTCAAATTGCTACTCTATCTGAAGACCAAAAACCTATCGTATATTTCGAAATGTCTTTCCCTTGGCGTAGTACACCTGCAAATAGTGTGCGAGAGCAGTATCTAATTGAAACTGGCGGCATAAATTTGAACGCTGGATCAAGCGGTAGCACGGTGACTCCTGAATTTGTTGCAAGCGCTAACCCTGCAATAATTGTTCGTATGATAAGCAGTGATTCTCATGTTGTATCTGATTTTGAATCTATCTGGAACGAGATTATGGGCCGTAGCCAGTTAAAAACTACTGATGCAATTAAAAATTCAAAAGTCTACATTTATGATTCGTCAATATTTACCGGGCTTAGATATCCTATTGGTGTTTTAACTTGGGCAAAATGGTTCCATCCTGATCTTTTTAGTGACATAGATATCAACTTCATACATCAAGAGTTGAATCAGAAGTTCTATGGACTTCCACTAGAGGGCGTGTACATTTACCCATGAGTGCTACAGCTGCTGAACTAAAGCATCTTTATCAAAAAGGCAAGAAACGTAAAATTCTTGCCATATCTTCACTTTTTATTATTCTGATAGTTGCAATAGTTGTTTCTATAAGTGTTGGTGTTGGCGCGCCCAAGTTTTCAGATGTAGTTAACGTATTATTTTCAAGGCTTTTTCCATTCTTAAATATTGATCCTGGCTCAGATTTAACTCAGTCAATTATTCTTGATATTCGCCTTCCACGAATTATTTTAGCGATAATTGCTGGTGCTGGTCTTGCAGCTTCAGGAGCTACTATGCAAGGTGTGTTAAGGAATCCTTTAGTTTCCTCCTATACTTTAGGTATTTCTGCAGGTGCAGCATTTGGCGCTGCTATGGCGATAGTTTTTAAGATCGGTATTTTCAGTCAGTTTCCTGCATATATTACTGTTACTAATGCGTTTCTTTTTAGCTTGTTAGCTGTCTTGATAGTATATGGAATTGCTCGTTTAAGAGGTATAACTTCTGAAGCAATAATTCTCTCAGGCATTGCGGTTGGTTATCTTTTTTCTGCATTGTTATCTTTTATTCAGTATGTTACACCTGAGCATGAAGCTGTGCGTTCTGTTGTTTTCTGGCTTTTAGGCAGTTTTGTTTCTTCAACATGGGATAGTATCTTAATTGTTCTTCCGTTTGTAGTAATTGCTCTTATTATGATGATGCGTCTGTCGTGGGATTTAAATGCTTTAAGTTTAGGTGAAGAAACAGCAACAAGTATGGGTGTTAATTCTAAACGTACTCTTATATTATCTCTAATTATTGTGACGGTTGCAACTGCTAGCATTGTATCTTTTACCGGTATTCTTGGTTTTGTCTGTTTAGTTTCTCCGCATATTGCACGTATGTTAATTGGTAATGATCATCGATTCCTTATACCTTGCAGTGTTCTTGTCGGTTCATGCTTGCTTCTTTGTGCTGATACCCTGGCTCGGCTGGTTCTTTACCGGTCGGATATACCTGTTGGAATTATCACTTCTTTGTTGGGTGTTCCCTTCTTTATTTACTTGTTATTGAGCAGACGGCAGAGGAATTGGTGAGCATGCTTTTGGTTAACATTTTTATTGCTTTTAAAATCGGGCAATCTCAGTTTCACTATAATGTTTTAGGTGAAAAATCGTTTCTTCTTTTATCTATGATTGCCAATTTTGGAACTGAGCAGTGTAAATATATTTTTAACTTTTTTAATACTTTAGTTAGACAATTTGTTAGCTTGTTTTTTGATTTTGTTCATAGTCGTATTGTGAAAAATAATCAAACTATGACGGTTTAGATGGAGATTTAATGTATGTCCTCAAATATCCTTAAAATAGCATTTATTACTACAATTCCTAATGATACTGTACCTTTTATAGCCGCAGTTAAGTCGGTGAATTCTAAAAGGCAAGTTGTGCAACCTTATGTCCAAAGTATAGCTCATGCACGTAGCTTTAGCGATTTTGGCAATCTTGACAGATTTATTGATTTCGCCAAATCTGCTCATATAGTACTTGTACATTTAATGGGTAACTCTTCAGAGGTTGGCTCTGTTCTTGCTTCTGTGAAGGCTGCAGGTGTTCCTTGTTTTGTTTCGTCTGCTTCTCCAATGCGAAATAAAGAGTTGATAAAGCTATGCACTATTGATATGGACGATTACAAAAGCATTTATGAATACCTTGCTTATGGTGGTAAAAAGAATCTTTCAAATCTTTTACTGTATTTGGCTAACCGTTTTACAGGTGCAAGTTATGAATTTTATGCTCCTGAACAGCCTCAATGGGAAGGCATTTATCATCCTGACTTTGAATATTTTCCATCATTAGACGAGTTTGTAGAAAAGAAAGTTTCTCCTAAAAAAGTTACAGTTGGTTTGTGGTTTAATCAGAACCATTTACAGGGTGGAAATACTGCTTTTATTGACAGCTTAATTAGGGAAATTGAGCATCAAGGTGCAAATGTTATTCCATTATTTTTTAGAGGCCTTAAAGATGAGTCTTTGGGAACAAAAGGCTTAGAGTGGTTAATCGAAAATTATTATACGAAAAACGGAGCACCCATTGTTGATGTAGTCGTTAATGCTTTGTCTTTCTCTTTGCCAATAACTTTGACTGCGTCTAACTCTTCAGATGTATTTTTGAAAAAGCTTGGTGTACCAATCATTAAAGCAATCTTAACCTGTAATACTTTGGGTGAATGGCAAAGTAGTTCACAGGGATTAAATCCGGTTGATATTAGCCGGTGCATTGCATTGCCAGAGTTCGATGGTGATTTGATAACTGTGCCTGTGGCTGCAATGGAGTTTTCTGAAACGGACCCTTTAACTGGTGCAAAGATTATTAAATTTGAGCCAATTCCTGAACGGATCAGTAAAATTGTCAGTTTAAGTATAAAATGGGGAAAACTACGCAATATTCCAAATAAGGAAAAACGTGTAGCAATAATTTTGCATAATTATCCTCCTAGAAATGATACTATTGGTCACGCGTTTGGTCTTGATGTTCCTGCATCAGTGTTAAATCTTATTAAACAACTAAAGGCCTTTGGATACACTCTTGATTTTGTTCCTGAAAGCAGTCAAAGCTTAATCGAAAAAGTACTTAATGGGTTGACAAATGATCGTCGATGGGCTAGTTCAACTGAACTTGTTGAAAAGGCAGTGGCTAAAATTCCTATTTGCCAATATGTTAAATGGTTTGAAGAGTTGCCTTCTGATGCTCAAAATAAAATGGAGCAGGCATGGGGCAAGCCTCCAGGTAAACTTTTCTCTTTTAATAATGAGTTACTTGTAGCTGGTTTACTTAACGGTAATGTCTTTATCGGTTTGCAGCCTCCTCGTGGATTTTCTGATGATCCTGCCTCAATTTATCATAGTCCTGATCTTGCTATGCCCCATCATTATTATGCGTATTATCGTTGGATTCGAGATGTATTTTGTGCTGATGTGATTATGCATATAGGCACACATGGTACACTGGAATGGTTGCCTGGCAAGTCGGTGGGTCTTTCATCTTCATGTTTTCCTGATTCTGTAATTTCCGATATACCTCATATTTATCATTATATTGTTAGCAACCCTGGTGAAGGTACACAGGCTAAACGGCGTAGTTATTGTTGTATCATTGATCATTTAGTGCCTGTAATGAATAACGCTGACACTTATGGTGAAGTAGCTGAATTGGAAGTTTTGCTTCAAGATTATTATCATGCGAAAACTTACAATCCTGATGTATTGGCTTCAATGCAAAATCCAATTTGGGAAAAAGTAAAAGAGTCCAAGTTAGACGGTGATTTAAATGTTACTAAAGAGGTTGCATTCAATGATTTTGATACTTTCTTGGAGCATCTGCATGGGTACTTACATGAGCTTTCTGATACTCAAATACGTGATGGTCTTCACATCCTTGGCGAGTCACCTGCTGGTTTGAGACTTAGTATATTTCTAGATTCTTTGACAAGATTAAGTAATGCGACTGTTCCTTCTTTGCGTCAGTCTATTGCAGCGCTAAAGGGCTATGACTACGAAGATTTACTGGCGAAGTTGGGCAAAATCCAAGTTGACGGTAGAACTAGTGGTGATATACTTAAAGAGGTAACCAGCTTATCGATTGATTTGTTAAAACAGTTTGAAGCTGTTGGCTTTAAAGAAGAAAAAGTTGATGAGGTGATTTATTCAGTTATTGGTAAATCCTCTGATGCTTTAAAGCAGTGTTTATCATATGTTAGTAGTTTTCTAGCTCCTGCTCTAGCAGCTACTGTTAATGAACTAAGTAATACAGTTTTGGCATGCAGTGGACAGTATATTCCAGCTGGCCCTTCAGGTTCACCGACTAGAGGAATGTGTGATGTATTGCCATCTGGAAGGAACTTTTATTCAATCGACCCTCACGCAGTTCCTTCAGTTGCTGCTTGGCGTGTTGGTATTGCTATGGGTGATGCTTTACTGGACCGATATTTGAAAGATCAAGGTAAGTATCCTGAAAATATTGGTATAGTTGTCTGGGCTACTGATTGTATGCGAACTAAAGGAGAAGATATTGCAGAGATTCTTTATCTTATGGGTGCTAAACCTGTATGGGAAAAGACTAGCGGTAGAGTAAGAGGTGTTGAAGTGATTCCTTTTGAGCAGCTTAAACATCCTCGTATTGATGTTACTGTACGTATTAGCGGTCTTTTCAGAGATACCTTTCCTAATGTTGTGGCTTTATTAGATGATGCTGTTAAATTAATTTCTAGTCTTAACGAGGATCTGGAAAAAAATTATCTGGTCAAACATGTTCATGCTGAAGTTGAAAAGCGTGTTGCTCAAGGCGAAGTAGCTGATGTTGTAAGTGAAACGGCTCGTTATCGAATTTTTGGGGCTCGACCTGGCACTTACGGTTGTGGCGTAAATGAAGCTATTGATACAAAGAACTGGAAAGATCAGAAAGACTTAGCAAATATTTACGTTACTTGGGGTGGCTTTGCTTATAGCCGTAAAAATTTTGGTGTTGCTGCATCTAATCAGCTTAAACAGTGTCTTAGTAGTATTGATCTTACTGTAAAGAATGATAATACTCGTGAATATGACATACTGGATAGTGATGACTGGTATGATGCACATGGGGGTATGATTGTTGCAGTTAAGACTTTCAAAGGTGCCGCGCCAAAATCTTATTGCGGCGATAGTTGTGATCCTAGCCGAGTGAAAGTGCGTAGTACAGCAGAGGAAACTAAGCATGTCTTTCGTTCTCGTCTTCTTAATCCAAAATATATCGAAGGTATGAAGCGACATGGTTATCATGGTGCAGGAGATATTTCAAGGTCACTTGACTATGTTTTCGGTTGGGACGCTACAGTTGAAGCTGTGGAGGATTGGATGTATGAGGATTTGGCTAATACGTACGTGTTAGATGAATCTATGCAACAATGGTTTAAAGAAGTTAATCCGTATGCTTTGCAAAATATGACTGAACGTTTGTTAGAAGCAATTCAACGTGGCATGTGGCATGCTAATGAGGATATGAAACAGAAGTTGCAGAGGCTTTATCTTGCTACAGAGGGACTACTAGAAGATGCAAACGAGTAAAGAATATTTGGCAAAGTTGTGGAGGCATTTGCTTTGACTAATCTATGTGATAATTCGGTTATATCACGGTTAGCCCGTGTTTTTTGCGATGCCTATGCTGTTTTGTGGGCCGATTTGCGGTTCATGTGGCGTAATAGACTTAGAACCCTTGTTACTAGTTTGGTTAATCCTCTTCTTTATCTTGTAGCTTTCGGTTACGGTTTAGGTCGGGGAATAAGTTTTGAAGGTGTTAGCTATTTAGAATTTGTTATTCCCGGCATTATCGCTTTGACGACAATGACAACTAGTTTTACTGGTGCAGCTTCAAAACTTAATGTTGACCGAATTTTCCATAAAAGTTTTGATGAACTTTTAATGTCGCCAATTAGCCTTTTTTCTATAGTGATAGGAAAAGGATTAATTGGCGTAGTACGCGGCTTAATTAGCTCTACTGCAATACTTCTAGTCGGAGTTGCTATTTCATCAACAGCACTACTTAATCCTGCATTTGTATTATTAGTAGTACTGTCTTGTCTTGTGTTTTCTTTTTTAGGTGTTTTCGCTGCACTTTTGGCAAAATCTCATCAGGATTTAAACACTATCAACGCATTGATTTTACTACCGATGACTTTCTTAAGCGGCACATTCTTTTCGTTAAGTCACGTGTCAGAAGGCTTAGAAGTAGTCCTCTACTTTTTGCCACTTACTCATTCAAGTCAATTGTTACGTGCAACTGCACTGGGTCAACCTTTCCCATGGTTATCATTAATTATTTTTATCGGCTTTGGAGTAGCCTTCTTTACTGGTTGTATGATTGCACTCAAAAAATTAAGTGTATAATATATCAGTTTGGCACTTCATGTTTAAAAACGTGCGGTTCTTGCTTCCTTGACTAAAACTTGTTTCACACAAGACAGAATAGAGATTTTAATTTCTGGACGCGTACTCACAGCCTTATTAGCTATTGAGGGTTCACATGTGTCCTATGCACCATACTTAACTTCCGAAGTTTAATGTTCAACGTAGAATTATGGTCATTTGGCAAAACAATACCACAAATACATCTACGTATCCTTTCAGAAAGTGGTTTCAAAACCATTATGCCACAATAACTACTATAAATTTGCAATGTGCCTTTCGGGTCTACTATGACTCTACGTTTACCAGCACTCTTAGCATTGTATACACAGAAATCAATAAATTTACGCTAATCCCATCTAACATCAACTTACATATTTGAACTATTAACCGCAACCAACTCATAACGGTTAACATAATGCCTTGAACGCTTATGCAAAAAATCGTTTCTGCAAGCTCAACTCTTTGAAAGAACGAACTGAATTTGTCTTTGTTCCACTTTGTAATGCATTCTTGTTTTTCCTTTTGTTATTAAGGCAGAAATTAATCCATTAATATCAAAGACCACTTTCATTTAACCGCCCTTTCCTTTAAAGAGCAGTCTTTTTTGATCGATAGTTTTGAATTATTTCCTCAATTTCTTTACTATTTAACTTTCCATATTTTTCAGTTTCTTTATCTACATTATTGCATAAATCTAAGTTGTTTGGTTATATTTGGTTCCTCAGGCTTTTCATAGCAACTAAATCCTAATGGCCATAATAAGAACTCTTTTTTGGTTTAAGTTAGCCTTTTTCAATAAATGAACTTATCTAAAACAGCTTTCTTTTCCACTTAAGGGAGTTTTTTCTTTAATTTTAACAATATTTTTTCTTTTATCTGAGTCTAACTGCATTACACGCATTTGTAGTCTGGCTAAAAGTAAAATTGCTTGATTTTGTGCTTACCTTGATAGTAAGCTAAATGTATGTCGAGGTATTTTATTGGCTTTATTGAAGTGATTAATGATGGTAAAGAAGCTTTTATCGATGGCTACTGGTCTTGGTGTTGCATTTGGTGCTGGTGCTGGTGCGGTTTTATTTGCTTTAACTAATGAAGTTTTGTTTATTGTAGCTGGGGCTGCTGCTGGACTTGTAGTTGGCGCTGCAATCGGCTCATTATACTCAAAATAGAATTGTGCCACTAAGCGTATAATTAATTTTTTTCTATATGTGCTTAATTGTCTATTTTTTGTCTTGTCTTTTTGTTGGTTATTTTTTTATAGGTAGGTTTACTGTGAATTTGGTGCCTTTATCTAGTTGACTTTCGAAATTTACTGTTCCGCCTAATGCTTCTGTGAATCGTTTGATTACTGCTAGACCGAAGCCTTGGCCTTTGGCTTTTGTTGTTACTAGTGGTGTGAAGAGTTTGTTTTTGATTTCTTCTGGGATGCCTTTGCCTGTGTCTTCAACGGTTATACTTACTTGGTCTTGTTGTGTGCTTGTGTTTATGTTTAGTTTTCCGCCATTTGGCATAGCCTGTATTGCGTTATTGATTAGGTTTTGTAGTATTCTTTGTAGATACAGTCTGTCAATGTCGAGTTTAGGGAAATTTTCACATACAACTATTGAGGTTTGTATGTTTGGAGGGATTCTTATTGATGCGATTGTGTTGTTGATAATTGTTTTGCAATCTACTTTTTCGATGTGGGGTTTTAATGGCCGTGCGAAGTCTTGTAGGTCTGCTACAATTTTATTTACATAAATTGTTTGTTCGCTAATTGTGTCTAGGCATTCTTTTAGGTAATTTTTTGCCTCTGAGTCGAGTAGTGTTTCTAGTTCGTTTTTTGCTATGTAAACTTCGCCTATTACTGTTTGTAGGGGGTTGCGTATATCATGTCCTACCATGCCAGCTGTTGCTCCTATAGCGGCTAGGCGTTCGGCATCTTTTAGTTGTTTGGCGCGTTCTTCTACAAGTGCTTCTAAGTTGTTTGCGTATTCTTCTAGTTTTGTTTTACTTTCTTTTAGAGCCTGTTCGTCAATTATTCTTTGTATTGCTGTTGCTACCTGATCTGCAATTGTGCTCATTAGTTCGATTTCTTCGGTTTTAAAAAAGGCGCGGCTTTTTGTTCCAAATGAGAGTGTTCCAAGGATGTTTCCTTTAGATATTAACGGATGAACTATGTAGGCTTGAATGCCATATAATTTGAGTAAATTAACTCTTGTATCTTGACTGTTTTGTATATCTTCTATGATTATGCGTTCTCCGTATTTTGCTACTTTGCCGCATATAGCCTCGCCGATGTCTATTTGTTCAAATTCTTTGATTACTTCGTCTGGGATTCCTTTGTGTGCATTTAGAATTAGTTTACCTTTTGCTTCATCAATTAAAAAGTTGAAAAAACAATCGCAGTATAGGTATTGCATAACTTTGATGCAGATGTCTTCTATACTGTTTTGTGGGTTTTTTGAAGCTAGTAGTTGTGAGGTTGTTTCAGAGAGTAGTTTGAATTTTTCAAAGCTTTTGTTTAATTCTTTTTCTGCTTTTTTGTTATTAGTTATGTCGTGAAATACTGTGATGAATTTTCCTTTTGAAGAAGAAATGCAAGATATGCTAAAGTGTTTCTCCATTGGTGGAAAGTATGTTTCAAACTGTGTTGATTTTCCTGTAGTAACTACTTTGGCGTACCTATGTAGGTAGGGTGGTTTTTTTGTACCATAGCTTTCAGAAGCTTTCTTACCTACAACTGCTTCTTTAGGCATACCTGTGATTTTTTCGTATGCAGGATTAACATCAGTAATTATATAGTCTACCATTTTGCCTGTTTTGTCTTCGATTACTTGATGAAATGCGACTCCTTCAGTCATTGAGGAGTATAAATCTGCAAATTTACTTTCGCTTTTTCGTAGTGCGTCTTCAATTTTTTTCTGTGTTGAACTTTCTATAAGTGTCCATTTGCCTGCACGTTTGATCATACCGAACTTGTGGTTGATTACAACATCAATTATCTCGTTTGCTCCGCACTTATCAAGTGAATATGTACAGAGCACAAGTAGTTTGTAGTTATCTATAACTTTGTTAATTTCAGCTTCGTATTCTGTAAAATCTTTCCAGTCTTTACTGCTGCTAAGCCAAAACGGATTGCCTGTTACTCGTAATCCTGCATAGCCTGCAGTTATAGCTTTATCATGTTTTTCAACCCACCCGTTAAGTACTCTTTGAAGTTCAAATTTTCCTTCTTTAAGATACCATTCGGTGTATGGAAAAATTTCTATTTGGCCTTTTTCTAAGTAACTTTGAAAGTCTGGTAAAGCTTTTTGCATTGCTTTTATTGCTTCTTGTGTATTTAAAAACTCTGAAGTAACCCAAACGCAAAATTCGTTATTTTTTAATCCATCGCAAAAATAAGGCACTAAAACATCGATAAGATCCTGTTTGGTTTTGTAGAATTGGCACATGTGCGTGCCCCAAGCAATATTTCCAACAAAATCCAGACCTGACTTTCGTATCCTAGCCATCCTGAAGCATCCTGACAGATATTTATTTAACCACCAATGTAACTTATAGAATAAAAGCGTTATGAATATGCAAAAAAATGATGTAAAAAATAACTAAGAGCTGATATTGTTGATTTAAATCGCAACGTAATTGCTGACTTATTGACGATTTTTGATAAGCTTTTTTATATAAAAAACTGCTTATTTGTATGGTTCAACTGTGCATAAGCAATAATGGTCAAATAAATATTGGAATGTTAAGTTAAGTGGTTAATTCACCAATTAATTTCATTGACTCAATTACTCGATTTCCATGTGATGACGTATCTAGTGCTTCAGTTAAGTCTCTGCCGGCTTCATGTTCTCCTAAATGGTTGCCTTCAAACCACAAATTAGCATCTGTAACATCGTAGACTTTGCCATTATATGCAACGTATGCTGGTCGGCCTTCTTTTCCATCAAACTTAACTAGTTCCTCTAAAGTGAACTTTTGATTTGTCGACATAAAAACTCCTAATAAAATTATGCTAAATCTACCTCTAAAAACTAACGGTCCACCTGATTGCGCTATCAACTTTTATCTAATTTACATTTACGACAGTATGTAGTGCTTTGTCGAAGGCTTCTATGGTTTGTTGTAGGTCTTTTTTGG
>CAYSWL010000007.1:681-44413 GCA_964434745.1 uncultured Candidatus Bathyarchaeia archaeon | reverse complement strand
GCCAAAGAGTTTCCTGAAATTTCAAGATATTACATGGAATCTAGCTTTAAAGGAGATAGAGCTGTTGGTGGGAACTTTAGATACGAACAGTATGTTCAAGATATCCAGAAATGGCGAAAAAAGTGGCTAGGCACAACAAAACGTTAGCCTCAACAATTACTTTAACATCCTAACCTTTACCTATAGGATCGCTACATTTAGCAGTAATTTTGCTTTAGTAGTGAATTTATTTGCTGTTTAGTTATTGTTGATTGTTTTGTAAGGTTTACTGTTAGATCGAATTTTGCATTAGGCGGTTTATGGCAAAGGTAAAAAAGGGTTACATGTATGATTGATAGTTATCTAGATGTGCTTCAGGAGTATGCAAGAAAATGTTTGATGCAAAAGAGTTTATTGATGCGTCAATTAAGGAAATTCGTAGTGCCGTTGGAGATAAAAAGGTAATTTCTGCTTGTTCTGGCGGTGTGGATAGCACTGTTGCCACCGTTTTAGTACATAAAGCAGTTGGAAATAATTTGATTGCTGTTTTTATTGACGATGGCTTGCGTCGTGAAGGTGAACCTGAATTTGTAATGAGAATCCTTAAAGACTTAGGTATTCAGGCCAAACTTTTAGATGTTAAAGACGAATTCTTTGCTGTATTCAAAGGAAAAATTGACGCTGAAGAAAAACGTAAAGCATTTCGGAATACATTTTACACTACCTTTGGTAGCGTTGCTAAAGAAGAAAAAGTTGAATTCATAACTCAAGGAACCATTAAGGCTGATATTATTGAGACTGTTAAAGGAATAAAGTCACAGCACAATATTTTACAGCAGATTGGCATAAATCCGGAAATTTATGGTTATAAAATTCTTGAGCCATTAAGAGAACTGTTTAAGCCTGAAGTTAGAAAGGTGGCTCGTGAGTTGGGGTTGCCTCCAGAAGTTTCTGAACGTATGCCATTTCCAGGACCTGCCCTGTCGTTACGAGTGCTTGGAGAAGTTACTCCCGATAGAGTTGCTATAGTGCGAAAAGCAACTGAAATTGTTGAGCAGGAAACTAAAGGGTTGGGTAATTTCCAAAGTTTTGCAGTGCTTCATAATGATAAGGCTACAGGAATTAAAAATGGAAACCGCGTTTATGGCAACATTATAACTGTGCGAGTTGTCGATTCACATGATGCAATAACAGCTACTTATAAACAGCTAAACTATCAGACGCTTACAAAAATTTCAGAACGAATAACTAGCGAAATTCCTAGTGTTGTTAGATGTCTTTACGATATAACTGATAAGCCACCAGCAACTATTGAATTTGAATAATACTAACATACTTCTTTCTTTTTCGCAATACTAAATATCATCTTGTTTACTTTTTTAGATTTTAAAACCTATTTACGAGTAGAAGAATAAATCAGGGTGAATATTTATTAGATGTATGTTAGTTTTGGACTTTTACTTGCTCTACCAAAGTAGGGGTTATGTTGGTGTTTAGTTTTTTAATCGTTTGTATGGTGCCTTTTTTGCTTAGTGTTAGTTGAGCGATGTTGTTGTATTTTCTTACTGTTGCGTTTTGAATGTCTATTTTATCGCCTTTTGATACTAGGTCTATTTGTTCTTGCCATAGGCAGAGGTTGATTTCACCTGTTTCATCTTTTAGTAAGGCTTTTGCCATTGGAATTCGGTTGCCATATTGTGTGTTAACGTATTGAGGTTTTGATATTTTTACTACTGTAGCTTTGAGGTTAACGTTGTTGCTGTTAGATTTTAGATGACCTATTTGGCTGTAGGTTGGCTCTTGAGGTTCGTCAGATTTGTAGTTTTGAACCATATCAGCTTCCATGTAGTTGCGTATAGGATTTCTTTGTCTTGCTAGTATTTCTTCTGTGACAGGGAATTGGGCTACTACGTTAGAGTCTTCTTTGAATAAGAAATAGGTTTTATCGTCTATTTTTCCTCGGCATTCGACTAATAGTGGACCACATTTAGCCGTTCCAGCCTGCTCTGCAGAAAGTAAAGCACAAAAGATTACGTCTGGATGTATATCATATTTTACAGTTAGATAAGCAAGATATTCTCCTGCTGCTTTTTTACGTTTCAACTTTATTTTTCACCTCATATTCACATTTTTTAACAAGCTATAGAAAATTCGGATTTAGCCTGTCTTCTATTTTGCTAAAGAATAGCATGTTTAGAGCAAAAATAGAACCAGACGGTCCCCAGAATCTTAGCTCGTATTTATCATATTGTAAAAATAGTATATTAATTTGTTTATTCAAAAAAGCTTTTTTTATGTTGCTATGTGGAATTTGATGATTTTTCTTTTACAGAATTGCGAAGAGATATATGACAACTACTACATTCTAGCATATTATGCCCGCAAGATGGGCAAAACAGTTGTTTTTCATCTAGTTTTTGCAGTATACCCTTTATTGCGATTTTATTTTGAGAAATTTTCGGGTCTTCGACTGCTGGTTCTATATCAGGCGGATCTTGAATTACTTTTTTTGGCGCTACAATTTCTTGGTAGACTTTTGCTATGCTGGTTTTTCCTTCACGTAGAAGCTGCTTATCTTCTTCGCTTGCTTCCTCGACAATTTTTTTACCTCTCTCAAAGGTGCGTGTGGATACACCAGCTTTTTTTGCAACAACTTCTGCTGCTTTAGCTTTTATAATAGGCTTAGTGTCATCTGGCGCTAACCCTAATTGTATGTTTCGTCCATTTTTTCCGCCGGCAGCTTGACGTTGTTTAGCAAGGGCTTTTTCAATTTCAAGCAGCGGTACAGCAAGTTCAACTAACTGAAAATTATTAAGGTGCCTGCGGCGTAAATTTGCTTCAATGACAAATTTTTTCTCAAGCAATTTGTCTTCAAAGTGGCGTACTTCAAAATCTGGTTCTATACCTAGTTCGGTGCAGGCTCTAAATCTATGATGCCCATCAAGTACCTCGAGATTTTCATTTACCACAATTGGATAATGTTGACCTTCTTGCTGTATTGAGACTTTAAGTTCTTCGAACTCTTCAGCTGACATCCTTGGCAACATCTTGTCATAAAGAGGATTCAGACGTAGACTCATAGCATAGCAGCCTATCATAAAATCAGCCAAACAGGTATTTAAAATAAATTGATAAACACCCTTCTGAAGATACAGTAAATTGTTTTTAAAGGGTTAATAGTTGTAATGCAAAAATAAATTACGCAGTTCTATGTTTAGTTTATTTAGTCATGTAGGCTGTAAGGCAGAAGGTTAATTGTTTGGAAAATGTTAATGTTCTTTATATTCTTCAGCCTTTAGTTGTCGTATTATTTAGTATAGGTTTGATTGTTTTTTGGAGGCTTAGGCGTAGTTTCCGTTGGATGGTACTTTTATATGCTCTTGTCGCTTATGCAGGTGCAATTATTTTTAAAAATATTGTACAATTACTTACAGCATCTACAGTTATTGAAGCCTATGGTGCACAAAGCGCGGTTTTTGGTCTTTATCTTGGTTTGCAAACTGTAATTTTTGAAGTTGGAGGCGCTTTTCTTGTAGCATGGCTTTTAGTATCTAGAGGGAAAATTTTTGGTAAAGATAGTGAAGCATATGGGGTTAGCTTAGCGTTCTGGGAGAATGGTGCGCTTCTTGGCATATTACCGTTAATTAATTTGATTTCAATATATGTCATTTTGTCGTCAAATACGCCAGTTGCTATTACTGTTTATGATCAGTTATTTACCAGTCAGCCTGCACTTTTTGATCAATCGCTAGGGGTATTACCTCTTATAGGATGGGGTATTCTTGAGCGAGTCTCTTCATTGTTATTTCATTTTGCTTGGGGTTACTTGTGTGTAATGGCAGCTGTTTTTCATAAAAAGCAGTTATTATTAATTGCATTACCTATGGGTTTAATCGATGCCCTTGTACCCTTCGTTACAGTAATTGGGTTAGAAGCTTTCGAGCTATTGATCTTAGCTTTAGGTGTCTTATCTGTAGCAATAGCTATATTTGCCACAAAGAACATGCGCCAACACAATAATCAAAACATCAAAAAAACAAATCAACCTTACTATAGTAAAATAGAATAAAAAATGAGTAAGAATCATTCACCATAATGAATCAAAAAAGAAAAAATAAATTTTTTATCGATTGATTAGTTTGTTATGTGATTGTTTCTTCATCAGGGGTTTCTGATATTGAAGTTGTGTTTTCGTTTTCGTTAGATGTGGTTTGCTTTGAGTTTGTATTTTCTGGTGTTGGTTGCTGTTCTGTTACGGTGTTAGCTATTGGTTCGTTTTGTGGTGTTGGTTTGAGGATTTTGCGTGCGTGAGTGATGTATCCTGTGTGTCCAGTCATTAAGGTTTGTGGCCGAACTTTACCTCGTTCAGTTTGCATACCGCGCATTATGCATTCGAATGTTTCGATATTGATGAAGTTGTGTTCTTTTAGCGCTTCTACAGTTTTTA
Source organism: uncultured Candidatus Bathyarchaeia archaeon (assembly GCA_964434745.1). Lineage (GTDB taxonomy): Archaea > Thermoproteota > Bathyarchaeia > Bathyarchaeales > Bathycorpusculaceae > JADGNF01. Next base: position 39,987 of record CAYSWL010000007.1, on the reverse strand, counting down.
CAACTTGGTCTATGGTTGGACTAAATGATACTATGGTTCCTGAAGGTTTTAAGGCATCGTAGGCGTGAGGAATTACTAGCCATGGTACAGCCATGTCTAATATGACAGCGTCTACATCTTTCTGGTCAATACCTAAAGTTATGTCTTTGATTTTCATCTCTACTAGGTGGCTATGTCCGGATCGTTTGAGGTTTTTTTCAGCAGCTTTATGGGATTCCTCTCTAATGTCATAAGTGTAGACTTTGCCGTTAGGTTGTACAAAGTGTGCAAGTGCAGTAGTAAGTGCGCCTGTTCCGGTGCCGGATTCAACAACACGACTTCCTGGACCTATGCCACTGTACATTACAATAAGTGCGGCGTCTTTAGCATAGATAATTTGAGTATTTCGTGATGATTTTAGTATGTAATCGGTAAGTTGGGGTTTTAAGATTACAAAATCTACGCCTAAGCTGCTTTTGTAGGCTGCACCGTATGCTTTACCGATAATGTCGTCAAATTTTATGTAACCTTTGTGAGTGTGGAATGTTTGGCCAGCTTGCACTTTAACCATGTAAGTTCGGCGAAAATCTAGATAGAGTAACACATTATCGCCATCTGCTATTAATTCAGTAGTCAATCTAATTATTCTCCTGTAAACGTAAATTCTGCATTGTGCAGTTTGCATAAAAGCATATCCAACACATTATTATTGTTTCTCGCCTAAAAACCGCCTGTAACATGCCTAAAAGCCCTTAACTGACTAAATATTCTTAAAATTACTTTCCAAGTACAACAACATTTGCAGACAGATAAATCAACAAAACAGCGATTATGCAGAATTATGTTAGTTTTGTGATTTTGATTAATTGTAATTCAACTTTTGGGTTGTAAATTTTGTCTTTTGCTTTTTGGTAAGGTATATTTATTTGTTCGAGCGCATACTTCGCAGTTATTGTTGTTAGGGGATTTGTTTGGTAGGCTTGAAAGATGAGTTGTTAGGCGATATTTCTAGGATTGTTCATCAGAATTTAGTTGTACGAGATGGTCTTAATATTCCGACTAATCTGGCATTAATCCCTGAGGGAGGTTTAAGGTATGATTGTACAGTTCTAGTTGCGGATTTTACTCATACTGCTAATCAGGCTTCTGATTTTGAGCAGAACGCTGCAGCAAAGGTTACTCGCGCGTTTTTACGTTCTACATGCAGACTTATAACTGCAAATGGCGGAACTGTCATCAATTTTAATGGACAAAAAGTTACGGGCATCTTTCTTGGGGATATGAGAAATACTAATGCAGCTATTTGTGCTTTAAAAATTAATTATACAACTATAAAAATGATTGAACCTAGCTTACAAGAGTATTTTGCAGCCGCAAAAACACCTGGCTTTAGCATATCGCATTGTGTTGGAGTGGACACAGGCTCGATGGTTGCTCTAAGGGCAGGATTAATCGGATTAAATGATCTTGTATGGGTCGGTAAAGCAGCTAACTTATCTGCAGAATTAAGTCAAATACGAGCTAAACCGTACTATTCATACATAACTGAATCAGTGTTTTTTATGCTCTTTGAACAGGCAAAGTTTAGCCCAAGTAACCGCAGCCAGTTAATGTGGGAAGAAAGCGTTTTCAACTATCAAGAAGAACCCCTTAAAGTCTACCGTTCATCATTGCCTTATGAACCATAAAGTATGTAAATTAATTTAGGAGCTATAACTTGCCACCTCGGCAAAGTTTTATTATTAGTATGTGTAAGTAACTAGTAGTGCGTGTTTTTAGTGGAAAGAAAAGAAGCAGTAGGCGTTTTAAGGTCAATTCTAGATAAATGTTCAACTGAAAATGTAACAAAAGTTATGATTATGCCTAGCACTAGCGATAATGGGTATGCGACAGGCAGCCAAATTTACATCGAAGCAGTATTTGATAATGAAGCAAAACACTTTCTCCAAACTATAGCTGCACAAAAAAATTTAGCAATAAAAGAAGAACAGAACCGCATAATTATCTATAAACCAATAGATATGATAAAAATTTAAAGAAATAAAAAATGTTTTCTTAACTATCGGATTTAAAAAGTAATATTAATATACAATTTATAGTTGATGACACTGTTATTTAGATTGATGTTTTTAGTTTCCTATTTGAAGGTGTTGTTCTTGGAAGTACCCCTTTTTTAAGTAGGCAATAAAAGAAATCTAATCAGTTCTGACTTAAACTATAAATTGTGAAATATACAATAGTAAAGATAGGCTGGAGCGTTATTCTTTAAAGCTCTGCCCACTGAACGACCACAGAAGTTAAGGGGTTAGATGTTGAACTTGCCTTATTGATGATGTTTATAGCTACTTTTTATGAAAACCCTTAAGAGCACTTTGACTGTTTGCTATTAATGCCAAGTTTGAGGTCCTGTTTAGCTTCTCACGGCCTACAGGAAGCACAAATTTGGATAGGTGAAATAAATTTGAAAATGTTCGATGCGATGATGTTTAAAAGAACAATAGGAATTAACTGTAATGTTAAAGTAAATATTATTGACACCTTAAATGATGGTTTGATTTTAAGTATTGATGAAGATTCAGTTGACGATAAAACGCTTTCATTTATCACAGATTTTGTTAACCAAAAAAGGTTAAATTTACTTCTTGAAAATGAACGTTACTTCATCTCAAAACAAGCACTTATACCAGCTGACCCCTACCAGTAAATTAAAGTTAAAAAGTATACCTTAATTGCCTCACAGGTATATTTTTATGAAGACTGATTTTGGTCTTCCTTTTCTAGCATTTTTTTAAGCTTTTTTTCAAGTTTACGCTCATAAGTATGTTCTTGGACAATTGGTGGTAATGCTTTACGTTTATGAACAGCTAACGGAGGTACTATACGTTTCTCGCCAATATCTACAAGTACTTTTTCACCATTTAAAGTATCTTCAAATTTTTCTAATGCCTCAATAATCCAGTACCCTTCAGACTGTGTTACAACTTTAACTTTATGTTTACCTTTATAATAGCGAATTTCACCACTCAAAAACAGTCACACCATTAAATCATAAATGCAACGAATAATAAAAACGCCACGCACACTCTATCTAGGCCAACAGCTTGTTACTAAACAATTTTGAGATAAATACACGTGTATATTTTATGTAGACTAGTAAGGTGCAAATAGATTGTAATAATACATTAAAAGTGAATGTAAGAAAAATTTTGTTTTTTAGCAATTTTAAAGTGAGTATTGTTGGTTTTTTGTTGTTTGGATTGTTTGACTTTTTAGGTCCCGCATGAATCTGGAAAATAGTTCTGTATGTTCAGTGTGTATGGGATAGAGCTGTTTGGGGTTAATAGTTTTTAATGCTGCTTTTAGTTGAAGGGGCATCATATGTCCTGAGACATGGACATGATATTGTGGTAAACCATAGTGGCTTAGCCAGTTAATTTGGCGGTCAAAGTCAATTTCCATTTCCTCGTTAAATGGTTCAGAGGCAGAAAGTACATAGCAGCTACCTGGTTTAGGATTAAGTGAGACTAATTCTTCAAACTCGTAGAAGGCCATTACCAGGACCATACTACATTGTTGCTTCGAAGCTTCGAAAACGTCGAATACTTTGCCATCACCGTTGAAGCGGTCGATAAGTTGACTTTCCCACTTGTCATATCGCTTCTTCGACTTTCGAAATACCATAATGTTTGGGTCAGCAAGGTCAGGCACTTGTAAGCCGCTATCGTTTCGCAGTGCATCGAGCAGGTAGGCTTGCTTTAGTGAAATAGCTAAACATCGGTTGTTCTTCTTGGCTATGTGATAGAAGCTATTGAGGCGATCAATATCTGAATGGCCAAATTCTGCAAGCACCACCCCGTTAGATTGTGAGATAATGCTATTCAACTTGTTTTGCACTTCTTCTTCATTCGACACAGAAGCACCAGTCATGTTGGTTGCTTCAGTAATGACTGCCACGGGTTCAGCTTCTTTGGCGTGCTCAATAAACTCCCAAGTCATTTTAGGTTTAGCACCATGATCACGAAAATCGCCAGTATAAACAATTGAACCGTTTGAAGTATGAATTATAAAACCGTATGCACCAGGCACCGAATGGTCAACGTGGCAGGGTTCAACTTCTATGCTGCCAACCGCTATTTTATTACCTGTTCGAAATGTTTTGAAATTTAAATCAGAAACGTTGAATTCTAAATCGGTTCTACGTACCGTACTTAATGTTTGCAGCATGGTTTGGGTTGTTTCACCACAGTAAATAGGAATTTCTCGTTTGACAAAAGATAGGTAAGCTGTGTGGTCTAAGTGTCCATGAGATATAAAAACTGCGTCTGTTTGCGGCGGATTTGGGTCAAACTTGTAAAGGCCCTCAATTTTAGGTAATATTCCTAGCTCTTGCAGGCTAATTTCACTACGTGGTGAAAGGAAGGGTGGTGAATAGTACTGTTTTTTCATGCTAAAGGACATGCCAAAGTCAAAGAATATGCGGGTGTCGTGGTCCTGAATTAGAATTTTATTTCCGCCAATTTCGTTAACTCCGCCATAGAAGGTTAAGCTGGTAGTAGCTTTGACCATGCATGTTCCCTATGTGTAAATAGGGGTGAGCCGGTTTTTACTTTTTTGGTTTAGTCTTTCGGCAGACCGATGCCATAACAAGCAGTATGCTTGGTAGAGTAAATATGCTAAATACACGTGTGTATTTAGGTTGAGCAGCGGCCTTAATTGTTTCAACTTTTCCTCCTGCTGAAAGATAGCCAGCTATGAATGCGTTGGCTAAAATTTCGGCTTTACGTTCCCCGTTAAGTGGTAGATAATGGCCTGAGTAGTAGAGAAATTCAGCTACGTCCCACGCTTTATCGCCGCTTCTGCTAGCCTGTTCGAAGTCAAATAGGAATAAGTTACTTGATGGGGTAACCATAATATTGTCAGGTTTGGTATCTCCAAGTACAACACCTAATGAGTGTACGTTAGCGTATAGCTCTCCTGCTTGTGTAATCAAGTTGAGCTCTGAGTCAATTTCTGAGGTATCAGAAGCTTTAGCAATCTGCTTAACAACGTAACTTAAATTATCGCCTTCTAAAAATTCCATAAACACTAGGCGCTCGTTTGTGCTTACATGGAGAATTTTTGGAACATTAAAGCCTTGGGTATTTAGAAACTCGTTTATAGCGCATTCTCGTTCTAAGCGGGATCTTCCAAGAAGGGCAAAGCTTCGCGCTCCAGCTGACCACATTGAAAGTGGGAACCATTTGAAGCTAGATAAGTCTTTGAATCGTTTGACAATTATTTTCTTTTCTGTATGGTCAGTGCGTGCCTCGATAAGGTAGACATCGTTCAAAAAGCCTCCGAATTCTCGAACATGTATTTTTTCATATTCTGTTGAAAGCACTTTTTGCACATAGCCGCGGATGTCAACTTTATCAGCTAACGAGACGAGGCCTTTAGAAGTTGGTACGAAAACGAATTTTTGTGGGTTAACAAAGTTTTTTTCAAAATCAAAATCGTTACGCCATGGCAGCATTTGGAAGCTAAGGAAGGCTTCAGCGTTTTGGGTAAGGAAATTAAGTAGTTGTGGGAATACACCAAATAGGGAGGAGAATAAAGCTCTGGGCGCATTTTTTATTGTATTAATGAAGCGGACCTTTGGGTTTTTGCTTGCATCCACAAATGTTGTGGACATCATCACATCGCCGTTTACATACTTGATGAAGGCTTCTGTTTCAAGTTGTTTTAAGGCGTCAATGTAGCCGCTTAGAACAAAGTTGATTTTATTTTTTTCAACATTACCACTTAGAAATGCTGAAGCGCCATAAGCCATTGGTGGGAAAACGCGAACACGACTAAGCACAACTTCATACATAAAATATTCTGGCTTAATACGCATACTATATGAAAACTCGGGATAGCTAATTACCATGTTTTCTAATAGTTCAAGTATCAAACGTTTCTTTAATTTTACTTCTTGAAGCCGTAAATAATTAGCATTAATTAAACCATTATAAGGAAAAATCAGTAAACGGGCTAGTGCTTCACCTAGAAAGCCGCGATCAACATCTCTTTCAAAAATCCACTGATCTACAGCGAAAAATACAACGTTTCTACCCTCGATAATACGAACATAACTCATTAATCGAGGCTGGAAATCACGGATAACAGTTAGAACTTCAACAGTAGATTTTGTGCTTGGTACCTCTATAGTATAGTCATCAGACTGACAGATGGCAGCTATTTTGTAAGAACCAGCAATGTGTCTACAAAAGGCCACAATTTGCCTATGCAACTCACTTAAGTTATTACCAGAATTGGAACTCAAACTGCCATTAGCACCTTAATGTTTTAATCATATAATCAAAAAGAGCCATATTTAACACATACTCAAAAAATAATATTTTTAACAAGAAATTAGCTAAGCAAGCAGAATTGGTTGGTATGTAAAATTTTACTCAATTATATGACTAAATATTTTTACTTACGCGATTAGTAGAGGAGTTGAATATTGTTATGGAGATTATTCGTTAGTTGTGTTTGTTTGTGTCCAGATTATGTTGAAATATGTTTGGCTTAGTGCTAAGAGAGCCGGATTGGTGGTCCAAAGGTCTGGACCTTGAGTTATGCTAGATTCTGGGTGAAAGGCTACTGCAACTAATTTCTGATCAAATATTACTATTGAAGCATTAGGTAGTTTTGAAACGATTTTTAATTTTAATGGTGGTTTCTTATTTGATGTTTGGGCGATAATGACCCAGTTTGGAAGAGACTGATTTGATGGTTTTTCAGTTACTATCTGGATAGGTATGTGTTTTTGGAGTGCTTGTTGCAGGGAAGTTTCGAGCAGAGTTGTTATTTGTTTAAAGCGTTTCCAGCTAGTTACTATGTTTATGCTTTGGCGGGCTGTAGTTATTGTTTGGCGATACTTTTTACATCGGTCGCCTTCAAATATGGTGCCTAAATGATTTTGTCTTTCAGGCTCAACAGTAAGTGGATATGGACTGCTTTGAAGTTTTTTTATTAACTGTTTAGTCTTTTGACGAATAAATGTTAATTCTGTGCGTTTTTGCTCAAGTAACATTTTAATTACATCGGCTAATGGTGTTGCCGTATAAGTGGTAGGTACTGAAACATTTTTTTGAACCAGCCCCATTTGTTGTAAATCTTCAAGTACGCGATAAATTTCTTGACGGTTAACAAAGGAAAGATCTGCAATAGTTTTTGCTTTTCCGCACCCAGACTTTGATAAGGACAGATAAACTCGTGCTTGCCTGTTAGTAAGTCCTAACCGTACAAGAACATCTACTTCTTCTAAATCGAATCCGCCTAACTTGAAATATTTTAATATCTGTGGCGGCCGTTGAGAGGCTGTAATGTCTTTTTGCATTAGTTTATCTCACTACGAAATAGTTGTTTTTTAGGCAGTACATGATGTACTGGCAAGATTACTATTCTACTTGTGACCATTTTTTTATGGGTATATTTTTTCGATTTTTATGATTAACAGATTCTTTTGCAATGTTTTAGTATTTATAATATTGTAGGTCGGCTACCGACCGATAAAATGCAAACAATATAGATCAACCGGATAAATTGGGTATTTTAAATTTACAGAATAAAAAAAATAAAATTGCTAATGGTAGACCAAAACTATATTTTAGTTTATTTTATAATTTTGTGTACTTTTTTCTCAATAGAAATGCGCCTGCAATTACTATGCTTAATGTTGCAAGTATTATTGTGATTATTGTGGTTATAGATGGTTCAGGTTGTGTTGTAGTATTGGAAGGCGTAGGTGCAGATAGTGATGGAGAAGGTGTAATCTGGGGAGATATTGTGGGGCTAGCGGGAATTGTTGGTGAAGGGGATGGAAGAGGGGTGGCTTGATTTAATGGCTGTAGTATTGGTTTGTAATCGATGTTGTTTTCGTTTATTACAAAAGGTGTGTTGCCTATCCCAGTGTTATCTATTTCAGAGGAATTTTGGTAGCGAGTTTGATAGTCACTCCAGTAGTTGCCTGATGTTGAGTCGTTCCAAATATTACCCCATCCAGGCCCGTCAAATTTGTTGATAGATATTTGGAGCATTGGTATGACACGGCTGTCGATAAAGTCGTTGCGGATTATGGTGTTGTCTTTTTGGTTTCCAGTAAATATTATTGCAAATCCGTTTGAGGTGCCTTTGTTTTCTATAAAAGAGTTATTTACTATAAGGTTATTTTCAGAGTTATCTATACGCATGCCAACCATATTTTTTGCTATGTAGTTTTCGGAAAAAATATTGTTGTACGATTTGAATATGCCTACGCCAAGGGTGTTGGTAATTATGGTGTTGCCGTTTATTGTTGAATTTTGTGTGTCGATTACAACTAAGCCTTGTTCATTTCCTGTTAGATACAGGTCTTGAGCGGTAATGTTAGTGCAAGACATTAAGAGCACTAATGATGCGTCTGGAGGTACGATTTTGTTGTGCTGATTTATCCAATAAATAATCGGTCGACCATCAATCGTATTTGACATATCAACATCGTTATGTATTACATCGACTGTATGAAGATATCCGTGAAACTGTGTTGCGAACTCGGGAAAACTTAGATTCTTAGTATTATTTTCTAGCCGATTATTTTTAAGCAGGTTGTTTGATCCTGCAATGCTAATAGCCAGTTGATTATTTTTAAACACATTTTCAGTTAGATCAACTGAACAGTTTCTTAACTGTACACTCTCTTTGTTTCCTGTATAAGTATTATTAGAAATTACTGCGGTATTGTCATTAGTGATGTGGCAAGCTACTTGATTTGCTGTGAAAATATTTTCTGTGATGTTATTTCTTTTTGAGTCACTATTGGAAGTGATGGCATTACCATTACTTGTGAAGGTATTTTTAGTAATGAGATTGTTGCTTGAATTTATAAGTTCTATGCCGTGGTTGGCACATTTTTTGATAGTGCAGTTGCTAATGGTAACTTTTGAAGAGTTATCTAAACTGATTCCTAAGTTACCCCTATCGGAAATATTGCTGTTGAGGATAATAACATTTGAGCAATGTATTAGGTCTATTCCTGACCCCCAAGTGTCTGCAATTTTGATATCTGTTAAAGAAGAATTGGTTGTCAAGACACATAAGATACTTAGAGGAGTGATATTTTTGGCAGTTATGTTAAAACAGTTAATCAATGCTACAAATGCAGCATCATCTGGTACAACTTGATTTTTTTCGTTAATCCAATAAATTATTGGTTGTTCATCAATCGTATTAGAAGTATCAATATCATTATTGAATCCATATTCAGAAGATGCTCGTAGAATAAAACTGCTATTACTTAGATGATTGTTTCTGAAAGTACAGTCAGTTACATTTTGGAGCTGAATGCCTTCCCTGCAGTCTACAATGTTATTATCTAAGAAGAGATTGGTATCAGAGTTGCGTGCTGAAAAAGCTGAAAAGCAACTTGAAAAGTTGTTATCTTTAAACGTATTATTGCTTGAATGTGAAATTGCTATTGCAATAGGTCCAGCCCACCAAGAAGGAGAAAGAGAAGAAGTTCTAGGTGACCCGAAAATGGTGTTATTTTGAATAAGACAGTTTAGGGTATTTCTCAGGTTAAGGCAGTTTCCAGTTTCTTGGGTTATTTTCGTATTTTTTATTGTTACATTTACTCTATCAGATAAGTCTAGTCCATTGTGACGTGGACTTTGCAGCAGGTAACCTGCACCGTCAATTACGATATTATCTTTTTCAACAACAAGCGAACCAGCAATATTACCAGAAAAAGTGTAAACATTACCTATACGTTGGATATTGTTAGTTCCTATAACGCTGCCGTCACTTTGAATGTAAAATTCATTGCTAAGTTGGGAAATTGCTGAGTTAACACCTATTAGAAGTGAGGCATTTACAAGAGAAAAAATTAAAATTGCAGCAACAAATTTACATTTCATCTCAATCAAACAGTAGCCCTTTAGATTAGAGACATTAAAATTTTTCTAAATAACACTTTAGTCTTATAGAAGAATAATCAATAAAAAATTAAACTAATAGAACAATCAAGCTATCAAGGAATAGATGATAAAACAAATTGTATCAGCATCAAGTAGACAATTCAACTTTATGGCATACTTAATTTGAATACAGCTAAATGTTTGCTAAATGGATAACGATTTTTAACCAAGCTATAAAAGAAAAGGATGATAAATAGAAAGTGTTATAATAGGTTTAAGAATTCTTTTGCAATATCATTTATTTGCTCTTCTGTCACGCCTGGGTGTATAGGTAGAGATATTACTTGTTTAGCTGCTTTTTCAGTTTCAGGTAAATTGAATAAGCCAAAGCTTTGTTTATAGTAAGGCATCTGGTGAACTGGAGTTGGATAATATGCTTCAGCGCCATAGCCTTTATCATGCATAGCTTTTATGATGTGGTTTCGTTCTTCTTCAGTTGCATCTTTTATTCTTACAGTATAAAGATACCAGCTAGGACTTGAATTATTAGGTATGGTTGGTAGGTTTAGTCTATTTGAGTTTTGTAGTAACTTTGTTAGCTGTTTGGCGTTTTGAGATCGCTTATTAAAAAACTCAGGCAACTTTCTTAATTGAATTATACCTATGGCTGCTTGGATTTCAGTCATGCGATAATTTGTTCCAAGCATAAGTGAAGTGTATTTGACTTTTTCACCATGTGTACGTACCATACGAACCTTTTCAGCTAGCTCATCGCTATCAGTAGTAACTACTCCGCCTTCGCCAGTACCAATATTTTTTGCTGCATACAAACTCCAGCAAGCCATATCAGCTAATGCACCTGCAGGCCTACCTTCATAGCAAGCACCATGAGACTGGGCACAGTCCTCAATCACAATTAAGTCGTGTGCGGCTGCTAACTCTTTGATAGATTTAGTGTTAGCGGGTAATCCATATAGGTCTACAGGAATTATCGCTTTAGTCTTCGAAGTAAGGGCGTTTTTAACTGCTGTGGGCGATAAGGTGTATGTGAGAGGGTCTATGTCTGCGAAGACTACTTTAGCTCCAGACAAGGCGACAGCTTCAGCAGTAGCTACAAAAGTAAAGCTTGGTAAAATTACTTCATCACCAGCTTTAAGTTGGGCAGCTAGTATTGATGCATGTAAAGCTGCAGTGCCAGTATTTACCGCTATAGCATGTTTAACACCGGCAAAGCAGGCAAAGTTTTTTTCAAATTCTAATACTTTAGGTCCTGCACCTAAGCTGCTAGTGAGCATGCCGCTTTTCATTACTGAAACAACAGCATCAATTTCCTCTTGACCAATCTTTGGCATATTAATCGGAATCAACTCATAACCCTCGTAACACGACTTAATTACACTGGAGTACAAAATCTATTTCAGCATATCGGTTCTTTAACAATCTATATAGAAACAAAAGTGCTTGCCGACCAATTTTATAGGATAATATGTGCTTGTTATCGGCGAATTTGATGGCCAAATAGTTTAAGTGACTGTATAACAACCAAGTTAGTGAATAGATATGCGTATTCTTGTCACTGGCGGAGCTGGCTTTATTGGTTCAAATTTGGTTCCCCAACTTTTAAAGAGAAATCATGAAGTAGTTGTATTTGATAACTTGTATACAGGTAAACTAGAAAATCTAGATAAAGTTAGTGAGCATAAAAATTTTAGTTTTATTAAAGGAGATATTCGCAGTCCAGATGAAATGCGCAATGCTCTATTAGGTATCGATAGTGTGGTACATTTAGCAGCATTAATCGATGTTACTGCTTCTGTAAAAGATCCGTTCTTAACCCATGATGTTAACGTTACAGGAACGCTAAATCTGTTACATCAAATGGTAAATACAGAAGTTAAAAAAATTGTTTTTGCCTCATCTACAGCAGTGTATGGTGATGTGAAAACATTACCGGTCCAAGAAAATACTCCCCTGCAACCGATTTCTCCTTATGCGGCATCAAAAGCTGCATGTGAAGCTTACCTGACTGCATTCTCCATATGCTATAATACAGAAACAGTAGCAATGCGCTTTTTTAACGTCTATGGACCGAAGAACGAAAACAGTCCGTATAGTGGGGTTATTACAAAATTTTTGCGTAAAGCTCAAAATGGGGAAGCATTAACAGTTGAAGGCGATGGAGAGCAAACCCGCGATTTTATCTACGTAAGTGATATCGCACAAGCCTTGACTCTAGCTGTTGAAGCTAAGGGATTAAAAAGTGAAGTATTTAATGTATGCACAGGCACTCCAACAAGCATTAACGATCTAGCAGAAACATTAAAACAAGTAACTCAAAAAAACTTAACTATAACTCATAATCCTGCAAGAATAGGCGATATACGCTTTAGCTATGGTGACCCGGATAAAGCAGTAAAAAAACTTGGATTTAAAGCAGAAATAAGTCTACAAAAAGGACTTGAATTTCTATACAATAACTAAATTTTTTATAATATTTTTTGGTTATTTTGTATGAGTAACTTAGATTAATGGAAATTCAAGTGTGAATTGTGTTCCTTTGCCAATTTCACTTTCAAAACTTATAGTTCCACCTAGTGATTCTGTAAGTCGTTTTGCTACTGCTAAGCCGAACCCTTGCCATTTTACGTCTGTGGTAAATAGTGGGCTCCATAATTTGGATTTTACTTCTTCTGAAAAACCAGAGCTAGTGTCTTTTACGGTAATAGTAGCTTTATCATCTTTTGGGAACGCATTTATAATAAGGGTGCCACCGTAGGGCATAGCGTCAATGGCGTTGACAACTAAATTTGTTAATATTCTCTTGAAAAATGCGCTATCAAGTTTAATTTGCGTCATTTTTTTATCGCAAGTAATTTTTACATCTATATTCTCAGGTACTTCAACAGAAGAAACAACTTCAGGCATTACTTTGCATAGATCCACATTTGTTAGATTAGGCTTTAATGGGCGAGTGAAGTCTTGTAGATCCCAAGATACCTTTACAATATTGCTAACTCGTTTCTCAATCGAGGATATGCTATCTTTTATTGAAGTTGCATCACAACTTGCAGGTAAATCTGATAATTCAGATTTGACTAAGTATAGTTCATTGACTATAGACTGTAAAGGGTCTCTTATGTCATGTGCTACAACACCTGCAGTTTGGCCTATTGCGGCTAGCCGTTCAGCTTCTTTAAGTTGTTTAGTTCGCTCATCTACAAGTCGTTCTAGGTTTGTAGCGTACTTTTCAAGTTGTGCTTGCATTTGTTTACGGTCAGTAATGTTGTCAAATACGCTAATAAAAAAGCCTTTTTTTGGGCTAAATACAGAAATGTCAAACCATCTATTGAGGGGACTAAAATAAAATTCAAATCGTTCAGCTTTGCCTGTTAAGGCTACTTTGCTATATATTTCAAAAACTTCTGGTGCAGCACCTATTGCTTCAGGAATAATTTCTGAAATCTTTTTCCCAGTTACATTTTCATTTTTAAGACCGGTTAACTTTTCAAAAGCCTCGTTTGTTTCTAAATAGATAAAGTCTATAGGTTTTCCAGTTTCATTGTAAACCATTTGGCAATATGCATAACCGTCAAGCATGTAAGTAAACAGTGAGCGGCGTCGTGCATCACTTTCTCTTAATGCTTCATCAGACATTTTCAAGTCGGTTATATCAGAAATGATGGTTATAAGAACCTCTTTTTTAATTGGACAAATAAAAATTTTCAGAAACCGTTGTATGTAGGCAGCATATGTTTCAAAGACCACAGGTTTATTGGTTAAGGCAGCTTTGCTAAATGCTTCAAAAAAATTTGCTTGATCAAAAAATTCAGATGTACTTTTACCGATTCGGTCAAGTTTTCTAATTCCAAAAATGTTTTCATAAGCGGAGTTAAGGTCAATAAATACATAATCAATTGGAGTTCCTTCAGGGCTATAGATTACGCCTAAAAATGCAATTCCTTCATTTATTGAATCAAAAACTAGACGGTACTTTTCTTCTCCTTGCCCGAGAACTTTTTCGTCAATAATTTTTGTATCAGTAGGTAACTTGGTGGTTTTGGCAACGTTTGTATGTGTAGACTCAGAATCAGAATTCGATAACGATGAATCCTTAGAATTCATATTCATGCACCAAAAAGGCAGATATTTGATAAACAAGAAAACATAAGGCGTATCGGTAAAATAAGGATTTTTAATTCACCGCCCTGATAATACGTATTAGTATAGCAACATACATTTTGAATTTAGTTGATTATCTATTTTTTATTCGGTATATCAAAGCCATTACGACGCCAATGCATAGTATAGTAATAAATATAATAGTTGAAAATTCTGGTATGGCTTCGTTGCTAAGAGTAATTGATGTTGATTGGCTGTTTCCAGCTCTATGGCTTGTTGTTCCGCCACTGCTTCCGCCTCCGTCAGAGTCCCACATAATTATTAATGAGTATTGGTTACCAACAGTCCAAGCCACATCTTTTTCGTCAACATGATTACTATCTAAAGGCTTTTTCAATTCAACAGTAACTGTATTTGAAGAATCAACGCTAATAGCGCCTACTCCGTCTTGTACACTATCTTCTATAATTTGAGGTCTTTCTTTAAAAGTAATATCTGTATAGCCGTTAGCAGAAAAGTCATCGTGCCCAAAAAGTGCGCCATCCGCATCTGTTTGCATACATTCCCAATCAATAAACTGAAATGCAACCCAAGGATTATCTGAATTAGCATTGAAAGATAAGCCTATATACAAATAGGTTTCATCGTGTTTTGTCCAGATTTCTGCTGTACCATTTGGATTAATTGTGACATTACTATATTTGCCTGCATCAGACCATTCATCTCCAAGAACACCGTCAATTTCATCATCAGGTATTGAACTACCTAAATAGGAAGTCAATTCTGTTTGAGCAGACACAAATACAGTACTATGAACTGACGCTGTTAACAAAACAGCTAATAAAATAGAAAACAGAAAGGCTAGTTTTCTCATGACTATGCCTCCGAAAACTACTAGATAATATTTTAGCACTCTATTTTAACTATGTGACCGTAGAGCTACAACAACATAACTGATAAACAAACACAAATAGCTAAACTGGACCCTTTATGATGTTTTGTGTATGCGTTGTTGTATTAAGGTAGTCACAATTCCATATATCGTGCTTGTGAGTAGAAGTATAATCTAAGGTAGGCGAATTATATGAATAAAAAACAGGCAACACAGTTAAGCAAAGAACTATCAGTATACGGAATTAGGGGAAACTTACAAATGGCTATTGTACCTTCAAACCCGCAAAACCGCATCGCACAA
Organism: uncultured Candidatus Bathyarchaeia archaeon; assembly: GCA_964434745.1. GTDB lineage: Archaea > Thermoproteota > Bathyarchaeia > Bathyarchaeales > Bathycorpusculaceae > JADGNF01. Next base: position 24,774 of record CAYSWL010000007.1, on the reverse strand, counting down.
GGATATCAACTACACATTACAAAAAACCTTGACGTTGAAAACCAACTTGCATTACAATTATTTGCACAAAAACACAATCTAGCAATTTTTAAAGAATCAAACAAAATAATAATCTATAAACCACTACTTATTGCACCAATATAACGTATTACTCAATCAACCAAACAAAACAAAAACAAAACAAATTAAGTTAAACTAAACTAAACTAAATTATATTAAATTATAAGGTAAATAAGCTTAGTTGACAGTAACGGTAGGTTAAGGTAGTAAATTCTTTTAAGTATACATTTTAGGTATTTTCTTGTTTAATTATTGTGGATACTTATTTTTCTATCCACATCATAAGCATAGTATTATTGTATTGGCTAGCGTCCATAGGTTATTTTTCGGTCGTTTAGTTGTAGTAGTTTAGTTTTTAGTAAATTGTTGCTTTTTTTGTTAATGTTTTTAAATCTAGGTTTGTCTTAAGTTAGAGAAGGACACGAGTGCCTGTGCAAAAGACTTACCGGTTAATCATCGTTGCATTGTTCGGTTCGATAATGGCTGTAACAAGGCTTTTTGTTCCATCACCTATCGATAAAATCCTAATAGCTGTTGATGCGATCTTGCTAGCATTAAGTGCGCTTTTTGTCAAGGATATTGGAGCTACATATGTAGGTGCAGCAGGTGGCACGCTTACGGGGTTACTTCGACCGAGCCTAATTCCGTTTTCAATAATTTACTCTATTCTTTATGGTGTGCTAGTTGATGTATTTATGAAGGTTTTTAAGGTGAAAGCTAGCAGTCAAGGTGTTAATCGTAATAAGCTTATGTATGCTATGGCGTGTAGTACACTTATAATAGGTTTTATCAGTTACTATGCAACAACTTTATTCCCGCAAATCATTGTTGCTTCACCTATGATGGATATGATGGTTGCATTTTTCGGTCCAATCACAGGAGCGGTTGCAGGATACGCAGCAGCCTACTTGTGGAATAAATACTTAAGAAGTATACCTATGTGACTTAGTAGTAGTTACTGGAAAAGTTTCGGGTTGATTGAAAAAAGGGTTTGGTTAATTTGCGGTTTTGTTGGTTTTTGTTAGGTGCTTTCTTGTGTTGTTTCTTCTGTTGTAGTTGTTGAGGTTGTTTGAGGTTTTAGTTTTGTACCGCATTTGTGGCAGTATGAAGCGTTTGTTGGGTTTTTTTCATTGCAGTTTGGACAAACAATAACTTCTTTGACCATTGTTTTCTGAACGTTTTTCTTAGCTGTATCAAAAGCGTCTTGAACATTTCTAGCTGCGATGATGAAGGCTTTTTCCATTTCTTTGCTTAGCCGAATTAAAGTTTCACGCATTTCATCTGAGGATTCAGCTGCGCCGGCGTTAATTCCTGCTTGGGTTCTGGTTCCACATTTAGGGCAAAAATATGCATCGTCGGAAATTTGGTTTCCACAATGACTACAATAAACCATAAATCCACCTAGTAGAGGGATAAGAAAATGCGGATTTAAGCATTATCTTTAGCTATCATTTTGGGTGAAAAATTGAATGTATGTTTAGTTGATTGTAAATATTGGAAAAAGGGGTTGAGTGGTTGTTTATTAGAATCGGAATTTTCGGCTTTTTGGAGGTGTTTCGCCGAATTCTTTTGAAAGCTGTTCTAGTAGTGTTCGCTGTTGGGATGTAAGTTTTTCAGGTACAGAAATTCCGACTCTGACAAGCAGGTCTCCTTTTCCGTAGCCTCTAAATCGAGGCATACCTTTGCCTTTGACGCGGATGACTTCGCCTACTTGTGTTCCTGAATGTATCTTTATTGTTGTAGGTTCTTCAAGGGTGGGTATGGTTACTTCTGTGCCTAGCGCGGCTTGGGGGTAGCTTATCATAAGTAGGTAATGTAAGTCAGCATCGTCTCTTACGAATTGTTGATGAGGCAATATGTGAACTATTACGTACAAATCGCCAGGTTGGCCACCTTCTGTGGCCATGTCGCCTTCGCCTCTTAGGCGTAGCTGGTAGCCTTCATCAATGCCCATAGGTACTCTAACTGTGATTTTTCGACGTTTGCGCATTAAGCCTGATCCGCTACAGTTTTTACATGGCGTAGTGATTATGCGGCCCTTTCCTCGGCATTCAGGGCAAGGGGTAACCTGTACGTAGGTGCCAAGGGCGCTTCTGCGCATGCTTTGAATTCGGCCTGCACCGTTACATCTAGGGCATGTTTTTACTTGTGAACCAGGAGATGCGCCAGAACCGTTGCATACGTCACATTTTTCTGTTCGCGGAATTTCGATTTCTTTTTCTGTACCTTTTGCAGCTTCTTCAAGAGTTATATTTAGATCATATGCAAGGTCTTGACCTCGACTTGGACGATCGTAGCCGCCTCCAAAACCTCCAAATCCTCCGCCGAAGAACATGCGAAATATATCGTTAAAGCCGCCGCCAAAGATTGTATCAAAATCAGCTCCGCGGAATATGTCTTCTTGAGTGTATTGTTGATCAAAGCCTTGGTGACCTAGCGTGTCGTATTGTTGGCGTTTCTGATCATCAGATAGTACTGCGTAAGCTTCACTGATTTCTTTGAATTTTTCTTCCGCTTCAGGTGATTTGTTTCTATCAGGGTGATACTGCATTGCCAGTTTCCGGTAGGCGTCTTTAATTTGGTCTTTTGAAGACTCTTTAGATACGCCTAAAACTTCGTAATAGTCACGTTTTTCAGCTGCCATAAGCGTTTACCGCACGTACTCGAGAATAAAGAAGGGAAGAAAAAAGGTTTTTGGCTATTACTTAACCTTATAATCTTCAGAGTCGACTACTCGTTGACCGTCTGGTGGTGCTTGTCCTGGTTGTGGTTCTGGTCCGGTTCCTGCTTGCTCTTGAGCTCCTGCTTGTGCTTGTTGGGCTTGTTGGGCTTGTTCTGCGGCTGCGGCTTGCTGGTAGATAGCTGTCCCTACTTCTTGAAGTACTTTGGTTAGTTCATCGCTCTTGGTTTTAACTTCTGCCATGTCAGTTTTTGCAAGTGCATCTTTGAGAGCTGTTACTGCAGTATCGATTTTGCCGCTTTGTTCTGCTGTGAGTTTATCTTGAAGGTCTTTTTTGGTTTTCTCAGCTGTGTAAAGTAAGCTGTCAGCATTGTTTCTAAGTTCGGCTTCTTCTCGTTTCTTCTTATCTTGCTCTGCAAACTGTTCACTCTCTTTTATCATTCGTTCTTTGTCTTCTTTGGAAAGCTTTGTTGAAGCGGTTATTCGGATTTTTGCTTCTTTACCTGTGCCGCGGTCTTTTGCAGTTACGTTGAGTATGCCGTTTGCGTCAATATCATAGGTTACTTCGATTTGAGGTACACCTCTAGGTGCTGGAGGTAAGCCTTCTAGGTTAAAGTGTCCTAAAGATACGTTATCTGCGGCCATTTGACGTTCGCCTTGGAGTACGTGAACTGTTACTGCGGTTTGGAAGTCAGCGGCGGTTGTGAACACTTGGGTTTTCTTGGTAGGTATGGTAGTGTTCTTTTCAATGATTTTGGTAAAGACGCCACCCATAGTTTCAACACCTAACGAAAGCGGGGTTACGTCTAGTAAGAGCAGGTCTGTTACTTCGCCTGTGATTACTCCGCCTTGGATGGCTGCTCCGATTGCTACAGCTTCCATGGGGTCTAAGCCGCGTTCAGGTGCTTTGCCTAAGATTTGTTCAACAAATCTTTGAACTAGGGGCATTCGGGTCATTCCGCCAATAAGGATGATTTTATCAACTTGGGCAGGGGTTAGTTTTGCGTCTTCAAGGGCTTTAAGTAGGGTTCTTTCAGTTTTCTGCACTACTGGTTGGGCTAATGCTTCAAGTTTGGTTCTGGTTAAGGTTAAGTGTAAGTGTTGTGGGCCTGCGCTTGTGACTGTTAAGAAGGGTAAATCGATGTCTGTGGTCATTAAAGTGGTAAGTTCGATTTTTGCTTTTTCAGCTGCTTCTTTTAGTCTGGACATGGCCATTTGGTCGTTGGTGACATCAACGCCTGTTTGTCTTTTGAATTCTTCAATTATATAGTCCATTATTGCCTTATCGACATCAGTGCCGCCTAGTTGGGTATCGCCGCTTGTGCTTAATACTTGGAAGACGCCTTTGCCAAAGTCCATTAGGGTAACGTCGTGGGTTCCTCCGCCGAAGCTGAAAACTAGAATTTTCATTTCTTTTTCTAGTTTGTCTATTCCGTAGGCAAGGCAAGCAGCTGTTGGTTCGTTAATGATGCGCATTACTTCTAAGCCTGCTATTTCGCCTGCATCTTTTGTGGCTTGACGTTGGTTGTCGTCAAAGTGTGCTGGGACTGTAATTACGGCTTTTTTGATGTTTGTGCCTAGATAGGTTTCTGCATCTTTTTTGATTTTTTGAAGTATAAAAGCGCTGATTTGTTGGGGTGTGTATTCTTTTCCTTGTATGTTGACTTTGTAGTCGGTGCCCATTTTACGTTTTATTTCGTAAATTGTGCCTTGGGGATTGGCTGTTGCTTGGCGTTTTGCCGGCTCGCCGACTAATAGTTGACCGTCTTTGGTGAAGGCTACAACTGAGGGAAACATTTTACCCGCCATTGTGGGGCCTTCAGCGCTTGGAATGACGGTTGAGCGTCCGCCTTCGAATACGGCGGCTGCTGAGTTTGTAGTTCCTAAATCTATACCTAATACTTTTTCTCCACTTTGAGAATTACTCACTTGTTTTTTCCTCCTTATTTTGTTACTTTGAGGCTGGTTTAACTGAAACTTTGACTATGCTTGGTCGTATTACTTTCTCTTTCATGATATAGCCTTTTCGAACTTCCTCTAATACTACACAGCCATCTATGTCACTGCGTTCTATTGCAGCGATAGCATTGTGTTTTGAGGGGTCAAAAGGCTTTCCTTCACTTTCTATTGCAGAGACACCTTCTTGCTCAAGAACTTTTCGCAGCCTCTTGAGGGTCATTTGTACACCTGTGATAAGATTTGTTGCTGAATCACAGTTTTCTGCGGTTTTTACAGCAAGCTCCAATTCATCGACCACTTCTAGTAACTGAAGTATTATACGCTCATTGCTATATTGACTAACTTGCTGTATTTCTCGGTCACACCTTTTACGCAGGTTTTCAAAATCTGCCTGCAGATACTTTAGGCGCATACAATAATCTTCGCTGCGTTTCTTCTCTGCATCTAGCTGCTCTGTCAATTCCTTCACACGATCTTTTTTGTCTTCTACAATTTCATCAGTAGCTTCATCCATAACGTGAAACGCCTCTCTAAGGCTTAACATTGTTAGTTGTAAAAACAAAATATAGCTTTCGCCTTTGATAAATCAGTTTTAATTATGAAAATGCTATCATGCAAGCGAGCTTAAAAAAAGAAAGGAAAGTTTGTTGTATATTTTTGTGGTATTGTTTGGTTAGGTTTGTTGTGGTGGGTATTGGGGTGGATATTGGTATGGTGGAGGAGTTTGGGCTGTGGGTTCTCTGAGTTGGAAGAATGCGATGGCAACAAGCAAAATGGCTATCCAGACTAAGATTAAGCCTAAGCCGAATACTATTGTTAGAACTCCACCGATTAGCAGTACGGTTCCTGCAGAACCAAATAAGCCAACGCCTGAACGGTCACGTAATAAGGTTAAGGATTTTCTGTATAGGATTGTTACTATTAGTATTATTATGAAAACGCCTACGAACATTAGAAGTATTGTTGCTAGAAAAGGTGCAAAGTTACTGAAAGCTATTTCAGTATTTACATCTGCAGGGTTAAGTTGTCCAAGGCTTGTCCAGGATCCGTCCCAGGTAGGATATATTTCTCTTATGATATCTTCGGCTTGTGCAAAAAGTACACCCACTGCAACACCGACTAAAGCTACAGCACCTACTATGCCAACTATTGTTGCATAGAGTGCATTGTTAAATATTCCTGCTTCTCTATAATAATCAGCTAGCCCTTTCATGCCGATGAGTAAAAGGATTAAACCTATGAGTGCTAAGACGCCATATGACATACCACTAACTGGTGGGATCATACCGATGAATAGCAAAAGTGCGCCAATACCGCCTAACGTTTTACTTGATTCGAATGTCATTTTGATCGTTCCTCTGAAATCCGTTCAGAGTACTAAGAATAAAAGCCTTGCGATGCACATAACAGACATTGCAAAGTTTTATATTCATAGTTATTCTTTTTAATGCATAATTTTTGTTACTAAAATGCTTTGAATAATTACTAAGCATTTTTGCAGTCAAAATTTAAAAATAAATTGTGAAATTGTTGTATTTATCTTTCAATCTTAACTGTTAGGTTAGCCATGGTTTGTATTATTAGCTAGTTAGTTTGCTGGTTGGTTAGTTTATATTTATTGTTAGGAATGTTTATTATGAATTTGGCGCCTTCGCCTTCTATGCCTGCTTCATGTATTTGCCAGCCGTATACGTTTATTATTTTTTGTATTAAATATAATCCTAAACCGGTGCCTTTGCCGTAGCCTTTATTGAAAATGTGTTGTTTATCAGTTAAAGGTACTCCTACACCGTCATCTTCATAAATTAAAGTTAGTTGGTTAGGCTCATTTTTGTAGCTTAAAGTAACCTGTGTAGTTTTGACGCCGTATTTTGTTGTGTTACTTATAAGGTTGCAGAATAATTCTCGTAGTAGTGAGTCTGCCCAAACATAAAGACCACTGCATTTAGATGTGATGGTTATGTCTTTTAATTCTGGAAAGGTTGTTATTGCTTCATTAAAGACGTTTTCTACATCTACCCAGCATAATTGTTCGGTTCCCAAATGTTCATAATCTCTAGAGAAGGTAAGTATTGTTTGTATTTGTGAGACGGCACGTTCTATGGCATAGATAAGGGGTTCAATTTTTCCACTCTTTTTTGCTAAATAGCAGTGACCATTGAGTACACTTAGTGAATTAGCAATATCATGTCTAACAAGTCCGCCAAGCACACGAAGTTTCTGGTTAGCCTCTTCAAGTTCTTTTTGGATTTTTAATCGTGATGTTACATCGCGAATTATATCTATAGCACCGATAATTTCGCCTTGGTGATTTATTAAAGGTGTAACAGATATTTCCACAGGACATAAAGTGCCGTCTTTTGCTTTAGCGTTAAAAATTCCGCCCCACCTATTGCCTTTTGCGCATTCTGCAGATTTTTCGGCGATTTTAGATTTATCTTGTTCAGCTACAAAATCAAGCACATGTTTACCTACTAATTCATCTTTATTTGATGCGCCATACATTTTAAAAATAGCTTCATTTCCATAGATTATGAAGCCTTTCTTATCTAATACAAGTATACCGTCTAATGATGCTGAAAGAACCTGAATAGCCATCTTTAGTTCATGTTCATTTTCTATGTTAATTTCATTAGTGAATATTTTATTGTAAACAGTGTCCCTATCTGACAATAGCATCCACTCAGGTTTAGCTGTTTTTTAGCATAACATCTTATTATTTTAACTTTTGGTTTAAACAATACTAACTAGCCAATTATTTCGTAAAAATACACTTTAATAAAGAAAAATAAAAAGGATTCAAATTTTTTGCTTTTCTTACTTATCGTATAATTATGCTGTACATCATTTAGAGCTATAAAAGATAAGCTTGTGGACTGGATCAATAGCGAATACTTGGCAACAATTTATAGAACACTGTAAGGGTAAGGAAAAATTAGGTTACGATAGTGCGATTAGATAATTATTGAAATCATTTTGTTACATTAAGTATTGATAATTTTTGATGAAAATAGAAAGTATTTTTGTTTTTGAGTAATTGTGTTGTGTGTGGTTTGTTTTTATGTTAGGAGTTTTAGTTCGCTTGTAAGAAGTGCTTTTTCTCTTTCACTAAGTGTTGCCATTATAATTGGGATTAGAAGTAGTGCGTCATTTTCAAGGAAGTCAAAGCGTTTTTCTTGGATGAATCGGTACACAGAATCAAAGCCAAATGCACTTAGCAGGTATTCTAGGCCGTCAAGTATTACAACTCCTGAGTGATGTGTAGTTAAGAAAGTTGATATTGCAAGAGATACTGCTTGTAAATCGGGTACGGTATCAAAGTTCTTTAGAGGTTTTTGGGATAGTAAATGTATTTCTTCAGGTTTAATTCCATAATCGCTGATTAATTTGGCAGGATCTTCTCTGGCGATGCATAATCCAGGTACGCCGTGGAAGGTTAATTCTGAATATGCTTTGAATACTCTTTCATGAGAGTCGCAAAGATAGCTACTGCCAGCAGATAATCCGTTTAGTTGGTAAGCTAGTTTTTGTAACCGTTTTTGCATTTCGCGGCGTTCGGTTATATCCATTATTAGCATGGTCATGCCTACGAAACTGTCAGTTTCATCACGAACAGGAGAGGCTAAAATTTGTGCGTATATTATGGCGCCGTCTTTTCGCATTAACTCATATTCGAATGGTTTTTTGACCCCGTTTTCTATTTGTGCTAGTATTTGGTTGAATCTTTCGATGTTGTTAGGGTTAACTAAATGGTATATTGTCATTTCAATTAAGTCTACAGTTGAGTAACCTAATAGTTCAGCTAGTTTTGGGTTGGCATATCTGATAAGTGAGTCTTTGTCAAAAACTAAGATGCCTTCTTGAGCCATTTCTAGTATTTTACGGTGTTTTTCTTCGCTTTCTTTAAGCATTGTTTCTATCTGTTTTTGTTTTGTTATGTCTCGGTAAACAGCTTTTATACTTAGAGTCTGATCATCTAGATTTTGAACTGAGACATCTCCAACAACATCAATTACTGTGCCGTCTTTTCTAATGAATTGCCGTTCAACATTATTTATGAATCCAGTCTTTAGATATATTGGATATTGCGCAGTAAGTTCGTTTATGCTTTGTTCGGTCATAATTGATGTAACTTTTTTACCGATTAACTCTTCTTTTGTGTAGCCTAATAATTTGCACATTGTATTGTTAACTGACGTAAAACACTGGTTAATATCGATAGAATAGTATATTGCAGGAGCGTTTTCGTATAGGTCTGTTAACATCATTTTCTGACTTTTTAGCAAATCTTCCATTTCTTTTCTTTTAGTGATATCTCTTGCGATGCTTAGAACAGCTTTCTCTCCTTGATACATTATCAGGTTTGAGCTAATTTCTACAGGAATCTTTTTACCATCTTTAGCAGTATGAACGGTTTCAAAAACTACGTTTTTGTTTGTAAATAACTGTTTAGTTTGGGCAGTTAGTTGTTCTTTACCTATATTGTTATCAATATCTGAAGGACCCATACATAATAGTTCATCTCGCGAGTAGCCTAAAATTCTAGTTGCTGCATCATTTACGTAAATAAATTTGCCACTAGAACCGGTGACCCAAGAGGTATCAGTCATTTCATTAAGCATTTCACGATACTTTTCTTCACTGTCTTTTAACGCTGCTTCTGCACGTTTATGTTTTAAAGCTTCAACGATTGCAGGCGCGATAAGTTCTAACAGGTTTGCTTCGTTTTGAGTATAGCCACCTTTACGGTTTCCTACACCTATCATACCAATAGTTGTTTGACCTTCTTTAAGTGGAACACCTAAAAATGAAGTTAACGGCAAATGTCCTTTTGGAAAACCAATCCTGTCAGGATGAGTGTCTAAATCGTTAGTAAAAACAATTGATCCGCTGGTTAATACACGACCATAAATTCCGTGAACCGCATGAAGTCCAGTTGACATTCTATGCCCTTTAGAATCAACAACTCTACAGCGGTCTAAATTCTTCACACTTAAGGCAATATCAGATAGTACGTCGGATTTAAGTTCTGCAAGAAAACCAACTTCACTTTGTGTAATTTCTTCTGCTAAATTGAGAATAACTTGGCCTAGTTCTTCTTCGTCAATTGCTCTAATTGCTTCTCCAAAAATTTTGTTAATACCTAAAAGGAGAGTTTGCTGTTTTTTAATTTCTTCTTCAGCTTTCTTACGTTCAGTAATATCTCTTACCATTCCAATAAGCAATTTTTCTTTGTTTAGAGTAATTACTCCTATTGTTGCCTCTATTGGAATTTGAGTATTGTCTTTGCGTTTCATTGTGCTTTCAATTGTTAAAACTTCCCCAGCAATAGCCTTTGAAAAAAGTTGGTCAATTTGCTTATTGAATTCAGCTCCAACGTCAACATCTTTTATTGACATAGAACGAAGTTCTTCGATACTATAACCTAAACTTTTACTTGCTTGCTGGTTAGCGTCTACAATTTTGCCTTTTATATCGTGAACAAGCACAATTTCAGCTGCTTGGTTTAATATTGTACAGTAACGTTTTTCACTTTCTTCTAAAGCTTGCAAAGCTTTTCGTTTTTCCACCAAGGTTTTAATTCCGTGAGCAATTTCTTGGTAGACTACTTCAGGTGAACCTTGCTTAGTATAATAGCCTTCGGCCCCAAGATTTAGAGCTGTTCGAACTACTTCTTCTCTGCTTCTACCAGTGAAAATTACTACAGGGGGCGCATCATGTCTTTTTTTAATTTCACGCAGTAAATCTAACCCATTTTTTTGGGGCATCTCATAATCGGTAATTATTATATCATAAACTTGTTTTTCGAGCTTCTTTAACGCCACATCAACAGATAATGCTGTATCAATTTTGAAATTATTCTCACTTTCCAAAATCTGTTTTGAGACTTCAATTATACTAGGGTCTTCGTCTACATGTAAAATATTAATAAATTCTCTTTTTTTAGCCTCATCAGTATTATCTTGTTGACGAATTATAGTGGTAGCCCCCTTGCCTTAGATTGATACACCTAATTTTATATACCTTTATGCTTGATAGAACATACAAAAAATTTAACCAAACAAAATGTACACAAACTTAAGCTGATCTTTTAAATTTACAAGGTTCAAAATTTATCTAAAAATGTTGTTTTTTATTAAAGATTAGGTTAATATTTAGCGAGTAAGTTAGCAAAAATTATATACCTTCTTATCATTAGCTCATTGTCAACTCAGTTGGCCCGTTTATGATTGAACCTCAATTGCCTCAAAAAAGAAGAATCTTGAATACTTTCAAGATCAGTGAGCCGTTCCAGTATGCGGTGCTAACAGAGGATTCTGAGTCTCATCAAATCATGTATGAGGTTTTTGAACCTACTCTTTCAGAGCAGGAAAAAAAATGGTTTGATACAATTCGCAAGTTTCTAGTTGAACAGATTAATGTTACGCTTTCAGAGTTAGGTTCAGAAGATAAAGCTAAAGAGTATTTGCGTGAACAGGTCAATCAGATAGTTAAACAGTTTCGTATAAAGATTAATGAGCATAGTCTTGAAAAGATTCAGTATTATATTGAGAGAGATTATGTAGGGTATGGCATTATTGATGTGATGATGCGAGATCCGCTTATTGAGGATACAAGCTGTAACGGGGTAGGTTTTCCAGTCTATATTTGGCATAGAGAATATGAATCAATTCCTAGTAATGTGATTTTTAGAACTGATGCTGAGTTAGATTCTTTTGTTATTAGGATGGCTTATCGGACTGGAAGAATGATATCTGTTGCTAACCCGATGGTTGATTCTATTCTTTTAGACGGTAGCAGAATTCAAATGACTCTTGGACGGGCAGTAACTAAGCATGGATCCACATTTACTATTCGAAAATTCAAAGCTGATCCACTAACAATAGTTGATTTAATTAAACTTAAAACAGTTTCAAGTGAAATGGCTGCGCTTTTTTGGTATTTAATTGAAAATAAGTATAACATTTTTGTTTGCGGCCCTACAGCGTCAGGCAAAACTACTACCCTTAACTGCCTATCAACTTTTATGCAGCCTGACCATAAAATTGTCACTATAGAAGATACTCCTGAACTTCAACTCTACCACAAAAACTGGATTCGTTCAGTAACTAGACCGTCAGTTGGTACCTCAGCAGAAATTTCACTATTTGACCTTTTAAAAGCGGCAATGCGACAAAGACCAGATTACATCATTGTAGGTGAAATTAGAGGTCAAGAAGCATATACACTTTTTCAAGCTATGGCTACTGGCCACGGCGGCTTTTCCTCGTTGCACTCAGAATCAGTCGTTGGAGCAATTCACCGTCTTGAAACTGAACCAATGAACACACCACGTACCCTAATTACAGGGTTAAACGTGATAATTGTTCAAAAACGCCTACAAATTAACAATAAACCTGCTAGAAGAACCATAGCAGCTACTGAACTAGTAGGGTTAGATCCTAAAACAAAAGAAATTCTAACTAACGACTTATTCAAATATAAAGCAGATTTAGACACCTACGAGTACAGTGGCAGATCGTATCATCTTGAAAAAATCGCTAAAAGTACTGGAAAAAGTTTAGCTGAAATTAACGCCGATATTGATGGAAGAAGAAAGATACTAAATTGGATGGCAGAACACAACATTAGACAGTTTAAAGAAGTAACAGAAATTATTCGCAACTACTACTCGAACCCTGATGAAGTATTTAAGACAATAAAGGTAGGAAACTAATGACCTCAAACACCAAACAAAGCAACTACATCAACGAGTTTGAGTTGTTTTTATGAAACAGCAATCAAACAAGCAAACAAAAGGGTCATTTGGCAACCTTTTTTCTTTAGGATATCGGTTATTTAAAGAAAGGCCAGCACGATATTTTCCATTTTCTGATAAAGTTCGACTAAGTCTACTTAGAGCAAAACTTAGAGTAAACCATGTTATCTACATTAGCTCAATGTTTTTCTGGACATTTACTGGCACAATAACATCATTCTTAATCTCACTACTATTGTTTAGTTCATTTTCAACCACGTTAGGGTTAAACGTTTCATTTGCAGTGTTGGTTGTTAATGCTTTCCTGATATGTGCTGTTACTGGTGCAGTGATATTTTTGACGTTTATGTATTACCCAAGTTATGTAGCGTCAAATGCCAAAATTAAGTTAGAGAAAAATCTAGTCTATATTTCAAACTATATGGCTATACTTTCTGGTGCAGGGGCAACACCTGGAGAGACCTTTAACTCGTTTATTAAAAATGGGAAAACATTTGGCATACAAGATAGCGCTAGATCTGTTGTGAAAAATATTGAATTGTTAGGGTCAGATTTAATCACCTCTTTAGATGAAGAAAGTAAATTAACGCCTAGTAGAGACTATTCAGGTTTTCTTCAAGGATATATAGCGACTATGCAAACCGGCGGAGATATACACGACTATCTATTAGGCATGTCGAACAAGTTTATGGAATCAAGAAGACAACAATTAAAGAAAATGATTGATCAGCTAGGTTTAGCTGGAGAAATTTACATTAGCGCTCTAGTAGCATTTCCATTAATTATGATAACGCTGCTTTCCATTATGGGCTTATTTGGCGGCGAAGTTATGGCAGGCTTATCAGCACCAATGATAATGACCTTAATGACCTACATCCTAGTGCCAGTGCTAGCAGTTGGTGTGTTAATTTTTATAGATTCAATAATGACGAGCTGGTAAAAAATGAAAATACACACCACTTTAAGTTCTAAAATTAAGAAGTTAAGCTATGTGGTTTCAGCAGTAATTGGAGTTTGCATAATTATCTTTGGGTATCTTTCATACCCGGTTAATAGTTATCTTTTTCACGCCATTGCAGGCTTAGGCATAGCTGCAGGGTTAACCGCACCGGCAATAATTATGCACTTAGAGCACAGACGAAAAAAGCTGATGGATAATGCCTTACCAACTTTACTTGAACATTTAGCGCATGGTCAACAAGCAGGCATGACTTTATTTCAAGCCTTAGAAGATGCATCAACTAGAAAATATGGTCCGATAACGTTTGAACTTAAACATTTAGTAGCACAACTATCTTTAGGAGTCGGGTTAGAGAGTGCGTTCACGAATTTTTCTAAACGGATTGGAACAGAACTATCAGCCCATGTAAATATTCTAATTTTAGAGTCAGTTCGCCTAGGAGGAGATTTAGGTAAAATATTTCGCTCAACAGCTAACTTTGTAAAAGAACTAATTAGGCTAAGAGATGAAAGAGAATCCCAACTACGATCATACATACTAATAGTTTACATCAGCTCGTTCGTATTTTTAATCTTAGTAATTGTGTTGTATCAAAGTTTCTTTATGCCTATGGCAAATTCACAAACTCAATTCTTCAACCTATCTATCTCACCAGGCGACTACAAAGCACTCCTACTTGACCTATCAATAGCTGAAGGATTCTTCGGCGGCCTAGTAGCTGGAAAACTAAGCGAAGGGGTAACATTAAGCGGACTAAAACACTCAGTCATATTAATGATCATAGTAACAATACTTTTTGTCACATTTATCTAGAAACTAAAAGTTAAGAAAATAAAATATAGGCGGCTATTTTTTGCCGGTTAATTTTTTGTTAGGTTTTTTGTTGAATTTTTGGGGCAGGTACATTTTCTAGTGCTGGAATTTTTTTCTCGCCAAGTTTTGAGCCGATTATTTTTAATGCATTAATTGGAGAAGAGGTGCCGGTTTCAATAATTTCTAAATTGTAGCTTTTAGCAAGTTTCTTAGCGTCTTCAGTTAAAGAATTTGCGATTATGTAAGTTTTAGTTTTTGCGTCAAATATTTTTCCGTATTCTTTAATGATAAGTTGCTGATCAACAGGCACATTAGATAACAAATTATCAATTGCTATCAGTTCGCCGGTTTTTGTTTTGATTATTACGTCAAATTGTTGTTCAATACCTGAAGTACCGACTATTTTTCCATGCAGCTGCACACTATAGCCTATGTCGGTAAAGACTCTTTCAATCATAGCTGAAAACAGTACCCCACTGTTGATTTCATCTTTAGCAACTTTGCTAATTGTGTAGGTGTAAGCTTCTAGGTATTTTGATTGGTCAAAGTCAAATTTTTCCCCACATTGCCTACAATGATGCATAGTCTGCAAATTCTCAATACGCTTCCCACAGCTAGCACAGTCATACCAGCGGCCAGCACTACGAGAATTCTTACTATTAACAGGGCCTTTGCATTTTGGGCAAACAAGCTCATTATTAACAATAAACTTTGGCAAATTGTTAATGTAGCCGCAAACTAGATGCTCAATTAAGGCATTTCGAATAATCTGAAACGAGCCACAATGAGGACAAATATACTTGGTCGAAATATTTGCACCACTACATGATGGACAGTTAAGAGTCATATCAAAAACTTGCTTATCTAACAACTTCAAACCAGACAGATCCTCTAAGAAGTTAACTGTTTCAGCAGAATTTTTTGAAAGAAACTTTTCAGCTTCACTATAAACATATTTCTGGTCAGCATTGTATTCAGGTGTAAGTTTGCCGCTTAACTCAATTAATTTAATTAGGAAACGAGCTATTTCAGGGTCCTTGTAAGCAGCCAACCGCTTATTCTCTATTTGATTTGAACTCATATATGATCCTCAATTATACATGTTAACAGGTTTTGAAGTTTCTACTGTTCTGGTCAATATTAGTATTTGTTCATTTTTTGTAAGCATTTAAAGATTGTAACATCTTTTTATTATGGAATGGTTAACTGATTCTTGATACTGTTTCTATTGATATTCCATTCTCGTTAACTACGAATGGCAATTTTAATGGTTTAAATAGTCCTTTCATTTTTGAAACTACCAAAGTATTCTCATACTCATAAGCACCTTCAGTAACCTTAAACTCTAACACAGCATCAGCCAAATGCTTTAAAGCATTAACTTCAGCTTCAGAATGTACACCAGCAGGTAAAATAATAAAATGTACTCCACCAATAACTCTACTAGCAGCACGCCAATAAGAGATAAAGTCTAATACATCTTTTATTCCGAAATTAGAAAGTAAACGACTTAACTCTAAACTAACTATACACCCATCTTTGATATTGTTTAATACATCATTTTTTAAGCCATTTAAGCCTGATAATGGACGAACCCACCGGCCAGAAAACAGCACTGGTGAAAGTTCAGCCAACTGCTCTAAATCACTTGTATGCACATTAACAAAACGCCATGAATCACTTTTTAGATACTCTTTTAAGCTCCAGCCAAACTTACCCAGTAAACCAGTAATATCAGCACTTAAAGAATCAGACAGATAATATGCAACCTTTTTACCTTCAACTAACTGATTAAATAAAACCTGTGAGAGGAACACATCATAGTTACTGCCAATCTCGCCACAAACTAGTATTATACTATGGTTTACAAATCCGCCTTTTAAAGCAGCATCTAAACCAACTATACCAGTAGAAATCACTCTAGTTAATGAGAGTTTATCAAACGTTTTATTATATTCAAAGGATGGTAAATTTGAAATAGTTTGACTATGCTTGTTCGAAATATAGTCAGAATTAGCAGTATGACCAGAGTGTAATTTAGCAGTAGCACTATTAGAAGTAAACTCTAATTCGGTTGTGGATTTTGAATCTGAGTCAGTAAATACATCTTCTTCTTTGACACCGTAACGTGCAAATGTTGCCTTTAACGCGTCACGAACGCGATATGTACTTGGTTCATCGTTACGGTCATTCATTTAAATCCACCTCACCTATAATTGATATTTTCAATAGATAACAGAAAATTGGAATATCAATCCATTTACTGAAAAAGTGGTGTACATGATTGAACCATTTGCATTTTTGGTCAACCATGTACACCCTTTTTGACGAGATTACCCACTATATTCAAATTATGGACTTGGCGATGGACTTGGCGATGGACTCGGTGTTGCTACTGAAGATTGAGTGTAGTATACACCTTCAACGACATAGCCATTAGTTGTAACTAATCTAATTTGGTAAGGTTTGTTATCAGCAAATGAGCTAGCATCAAATTCAGCGGTAATTGTGCTGACTCCACTAGGTGATACAGTAAGAGTACCTGATACTGTTCCTGTTTGAGTTACAGCAGTACCGGTCATTAGATATGCTTTTTCGATTGTTGCAGCCATTGTGCCAGTGTTTCTAACAGTTATTTCAACAGTTTGTGTATCAGTGAATTCTACTACATCTATTCTTATTTGGGTTTGTGCTTGTGACGCTTGGTTGGTGACCATGCTCATGGTCCAGGTATAGGTTACAACTGCTGCAGATACAGCTATTGCAACTAGAAGCAGTGTAGCAATTATTGGGCTAACTGCTTTTTTATTCATTCGTAATTTTTTGTTAAACATGTTTTCTCTTTTTCCTCCACATCTTTATGATTGGTTATTTGTAGCCACTATATTCGATGCCGGAATTAAGGGTAGTTCAGACTCAAATGCCCAACTGTTGTTATACTATTGTATGACAAGAGACATTCACTTGAAACAGGGCTTAAAAATATACAAAAATATGTCAATTTATACATTAATAAAAGAGTAAAGGAAGTGCTAATTTTGGCGTATTTCAGATTGCAAAATAACAGTTTGACAGATGTGTAGCTGCTAAATGTAGGTCTTTTTGGGTTCGTATTTTTTGATTAGATAAATGGTAAGTGTTTAGAAAGTAAGCATTTAGTTTTTATACATCTTGTAACCATAGTTGAGTAAGTTAGCTTGGGTGCTTGCTTTGAATAGACGTACGCCTACTGGGATTAAAGGGTTTGATGAGTTAGTTGAGGAAGGGTTTCCTACTGATAGTTTGATATTGATGGCTGGTCAACCTGGAGCAGGTAAAACAACTTTTTCAGCCCAGTTCCTCTATGAAGGAGCAACTAAACATAACGAAAAAGGTGTGTACGTGTGTTTTGCTGAAACAAAAAAATCACTCATGTATAGTTTAGCTAGGTTTGGTTGGGATTTTGAACAACTAGAAGCTGAAGGTCGCTGCCACATATTAGATTTATCAACATCTAAAGAAGCAGGCATACAATACAACCTCGATGCCATATTAAAGGCAGTTAGCACCATTGAAGCTAAACGGCTTGTAATAGATTCATTTACAGCAATGTCAATGGCATTAAAAGAAAGTATCGACATACGCTATTTAGTCCACTTACTCTACAAGTTTCTTCAAACCATAGGCTGCACCACCATTATGATTTCAGATTCTTCGTGGGCGTCTAAAAAAATTGGTTCAGGCATAGAAGAATTCATTGCAGACGGCATAATTCTCATGCACACCCACTATAATTCGATTGGCGAATTAACCCGTAAAATGAGAATAATTAAAATGCGCCGCACAAACCACTCATTAAAAACCCACAAATACGCTATAACACCCAATGGACTAATCATCCTACCGGCCATAATAAACAAGGAGGGCAAAAAAGTTGCCTAAAACCAAAGCAGAAACTAAAGACGCCATAATATACTTGCGGTTAACAAGCAAAATCAGAAGCCAAATAGACTATCAAGCAGCCCAAGAAGGAGTCACCACATCAGAGTGGTTAAGAAAACTAGTCATAAAAGAATTAAGAGAAAGAAATGCCCTACCAACCACATTTAGAATGCCCAACTACATAGAAAACAATACAGAACAACAACACCGACAATAACTAAGCAGGTAACATAATAATATGCAGATGCACATATGCTAACAAGCATAATGTGTAAGTGGTTACACAACACTGTACATCTAAAATAGTTATAATAAGCTAATTTGGTTTTGATTATTATTTATGATATGTATTGATGGTTTGTCAATTTGAGAGTTGGAATATGGGTTTTTATGGTGTTATTTGTACTACGAATCCGCAGTATGCCGCTGTGATGCTTGGCATGAATTGTGGGTAGTAGGCTGTTAGGGATAGTACGTATAGGGTTTTTGATGTTACGGCTGGTGTGATTGCTGTGAATTGAAATGTTCTGGTTTGTCCGGCGGCTAAGGTGGTGCTTGTGGATTCTGCTGTGATGAGCCATGAGCCGTCGTTTTGTTGGGTTATTGATTGTGTTGGATAGTTCCAGTTGGGTTGGTTTGGTGCTGTGATGTTGGTCCAGCCGACTGGGATGCGAAGTAGTAGGTTGATTTTTGAGTTTAGTGCAGTGTCACCACTGTTATATATTGCTACAGTATAGGTTTGAGTGCTCGACGGTGGTGTGTTAAGTTTTATGTATATTTTGCTGCTGGTTGGGTTTGCGGGTGTTTCTGTTATGTATAAGTTGATTGAGGGGTAGTCTTTGTCTGCTGAAGTTGTGAAGGATTTAAGAAATTTGCCTTCTGTGGTTATTGCTTCTACGTTTATTGGTGTTTCTAGGTAGGTTCCTGTTACTTCAGCGCTGAAGGTAAAGCTGTAGGCTGAGTAGGGTTCAATTATTATTGGATTTGTTGTTGATTGCCACAGTATACCTGAAAAAGAGTTTGTTCTTATGGCAAACCAGCCTGTTGAGGGATTTATTCCTTGATAAGGTCCTGAGGCTTCTTTGAAAAGCGTAGATGTGGGTGCAATGGCGGCAACAGAGTATACTGCTATTGAACGATTATAGGGATTAACCAAAGTTATGCCCCAGTAGGTCCAGCCGGCGCCATCATCAAGAAGAGCAGGTATGCTACCCATGGCGTCTAACTCTAATATGGGCATATTTGTGTTACCTGTTGCTACGTTAACTGTTGTAGCATAAATTATGGTGTTAGCATAGTTGCCATGTGGAGCGTTATTAAAAGTGCCATTTAATGTGATACTGAGTCCTGATCCGGTTACTTTATAGACATATACAAAATTTGCAGTCATACCAGCAGGCAACAACTCAACCCGGCCTGGTATAGGCCCTTCAAGACGTTCTAAACTTGAAGAAGGCGTCACTATTATATTAGGTTCTAAATTGTATATGTTATTTCCCGAAGTATCGTTATTAGTTATACTAAGCACTACAGTGACATTATTACCAATTATACTAGTAGAGGGCGCAATTATATCTATTCGAGCCTGTACTGCTGGCACAAGATTGTAGCTAGCAATGTTTCCACGCTCAGTAACGAGGCGAATAGAGTAATCTTGTCCAGATGTGAAAACAGCGTTAGTAATATTTGTAGCACTCGCACCTGGATGTATGTAGAATTCTGAAAATGGAAAATCCCAATAGGTATTATCTGTTTGATTAATAACCCAAAGTCTAACTAAATTGGCTGTTACTGAGCCACGATTAACTATGTTAAGGACAATTTGCCCATCAGTATTAATATAAGCACTAGTTATCAAAATGTTTTCTTGAATTTTATCAGTATCAACTTGGTTCATTTTCACCTGAGTAAAGTACACTTCTTGAACAAAAGCAAACATCATAACAAATAATGCTAAAATCAGAACTGCACCTAAAATAGTAGCTGCTCCCCTATTGGACCGTTTTGGAGCTCTAGCAGAGTTCAAAGTAAGCCTCCATGTAAAGAGTTAACGCTAATGTTAATTTTGGATAGTTGCATGTGGCCATCCATTTTTCATCCAGGCAAATTTGACAGTCAATTAATTTATTTTGATTAGTTGGGCCTTTGCATGTAGTGTGGTTACAGGCAAGCGACCTTTTGTTGCATCTTAATCATCTAATTTAATCAGTATTTATAAAAGCACCGATATCGGATAAGGAAAAATACAATTTTTTAAATCATCTCATTAGCACTATTGGAAAGAATGCGATAAAGAACAGTATTGTTATTCCCAAGTGGACAAGTAGAGCAATGTCTTTGATTTTTCCTGAAATGGGTAAGCTATTCCAGAAAAACGGTATTCCTAGAGCTAATGCTGGGATAGTGTATATGAAGTAATAGTTGAAAGTCATTTTTTGAAGGAAAATTCCAAAAAGTAACCATGGCAAGTAACTTGAAGTTATCCAAGAAATATAGAACAAAGGTAAAGAGGTATCTTTCTTTCTAATTAAAAATAATAAGGCAACTGCCAAAATTGGTACAAACATGTAAGCGATTGTTGGCGTTATCTGGGAAACATAATCCACTGTGATCTTAGTTACATCGCCAGTTGTAACAGCAACAGTAAAGTAATGTGGGGAGTTAAATACATCTCCGATTGGCAGTATCCAAGACCAAGGCGGACGCATATCCACATCAGTTGGGTTAATCGTAGGAGCTAAACCGTAAAAATAGCCTAATGAAAATATCATATGCTCAACAGGATTTGTAATATATTTTAATATGGTTGAATTAATTGTCGAGGTTACTGTGGTTAAAGTAGTCCCGTTTGTGCCAACGATAATATTTTCATTGATATTTTGAACTAATACTGTAGACGCAGTTGGCTTATAGACAATATCGTAAACCCAAAGACCGCCTCCACCAACTAGAAGAAGGATTAGAAAAAAAGAAGCAAATTTTCGCAAATTAATTTTATTAAAGTATTTTCTAATTGAAAAATGAGTTAGTAAATGGTAGATAAGGGTAGTTAATAAGAAAAACAACCCTAAATCTTTCATTAAGAAAGATATTGCAAAAGCTGCAGCTGACCATTTGTATTTTTTTGAAAAATACATCTCAATTCCTACTAGGCCAAATAAAATGGCAGGAAAATCTAAAATAAATATAGAGCCATTAACAAAGTATAATATGTCAAAAGAAAGGAAAGCACTAGCAATTAAAGCGTACTTTTTGTCTAGGAATCTGTTAGCGATTAAATAAAAAACATAAATTGACAATACTGACATGATAACTATTGGTAGTCTCCATGCTAGCCAATAGTTGCCAAATACTGCGATAGATATTGCTACAACGATTTTAGCAAGTGGGGTATGTTCAATATTTGCAGGTTCTAAATTTAAGGTCTTTAATGCTGCTGGAACATAGTGAGCTTCATCAAAAACATACCCATCTGATGGGGTGGACATTATTAGAAAGTGTAATGCTAATACTAATAAAAGTAAATGTCCAATGTTGAAGTGTTTTAAAAGAGCACGTATTTTTGATAGCGCTGATATGAAATTTAATTCAAATCGTATGCTCAACGTGCAGTCCTGCTTTTCTCTTCTAATACGAACCTATAAATAAATAATTTTCCTATGAAAATTAACGTCTGAACTCCATCTCTGATATTTCGTAGTTTCACATAGTTGCCTATACTACTTTTTTTAAAGGTGATTGGATATTCAGCTATTGTAAAACGGTTTTTAGCCTGCATAAGAATAGAAATACCAATTTTATACCCAATAGAATTAATGCAGATTTGATTTAGCACTTCTTTTCTTACTACTATAAAACCGCTCATTACGTCAGATATTTGATTTAACCCTAATAGTGCACGGGTTCCTTTACAGAATAACCGGCTTATTAATCGTCTAATAAGAACATCATCAGATTTTGCGCCAATAACGTAGCGAGACCCTATTACAATATCAAATTTTTCTAATAGCTTAAACATGTCTTGAAAATAAACAGGATTATGGGACCCATCACCATCAATAATTACTATTACTTCACCTTTAGACTTCTTTATACCGGATAATACTGCTTGAACATAACCTTGATCAGTTTGCACTAAAATTTCATGTTCAGATAACAAATGAGTTTTAATTGTATGCACTAAAGGTTGCACAGATTCAGGATTAAGCGAGGGAATTACAACTGAAATCATTAAGGCACAGTTACATAGCTTTTTAAGAAAGTTAATAACAATTGCTATTTAAAATACGATAGCTAACTTACAAATCTAACAAGAAACTAACAAAAAATTAACTTAACACAAAAAAGACTCGTAAAATTATGTAACAATCAAAAAGCCACCACATTTTTACAAGATAGAAAAATTTTGTTGTCATGTGTATCTTTGTGTTTTGCCAAATACTTTTTCGAGTTTAGAGAATGGATATAAATATTACATCTTTTTGCTACTTTATTAAAATTGTCTGGGGAATAAGGTGACTTACAGGTGCATATCGCTCTCTGCCACCATTTATCATTAGGATACTGTGGCGGCGGCGAGAAATGGATCATTAATGTTGCTAAAGAGTTAGCGCATAGAGGGCATGACGTTGAAGTATTTGCTTTACCGTTTATGCTTGAAGGAAAAAGCAAAAAAGACCCTAAAGAGATGCTAGAAGATATCCCCTATACAGAAGCGATGAGACATAAAATTAAGGCCGACGTTGTGTATATTACGTATAACCCTTTGAATTGGCTAAATTTTAAGTCTTCAAAACCTAGAATTGCAGGAATTCATGCACAATCATATTGGACTAAAATAAATCCACGATATGGTTTTAAACCAAACCTTGCGAATATGGTGCACAAAATTAATGGCAATTTTGAATTAAGCCGATTTAATGCAGTACATATGGTAACTCAGGCTTACCAAATTAATCATCCTAAAGTGTATTATATTCCAAATTTTGTTGACAGCCAAAAATATAAACCGATTAAAAAGAAAGATGAAACATTCACTATTGTTTATTCAAATAGGATGGTTTGGCAGAAGGGATGGGGCATTTTTAAAACTGTAACTAAACATCTTGAAAAATCTGGAACCAACTTTAAGATAAAAATAACAGCTGAAAAGATAAAAGAGCCTGATATGCCCACGTTTCTATCAGAAGCACATTTAGCATTACTCCCAAGTGAAGTTGACACATTTGGATTAGCAATAGTAGAATCATTACTATGTGAAACACCAGTCATAACCACACCATTAATCACCCATAAAACATTAGAATTACCACTAATTTACGGTGACTCAGTAACCCAATACATAAAAAATGTTCATAGATTTTCACAATTATGGACTAAAGATAAAACAAAATATTTTGAGTTAGCAAACTACTGCAGACAACAAGCACTAAGATATGATAAAGAAAAGATCATGGATCAAATTGAAAACATGTTCAGAGAGGTTTGCAACGAAATTTGAATAACGAAAAACGCATTCTAAATTTAGGATGCAGAAACCAAACTTACGGCACCCATAGAGTAGATATTGAACCAACAAAAACAACTACTCACGTTTTTGATGTAGAAAATGGGTTATTGTTTCCAGATTCATACTTTGACGAAGTTTATGAAAGAAACCTTTTTGAACATTTAAAAAATCCAAACTTTCACCTTAAAGAAATCTATCGTGTTCTCAAAGCTAACGGTCAACTTATATTAATTACAGACAATGCTTCCTGCATTAGATATTATCTATTTGGAACACACACTGGTTGGTATATGGGCCATAGACAACTAACGCGTAGCGATGACAAACATTATTCAGTATTCACTTTAGAACATATAAAAAATCATTTAATTAGTGTTGGATTTGAAATTGTTAAGTTAAATTTTGTAGAAACTGATTTTTCTACCAGATTT
>CAYSWL010000007.1:0-671 GCA_964434745.1 uncultured Candidatus Bathyarchaeia archaeon | reverse complement strand
GTTGCATTCTTTAAATGGATAGGAGTAATGAAAAATGTCTGAACTAATATCCATATTCATTGGCATGTCCCTTGTTAATAACATCATACTGTTCCAGTTCCTGGGGCTTTGCCCTATGTTTGGAGCATCTAAAAAGCTTAACATATCCACGTATATGTGTCGTAGCTAAGAAAAGAACGCAATAATTTAGTAGTGTAGGTTTGCAGAACTTTTTGCAGTATCGATGTTGTTGTCTTTTTAAGAAAAAAGGAATACTTGTTATCGTGTGGTTAAGCGTGTAGTTGTGTATGTAATAGCTGTTGAGGTTATTGTGGTAGAAGTTGTAGTTCGCATATATGATGTGTAAGTAATGTTTGTAGAAGTACTTGTTGAAGTAGTAGTGGTATAATAAGTTGTTATAGTGCCTGTTCCGGTAATGCTTGTGGTTGTAATAGTGTTAGTTCCAGACGTGACAATGTTAGTAACTGTACTAGTTCCTGAGGTACTAGTGAGAGTAATTATTGGAGTTGATGTTGTAGTAGTTGTTAGTGTGCTAAGTGAGGACATTGTTGAATAAAATGTTGAAGTTGAAGTCATTGTTGATGGAAATGTTGATGTTATTGTTGATCGACTGGTTGTGGTTATGGTAGATACTACACCTGAAGTCGTACTGCTTGAAATAGTTGTAGCAA
>CAYSWL010000006.1:0-46699 GCA_964434745.1 uncultured Candidatus Bathyarchaeia archaeon | reverse complement strand
GATTAATGTGCCGTTAGGTGCTAGCTTTGGCAGTCTAAGTTGTGCATCAGTTATATTTCTTGCTGCAATTATTTCAGTTCTGTTGCTAGGGTAATAAGCTTTGAAGGGGTCAAACGAAGGCATAGTTGGAGGTTGATTTGATTTTGTTGCTACAGCAGCGACTAAACTTGGGAAAAGCAAAAGCGAAAGTAAAGCAATTGCTATTAGCTTGACCTTTTTATCAACAATTGTTTCACCTCCCTTTTAACGTTTAATTTCTTGTCCTTCAGTTGGACTTGTAGGTGAGAATGTTCTGCAACTTTAGCTAAAGACTTGTCAGAACACAGAATTGCTGTTTGTTTTGAATTGCTTTTAAAATTTTGCTATTAAAACTATTTTCGCTATATTGTATAACATAAATACACTTTACTTTAAAGAACGTCGAATAACATGACTAAAGAAAAATGTGTAAATGAACGTAAACCGTGAGCAATTTCGCTTCTATCGGAAACTAAATATGTCAAAGAGAAATGAAACGAGCGAAGGCGCATTATTAAACTCTGGAATATGTTTTCTTTGGAGAACCCTTCATTTCAGCTTCAAACAGGAAGGTAGTGTGGCTCTTATTCTAAAATTTGCTTGAGTCTTGTTGTTTGTTATTCTGTCAATGGTCTTTAGGGTGGTGGTATAGAACCTAAATAAAGCATTTCGATGCTGAAATGATCAACATTTTGGTTAGCAGTCGCCAAATACATGTTAAACGAGTATTCTTCTCCATACGGCACGCTTGTTAGAGGGGCACCAAATTGTGAAGGGGAAGGATATGGCGGGGTTACGTTTGTTGTCTCAATTATTGTGCCGTTGCTGTCATAGAGCTTTGCCGTCAAAAAGATAAAAGCTACTTCTTTAACACTCCCTTGGTAGTACGGTAGCGGATTTTGAGGCGTATAATCATTTCTAATAGTAACATTAATTATAAAGCATGGATCACCAGTGTGGATGTCAGGTTTGCCAGGTAAACCGTGTGCATCTTGAAAAGGATAGGTACCATAACTTGGCGTTGCCGATACCAAGAAAATTCTAGATTCATTGCCAGAAGAACCAACCAAGTAATGTGGATTAATAAGTTTAACATCATTAGGTGAAAAATATGCAGGCGAGAACATAAAGCATATTGCTGCAACTATCAAGGAAGATAATGCTATAACAATAAGGGCTGCACGAATTATCATATATTTCTGTTTGCTCATAGGTTCGCACCCAGGCTTCTACCTGTTAATAGTCTAAGGGTTGATTTAATACTATATAGGAGTTACGCAGTTGACATATAATCTAATTATGATTGAGCTAAAAATTAACTGATAAACAGCAAAAAACACCCCTATTCAATACACAAATATACACATTTCTGCAATCAACACAACCCAAATGCGTAACTCCTACTATATATTAGTATGCTTGTGCTACTTTTTGGAACGGCCGTTCTCAAAAAAGAACAGTGAAAAGGAGTTTTTCGTTTTAGTGTTTTTTCGTGGTGATTTTTTTAGCAGGCTGCTTGTCAAACTGACTCTTGCCTATCCAATTTGTCATTGGCTTGGAAGATAGGCGCCAAGACGCCCTTTCCTTTTTAAAGGGCACATGTTTAGCGCATGTCTGAGAGGTAATTCTGCTTTCAGGGTAACTTATTGAGGCAGGTGGGTCACTCTGGCAAAGCCTATTTAATTTAGACATTAATTTTTTTATCATTTGCTCCTCTGCGGGTTGGGAATAAGCCTGTTTTCCATGGCAAAGTGACTATTTAAGCCTTAATTTGGGGCTATTTTTGTGGGGAAAGCTGTTTTTGGGCAGATTTTAAACAGTTTGTAACGTGAGCCCGCATGGCCGATAACGCCATTGCATGTATCAAACTTAAGCCTATGGGCATATGCACCCGGGCATACCGCCGAAGTGTTTTTGGCATGCATCCAAACATGCACACATACACATAACAAGAAAGTACACTAAAACGTGCAAAATCCATGGAAAAAAGCCAAAAAATGCACCCAGGCAACCCAAATATGCATTCATTTGCAACATCAAAAATGCATTAGCGTGTGCATGCCCATAAATTGCCTGCAGCCAAATTGGCGGAGGGTTAGCGTGTGCTAAAGAATGCATATTGGGGAAAAGTAGTTGTTGGCATTAGCGGTTTAGTGTTGTTGATATATTGCGCTACTTCGCTTACAAATTCATCGAGGAAGGTTTCAAATTGCATGCGCCTGCCATGCTTGCGGTTTCTTTGCAGTGGAACATAAGCTTCAAACAACTGCAAGTTAATGCTCTCAATTAGCTGCCAAGTAGCTTCATGTGTGAGAAAGTATCTTGGGTACCTATCTTTAACGAAGGCTTTGCGAAAATCTTTTTGCTTAAGCTTCTTTGCATGCCCCAACAAGAAATTAATAACATAAGGTCTGAAAGGTTCAGTTAAATCACAAACCAATGAAGGCTTACCCTTTTGGAGACTATGTAAGAAACCAAGGTCAGGCTCCAATTTTGACTTTACTGCCGCTTTGATGATTTTCCATTCCAGCAATTCGTAGCTAATGTTTAGAAGGTTGTTCATTGGTTCGGTGGCGTTTCTTGCCTTGCGGTTGCTTACCTGTAGCCATTTTGGGAACAAAGGAAAGATTTCTTTGTAAAAGTGGCGGGTAAAGGCTTCTTCAGCAACTTGTAATTTAAGCCTAAGTTGCTGGGTCATTTTTTCTGCTTTCAAGTTTGCTATCGTTTCTATCGAAGGCAGCTTAGTGCATTCAGAGTAGCATTTGAGCCCAAGGTGTTTTAGCAGTGCTTCTTCGTTGTCAATTTTCTTAAGCAAAATAGACTTAGCAATTTCTAATCCTTTGGAGCTTTCGTAGGCGCGAAATTGGTTTAACCTGACTTCGACGTTTGCTTTGTCTTTCATTGAGTTTAAGAACGCTAAGGGCTTGCCATTGTGCATGGCAAATAGCACATCTACATTGTATATGCTTGCCCAAAGCAAAGCATCAGTTGTTATTGCATTTTTGCTGGCAACAACTATCTCATTTACTTTGTAGAATGGAATTTTGCTCTTAACCTGTCCATCAGATTTTACTACAAAATTATCCCTATCAACACCGATAGTTTGCCCAAAATCTTTAACGATTAATTTACCTACGCTCATGGCTTATTTGCCTCTGTGCTAATTTTCTTTAACACTTCTTCAAAAGAATCCCACACTTGGGGCAAATCTGCTGGCAGCAGCCTCACCAGCTTAGAAGCAAGCCTGGGCTGAAGATAAAACAAAAACTCCGTTATAGGGTCTTGTGTTGTAGTTTCTTTGAATGGCTCTTGGTCTATATAGCCGATGAATTTGGTTTTTTCATGCGCATACATTGCTCCTATTTCCTTTTCTTCTTGCCTAAACTGCTGATATATCGGAATGCAGGTAATGGCAAGAATACTGCTTATTTGCTGGGCTGCGTCAATATCTTGAGGCTTGCGGTTTTTTGGCTCTTTTTCGATTTCGGAGGCTATGATTTCTTTAAAGAACCTGCACTGCAAGAGCTTCAATACACGTTTCTTATCGCTATCGGTTAGCGTTATTTTCTTATCTGTTAGCTCTTTTTTGATTTCTTCAACGAGTTTTTCTGGCCTTGATTGATACTTTTTGTCAGCTACAGTTAGTAAGCCCCCCTCAACCATCTTTTTGGCTGTTGGATATATTTTTGCGGTTTCGGGTCTACCTTTTGGTTTGTAGACTGCTCTGGCTATACTATTCCCGTTTATGGGCTTCGCAAATGAGTAGTAGTAGATTCGTGATGGTAGACCTTGTCTTAGCGGGTTTTCAATCTTTTTGGGCAAAGTATCACCTTAAAGCCGTTTAGGTCATATGCCCCAAACGCGTTTTATGTCATATGCCCATATGACTTTAAGGCATAATAATGTTTTGGCTAATTATGCCACTAAGGCGAAAAATTGTGACAGAGCAGAAAAACACAAAATCAAAAGAAAAAACAACAAAAACCGATATACCAAGGGCTCTTTTAGCAAAGTTTCTTAGGCAAGGCAAAGCCACCAAATGGATAGCATTTTACTTTAAAGTCTCGCCGCGCACCGTCAACAGGCGCGTAGCGCAATATGGCTTAAAGGGTAAGCGCAGGCGCGGGCCTAAAAAGCGCATCAAAGCAAAACCCAAGCTAAAAAAGCCAAACGAATGGGTTCCAACCCGACGCTACATAGACAAGCTCGATGA
This sequence comes from uncultured Candidatus Bathyarchaeia archaeon, assembly GCA_964434745.1. GTDB lineage: Archaea > Thermoproteota > Bathyarchaeia > Bathyarchaeales > Bathycorpusculaceae > JADGNF01. The sequence goes on along the minus strand of CAYSWL010000006.1, from coordinate 42,468 downwards.
GCATTATCATTTCCAAAACATCACTTACCCGCCCACTCGATACGTAAACCCAAAAACCCGCGTAGCCAGCGATATTCAGGCCAATCCAAAGGGCCGATTTAGCTCAGTAACTGTTTATTATGTAGGGCGTGAATCAGAGCTATTTTTCTTATATCCTATCCAGTACAGTTACCGTGAAGAGGGTGTAAGCTTTAGAGAAATCTATCGCTTCTTCACAGAAAACATCTCAGATATGCTTAGCTTAAGCTTACAAGACAAAGACATCGAAGTTATAGACATCATTGCCCTGCACTTTTTTATGCAAACAGGCACCCCAGTAGTTGAAGCCTTCAAAACCAAAGCCCCAAGCAAATCTACGTCTACAGGAGAATAAAAAAAGATGGACAAACACGTAGCTTTACCTGTATACCTGCGCGATGGCATAAGACCCTTAAAACGCGGCTTTCCACAAAGAATAAAGCTTTTCACCTTCGACACTGAAACAGACTACGGCGAGCCATATCTTCTAATCTTTAACGACGGCAACCACATTAGCACCGTTAAGGTTGATAAAAATACCGTACTGGACAGGTTCATTAGCTACCTGTTAAAGCATTGTAACAGCAACAAGCATACGCACATACTTTTTTGCCATAACTTATCCTTTGACTTACCTGCAGTCTTAACCCAAGTAGAACACGAGCTCTTTTTGCGCAAAAACTCTACTTTCCGCTACCTGACTGACCCAGAAACGCGAGAATCCATAGCAGAAATTAAGCTATTTACTAATAAAAGCTGGTTTGCGCAAATTTCACTTAAAAACAACGCCACCATCAAAGTGGTCGATAGTGCTAACTTTCTTAGAGGAAAACTCTACGATCTAAGCAGAGCTTTGGATTTAAAATACAAAAAACGCAATCCCCCAAGCTGTGTTATGCAGGGAAAAAGGCCTAGAACTAAAACTGAATGGGCTGAGCTGTATCGCTACTGCTTTGATGAAAGCAAAGCCGAATACGAGTTAGCCAAATATATCCTTAATATGCACTGGCAGTACGATGTTACTTTGTCTGTTTCTGCGCCTCATTTGGCCAGCAAAATTTTTAGAAAATGCTTCTTAACAGAAAATATCCCACAAATTCCAGAGCACATACGAAAACTTGCCGAGTCAACCATACATGGAGGCAGGGCGGAGGTTTTCGTTAACACCCCTATCCCAATTCCTAACGTTTCCATGTACGATTACAACAGCTTTTATCCATACAGCATGGCTAATTTGCCAGGCTTAACTAAAGGCGAATGGAAACCTGTTGATGGGTTTGACCCTGATCATGAAGGTTTCTATTATATTAGCGGTTATGTAAAGCAATGCCCATATCCAATAATTATCAAAAGCACAAGCAAAATGGACTACGCTAATGATGAGCAAATTTCTAACGTGCCTATAAGCAGCTGCGAGTTAAAAGAGGCGCTTAGCTGCAACGAGTTGGAGCTCTCAAAAGTTTTTGGCTATATTTGGGTGCCGCATGCTGAATCGAAAAATCCCTTCAAACCCTACGTTGAACACTTCTATGCGCAAAAAGAAAAGTATCCTAAAAATTCGCCGCTAAATACCCAAGCCAAATTAGCACTTAACAGCTTGTATGGGAAAACCTATCAGGCTCTTTTAGACCCTGAAAGTGAAAATCTTGAAGATTTTAAGGTTTTACCCAATCACAGGGTTGCTAAAATTGAAAAATGGTATCGTGCAGGCGGACTTTATTTGCCTCATGTGGGCGCATGGATTACCAGCCAAGGCCGTGCCATGTTACATAGAGATTTACATCGCTACAGTGGCATTGACTGCGCTACGGATTCGTTTAAGACCACAATGAGTGTTCCTACAGGTACCGAGTTAGGTGCGCTTAAAAAAGAAGTTGAAGGCTTACTTTTGCTGTTAAGACCAAAAGTGTATGTGATGTTTTCGCCTAAGTGGCAAAATGAAATTTTGCAGTGTGGCAATTTGCCCGCTTACTTAGCTAAAGAAATGCCAAAAATGAAAGTAGGCAAAGACGAAGCCATTATCAAGTTTGCATTACATGGTTTTCAAGGCAATGTTCATACCCTGCTGGAAATGATTGCAGAAAATAAGTTCACCTACGAAGCGCGGCACATGGTAAAAATTGGCGAAGCCATACGTCAGCACAAGCAGCCGCGCGTTATGGAGCTTCAAAAAAGAACCCTGAATGTAGATTGGCAAAAACTAAGCGACCCGTACATTAAAGCTCAGCAATGCCAAAATACAACCTTACTATAATTTAGGCGCCTTGAAAGGTAACTCTGCTTTCAGGGCGACTTTTATAGTAGGTGGATCACTCTGACAAGGTAATGCATACTAACCTGTTAAGCTGCTTTTTGGCGTTCTTTTGCCAGAACAGGTTGTTTTCTAGGTACATATAAAAAGTAGCTTTGTTAGTGTCTTTAGTGATTGGTGAGCAGGATGGATAAATCTGTTACTTTAGCTATAGCTTCTGTTTGTCTAATTGCACTGTTGCTTGCTATGCCTATTGCTGGTGCGGTTGTTAACCCTTCTTCGCTTAGCATTGAGCAGTTCTTTTATAACGAGTTAAAAACTTACAGCTTAAGCTCAAATGTAACCTCAGTTACCATAGATATTAGCTCAGTTGCCTATCCTACTGACCGAGACTTCTTTATGCTGTTTTGCTTCTATTACCAAAGCGACCCGCCTTTCATAGTTTCAGGAAATTACTCCCATGAACCAGACAATTCAGGATTTCAAATCTCTGCCGAAAAAGGCAATTTTACGGTCTTATTTTCTTCTAGAAAATCAGGCATAGTGCATAGCGACACTTTTAATCTAAGCCGAATGCCTAACGTTATTAGTTTATCTTTTGATGGTGAGCGCATATTTTATGAGTTAAATTCTGAGATAGTTTCTAAAGCCCAGATTAACGCTACTAGGTTTTTTGATGCGCTCTATACTCGTGGAGAGTTTCGATATGATGGGCATATGCCAAATGTGCCGACAAATGACACCTACGGAAACATGCACCTAAACTACCAATACAGCCAACATGCGCAAAACAGCCCCAGCCCAATAGCAACTCCAAGCCCAACGACTGCCCCCAATTTATCTTCGTCTTTATTGCCCTCAATATCGACAAGCTTAACACCTTTGCCATCTCATCCTACGTTAACTCCAGCAGATGATAGTACACCGTTTGAAGGTTCACATATGCTAATTGCTGCAATTATTGTCGTATTAGTGTTGATAAGTGGGTTAACAGTACATATTCTCAAAAGGCGTCAAACACTTTATTATAATTAGTTAAATTATAACTCGCTAGTTATGGAGTATTCGGATTTGATAACTGACGGTGTGTATTTGCCTTTCAGATAATGATTAAGATTGTTTCCACGCTATTTTCAAATCAGATGCATTCTTTCATCTGGTGTCTTTATTTAAGCTTTTAGTGATAAAGTGTGTTGCAAAGGAACTTCCAAAAGTTATGTCTGTAGTAGCACATTGTATTGTTCTTTTGTGTTTATTTGATTATCCCATAAACTGTTAGCTTTAAGGAGTACTAAATAATTAAACCAAGAATACCAAGGCTGGTTGCTTTGGAGGGCGTGTCACCGCCTAGTCCTAATTGATGGATTTAAAGAGAACAAATTAGCAAAATGGAGAGAGAAAAAGAAAAAATATGTAATTATGTTTAGTATGCTTTTGATTTCGATGTCTTTGGTAGTTTCATTGCCATCACTGCCAATAGCAAATGCAGCAATAACCCCATACGGATGGAATAACGGCTGGGGCTATGCTAGCTTAATACATGCTTCAGATGCAGGTAACGATCAAGAACCCCTCGATAAAGTGATTTATGATGAAATAGATAATCTAGATAAATGGTGCGTAGATGGACCTTTCCTTGAAGATGATTATTATACCAGTGAATATTATAGCGCTAGAGCAACAGCATCGACTGCTGGAGCATCAAATAAGATATATCAGTATCTTCCTACAAGTGCAGAAGCTAGAGCCATTGCGCATGTATATTTCACGGACCTTAACATTCCTTACAGTTCATCACGTCTCGAAATAATGTATCTGCAGGGCAATTCATGGGAAAACCAAGTTGTTGCATCAATAACTAAAGTCTCTGGCACGTATAGATGGACACTAGAGACCTTTGTAGGTGGCAGCTTAAACTTGGTTCAGAGCACTTCAATTCCAAGCAAAGACGACTGGTATGAAGTTGAGCTAATACGCGACTTGACAACTAATCAGGCACAGTTGTTGATTGACGGTTCGCCTGTAGCTACGCAAACTCGCACCATGACACAAAATACACTCGTTGCAGGATTCGGAATAGCCTACCAAACTGATGCAGGGTCCAATTCAGTTTGCGTTGACGATATTGAAGTGTATGCATCTGGCAATCCTGCGACTAGCACTGCGAATCTGGCTGTTATAGATGCTGCTGATGACATATTTTCAATGTTTTCAAATACACTCGAGTATGGCCGCTTAGAAAACTACCTGCAGGCTGGTCGATCATACTCAACCGTTGGAAACATGCTCGGTGGAATTTATGAAGATGACACAGATTATCCTGAGTCAACATTTCTCTACATAGGGCATAACGGTTGGGAGACCAGAGAGGGCGTCACTCACTACGGATTTGCTGAAAACGGTGCTGGTACGCCAGTAGGAGATGTAGGTAAGGTATGGGATGAGGACGTTTACGACAACATAGTTAATCGCAGGCATCACTTTGTTTTCTTATGGGTATGTCGCAACGGAGAAGCACTAGGCGGACCAAATTCTCCATATCCACCTTACGGTATGCCTTACTGCTGGACACATGGCGCAATTACAAACACAAATGCATACACTGGCAATGATTGGAGCGGTTATTGCTTTATTTCGTTTAACAGTGCCTCTCCAATGCTTTGCCAATACATCTCGCCTTCTAACACAAACCAACTATACAAACACTGGCTAGTGTTCTTCTATCACTACGCTGTAACAGTTGGGCTTACCATAAACCAAGCTATTGACGCCGCATCACAAGCATCAGGATACTCTAGCTTCAATACCTTCCCAAGCTACAACGGCGACAACGGAAACACAGTATGGTGGAACGGTGCCGACGGACAACCCCCAAGTTGGATAACTAGTAAAATACGAGTTTATGGAGATGGGACCGTATATCTGCCACATGTTTAAAGGAGACTTGTATATGAGCAAATTTAATGTAAAAAACTTTGCAATAATTGCCCTTGCTGTGCTAGCTATATCTATTGCTGCTGTGCAGGTGCCCACTGTGCACTCAGAGCTACAAAACGTTACTGATGGCAGCGCTAATGCTGTGGCTTTCCTAAAAGATGTGATGGGAATAGACACAGCGCGCTATAGCATAACATTGAAAAGTACTGGGGCGGTAGCTGACTATAAACTTGAGAATTACATCTTAAATTCCACTGATGACGCAGTTTCAGTAGTTTGCCTAGTTAAAGACAATATCATACGGTCCTGTTCAATACTTTCATTATCAGCTAATCCACCAGCATATACACAAAACGATGTAGCTACTAAAGACCAAGCAATAAATGCCCTTGACAGGTATACGAGCTATTCAAATGCTTCATATCTGCAAAGCATGAGAGACACGATCAATACTCGCGGCATATCTGAATCTGCTAAAGCACAAATTGGCGAAGCACGACTAGAAGTAACTAATAGTGATACGGAAAGCAGACAATCAATTACTTGGGCAAGAGCACCTGAGGGCATAAACAATACATACAATGCAGTTGCTTTAGACTTTAGCAACGGCCGTCTTGTAAAGTTTACTGACTTCTGGGACCGCCAACCGATAGGCAGCTTCGATGTTAACATAGACCAAACAAAAGCTATAGAGATTGCCAAAAACGCTGCACAAAACTATTCCATCACCTACAATAATGCAACAATATCAGGCTTTATTTTGGCTAAAGCTGAAAATGCAATACTCACTGAACTGACGATGCAGCCAAGAAACAATGCATTATATCCTGCTTGGGGCATATCTCTTGGGCTTGATAAAGAATCTCCAGCAGGAATCACTGAACTTCAAGTTGCCATATGGGCTGATACGGGAGAAGTTGCAGGAGTCAACTGGGCATCACACTATGGCACTCCATCTAATGCAGCAGCGCCGATAGGTTCGCCACAACCAGCAAATAACGCAAGCACCCCAACAAATGCATTGATAATCGCGTTAGCAGCAGCAATCATAGTAGCCGCTTCCGTATGCATAATGGCAGTGCAGAAGCGGAAAAAATAACACGCCTCTTTTTCTTTTTTTGATTTTGACTTGAAGTTACCTTGATGAGGGTAGCCAAATTTGAACCTTCAGTTAGATATTTATCAATACTGTGCATATCCTATAACCCTGCCAAAGCCTTACACCTAAGATATGGATATAGTGGCTATCTCATTTGGTTAGATGTAATTGGGCACATTTAGGGTCTTTTTTGGGTTGCATAGGTGCATTTTTTGGCTTTTTTCCATGGATTTTGCACGTTTTAGTGTACTTTCTTGTTATGTGTATGTGTGCATGTTTGGATGCATGCCAAAAACACTTCGGCGGTATGCCCGGGTGCATATGCCCATAGGCTTAAGTTTGATACATGCAATGGCGTTATCGGCCATGCGGGCTCACGTTACAAACTGTTTAAAATCTGCCCAAAAACAGCTTTCCCCACAAAAATAGCCCCAAATTAAGGCTTAAATAGTCACTTTGCCATGGAAAACAGGCTTATTCCCAACCTGCAGAGGAGCAAATGATAAAAAAATTAATGGATAAATAAATTCACCATCCAAAAACAAGATAATCTCTTTTTCTAATTTTCACATAAAAAATCTTTTTATTAATTCCAACTGTAATAGTGGATAAATTTCAATTGAACTAAGAGACTCCTATAAAGACTTAATCAGAAGTAAACAATCAACGTTAAGTATTCTGCACATATTGGATTTAAATAAAATCAATACTTGCAGTTTGTGCTTGAAGATTTATAGAATATGCCAAAAAAACATGTGCAAACACTAACCTGAACGATTTAAAATATAAATCTCGCTGAATGATTTATACAGGTTTCATTAATCAGGATTGAATACTATGTCTGCTCCTAAAGTTAGCTTATCAATGCTTCACTGTCTTGGCGAACCATTTACAGAAATGGTCAAGCGTTTATCCAACATAGGAACGAAATATATTGAAATCGTAGATGATGGTTGGCACATACTAGATAAGAAGCGTGTAGCAAAACTTCGTGAGATAGGCAAATTATACGACTTAGAATATACAGTGCATGCGCCTTTTGCTGATATAAATATTGCATCACCTACAGAAATAATGCTTAAAGCTTCAATGAAACGTTTAACCCAGTCAATTAACTACTCATCAGATCTTGAAGCAAGAACTTGGGTATTGCATCCAGGAATGAAAACCGGCATCGGCAGCTTCTACCCTAATGCTGACTGGAAACAAAATATTGAAAGCATAAAACAACTTACCGAAATTGCCAATTCACATGGTCTAAATGTTGCAGTCGAAAACCTTCCTGGGAAATACTGGTTTTTGATGAGTACCCCTGAAGAATTTCTGCGTTTCTATTCCGAATCAGGCTTGGATATTGGAATAGTGTTTGACATAGCACATGCACATTTAGAAAATCTGACAGAAATGTTTCTAGAAAAGGTTCCTCAAAAAATAGTTCATATTCACGTTAGTGATAATTTTGGTGAAGTCGACAATCATTTCGGAATAGGTCATGGTAATATTAACTATTCTAAGTTTGCCGAGACACTCAAAAAAATTGGTTATGACGGTAAATTAGTAATAGAATCTAGTGACCATATAACTGAGAGTATAGAAATATTAAATCGGTTATTTGCTTAAAGGTAGTTCAATCTCAAAAAAATCTGTTGCTACGATTGTATTGGGAAAAATTTTTTTAGCTTGAAGTAAGAGCAATGAGGTATCAGTATATCGTGCACTAATGTGTGTGAGCAAGAGCTGCTTAGCATTAGCCGCTTTTGCTTGCATAGCTGCTTGGCTAGGCGTTGAATGTCCGTCAAGAGATGCTTTCTCAAAAAGTTCATCATCAAAAGTAGCTTCATGGATAATAATGTCTGCGTTGGCAGCAAACTGAGCGAATTCATCAAAGGGTTTAGTATCTCCTGTATAGACAATTTTTCTGCCTTTTCTAACTGGTCCTGAAACATCTGAAGGTTTCACAATTTGGCCGCTAGGTAATGTATATTCATGTCCCTGTTGAAGTTTACTCCATATTAATCCTTCCGGGATTCCAAGTTCACGGGCTCTAGATGGATTAAACCTTCCCGGACGTGGCTTTTCAACAACGGCGTAACAAAAACCATTAACAGCATGATTATTGTGTTGAGCTTCAATTACATATTCTAGTTCATTGCAGATTAACCCTGAATTAATGATTTCATGGACGTTAACTTGATACGTTAGATTGAATTGAAGTGTTTCTCGTAGGCACGTTATAAATTGTGCTATCCCTTCCGGTCCATAGATGTCAACTGGTTTTCTACGATCCATAAGTGCCATTGTCTGAAGCAGTCCTGGCAGACCAAGCACATGATCACCGTGCATATGTGTTATAAGAATTTTTAGCGGTTTATGTAGACCTGTTTTGGCTTTCATAATTTGGCGTTGAACACCTTCCCCACAGTCAAACATTATTTGCTCTTTACCTCTGCTAAAAATTACTGCTGGTAAACTGCGTTCAATAGTAGGCACGGCCGCACCTGTACCTAGAAATATTAAACGTATGCTCATCTATATTTTACTCCAGTTTTTCGAAGACGGCGATTTCCCGCGTCAATGTACGATGGACATAGGCAAAATGTGACTCTAAATGTTTATACCCATATTGTTCGCCTATTTTTCGAATATCTAATGTTTTAGGTGCTGCCATACAAATTCGTTGTCCCCTGCCTAAAAGCGGATAAGCCGAAGCTAAGACGCCTTCGATAATTGCTTTAGTACCACTCTTCATAGTGGTTGCACTTTTACCATAGGGAGGATCAGTTACCAAACAGTCAATTTTCGTCAATGGCAGGATTCTTGCATCTGCTAAAACAACTCCATATGGGTTTAAGCCAAAGTGACGAATATTTTTCAATGCACCATTAGCCATTTTATGGATGATATCTATGCCAATTGCTCTACAACCGATAAGTGTTGCCTCAATAATAGTGCTTCCTGTTCCTACAAACGGATCTAGTATGACTGTGTCTGTTTGAGCATGAGCCAAGTTAATCATACAACGCGCCAACTTTGCATTCATAGCTGATGGATGAAAGTAGGGCTTTTTTCGCGCTCGACGTTCAACAAACGGTTTAGGTATAATTTCACCAAGCTTTATACCAAATACGAGCTTACTATTAGTAAGAACACCAAAAAAAGATAAGTCTGGTCTACTCAAATTCACTTTTGCATGCGGCGCATTTTGTAAGATAAGTGTACCAAGTTGACGTTCTAGCCGCATAGTATCCTCTTTACTATTGTACTCTTTAATTCGACGTATGCGAACCTCAAAAGATACTCCTTTCTCTAAGATATGTTGAAAGCCTGTGCTGTTCGCAGCATCAACTATTGATTGGTCATTTGCATCACAACAAAACAGTTCTTGCGCACATACACGCGTATACGCACTTCTTCGTAGAATTTGTTTAACACTTCCAGGGTCTGCTTGTAGCCGTACTATCTGATCAAGTTTTTCTGTGATTTCATAAGAATAATTTTCAGCTTCAAAAATAGCCTTAAGTTCAGAAAATGATAGGCTTTCGAATTCGCCACTAATTAAAAAAAAGAGTTTAGCCACTAGATTTACGCCTTGATTTCTTGACTAATGAGCGGTGCTAGTGAGACTTTGCTGTTTTTACTTGGAATGCTGTCTGTAGCAACAATTTCTTCAACTCCCGCATCTAAGATACGTTTTTCAGCATCGCCAATTAACAGTCCGTGTACACATGCCGTATAGACATGGGCGGCTCCTTGTTCTTTAAGAATTTTTGCAGCACCAACAATTGTTCCTCCTGTACTGATGATATCGTCAAAGATAATTACTGACTTATCTTTCACTTCAAGATGCGCTGCAGTCTGAGTAGTCTGACCAGTATATCTGTCTCGAACCTTTTCCATGTGTCCGCTTTCTCCGCCTAGCACTTGCTTAGCTTGATCTGCGATATACATTGCGCCTTTATCAGGAGCAAGAGCAAACGCATTTTTTATGCCTTTGTCAACAAAATATTGAGCAAGAAGTGGAATTGCCGAGATGGTTTTCGCTTGAAAAGGAAACATCTTAAGTGCATTAGATTCATGAATATTTACAGTAATTAGCTGATCAATTCCTGAAGCTCCAAGTATTTTAGCTACAGTTTCAATGCTAATATTCTCGCCCTGTAAAAAGATTTTATCCTGTCGGGCATAAGCGAGGTATGGAACTACAGCGGTGACTTTTTGAGCTTTATTACGTTTAGCTGCAGCCGCTAAAAACGATAACTGCATAATTCGCGTATCTTGTGGCGCACAAGTTGTCTGTACTATAAAAACCTGTTCACCTTCAACATTACCCTCTAAGCGTACATATGATTCTCCGTCAGGAAAAATCCTTGACGCAACATTAACTTTCTCATAACCAGTTAACTGTGAAATTCTCTCGCCAAGCTCCTGTGAAGCAGGACCAACAACAATTTTCATCCTAATAATTCCCTCATCATAGCTGATACAGTTTTATTCTACCTAACTTCAAAAGTGCTTTTTAACTTATCTGGGAAAAGTATCTATCTTTTTAAGTTGAAGATAGAATAGTAAAATAAGTATGTAACTTGGTTATTTATTCGTCATCTTGGTTTATTAGATGAACCAAAATAAGCTAACAAGAAAATCTGAAAATATCAATTAATAACATACTCAAGAGTGCTTTACGACTTATCTGAAAAATACATACGTATCTATAATTTTGTAAAAAGAATACCCAGAAACACGCTTTAAAGCACAGAAAAATAATTATCAACTTTAACAAAACATTTTTGCAATAAAAAAGTGTTATTCTGAATACTGTTAAGTTTATAGTAAAGCTTTCTAGCTGGTAATTTACAGCTCAACTTATATTTTAAAAGTATTTACTTCGAGTAGAAATAGACTTTTCTCTATTTAGTAGTTTACGATTTAAAAGATAACGCTTCTTTAGCACCAAGTTTTATAATAAAACAGTTTAAACAAAATGTATTGCATAAAACTTTCACACAAGCATCAATATAGCATCGTGTATAGTTTTGCTTTTTCCAAGTTTTAGTTTTGGCAAGGTTTTCAGGTTGGTTTCTTGTTTGTGCTTGGCAAAATGTTATTAGCTATTGACTTCCACCTAACAGTTGGTGAACAAATAGTGAAGTATAATCTTCAAGCACCTATGATTATTGTCAATTTTAAGACTTATCTTGAATCAACCGGCCAAAAAGCTCTTGAGCTTGCTAAACAAGCAGAGAAAGCAAGCAAAGAGACGGGTATAACAATTGTGGCGGTACCTCAGTTTTGTGATATTAAGACAATTGCAGAAGCAGTAGAGATACCTGTTTTTGCTCAACATATTGACCCTATTAAACCTGGAAATAGTACAGGTCATATATTAGCAGATGCTGTAAAGGAAGCTGGCGCTGTCGGAACATTAATCAATCATTCAGAAATGCAACTTAAACTAAGCGATATAGATGCTATTATAAAACGTGTTAAAGAACAAGATCTTATTTCATGTGTTTGTGGTAATAATCCTGCAACTAGTGCTGCAATAGCTGCTCTTAACCCAGATATTATTAGTGTAGAGCCACCTGAACTCATTGGTTCAGGAATACCTGTATCCAAAGCCCAACCAGAAATTGTAACTGATACTGTTAAACTGGTTCAGCGTATCAAACCTGGTGCAACGGTTTTATGCGGCGCAGGGATTAGCCGCGGTGAAGATGTAAATGTTGCTCTCAAGCTTGGAACACAGGGTGTGCTTGTTGCAAGTGGTATCGTAAAGGCAAAAGACCCATATACGATGTTGCGCGAATTTTGTGACCAAGCAAAATGTTAGTTGTTGGGACACAAACGTGAAAGTTGAACCAGAATGCGCAGGTTGTCTATTAAGCAGAGGCACAGCAGAAGTCTATATGGCAACAACCAACCCTGCTCTTAGATTTCGTGCGATAGCAGAAATTATTAAGCTGTTAAATAAAGAATTCAAACCTACCTCTACGTCAGCTGATCTTGGAACACGCCGTGACAAAATTGTCCGAGAACTTACTGGTAATAGAGACCCATATCAACGTACTAAAAAACAAAGCAATGAAAAAGCCAGAGAACTCGTGCCATTTGCCCAGAACTATGTTGATGAAGGATACAATCAACAAGACCGCTTTAAAAAAGCCTGCCTTTGTGCTATAGTTGGCAACATTATGGAATTTGATATTCCTGGACATAATTTTACACTAAAAGATTTACGTAAAGTCATCAAAGCTGCAGCTAAAGATCTAGTGATAGATGACATTGACAAAGCTTATGAGTTGGCAAAAAAGACTGGCAAAGTGCTCTATTTAGCAGATAACGCAGGCGAAATTGTCTTCGATACAATTCTAGTAGAACAGCTAAAGAATATGGGCGTACATGTAACATATGCTGTAAAATCTGCTCCAGTAATTAATGATGCTACAATGGAAGATGTTGTGTTTAGTGGGATGGATAAAATCGCAGATCAAGTAGCAACTACAGGCGCCGACGCAGTAGGACTACAACTTAAGCTAGTTAGTCCAGAATTTCTTAAAGTATATGACCAATCAAAACTCGTCTTCGCCAAGGGCATGGGTTACGCTGAAACACTTACTGAATATGAACTTAAAAAACCCCACTTCTTAATGTTCCGCACTAAATGTCAACCCGTAGCTGACTACTTTGCAGTACCTCGTCACAAAAACATCGCCAAACTTCTACCTTAAAAATTACTCTGCCTAGCAGAGTATCACATTTTATTCTTTAACATTAATTAATTAGATTCAAAAACAGCCAAATTAAAGCCGTTTATTTTCAATTTATCTCCTTTCTTAACTTCACAAGGTAAAACTTCACCAGGACCATTCCATAAAACGTCAGATGAATCTAAAATTTTGACATAATTATATTCACCAATAGGAAATATACAGCTAGACTCCTTTGGATTTAGGTTAGCAACTAAGATATTAGTATAGTTTCTATCACATCTGTGTATAAACACAATTTTTTCCAACTCGTTTCCATATAGTCTCATGTTTTTTCTATCAGCATAACACGGCGCTGCCATATGTTTCCTTAGCTGTATCAACATCTTATAATATAATAGAATTTTTTTACCTACTGCGCAATATCTTTTGTCCCAGCAAAGTTTCGATGACTCAAATGTCTCTAAATCTGCAGGGTCAGGATTTTCCCCTTTCCAGTGAAACTCACCAAACTCTTTTACTCTTCCTTCACGGGTAGCCTTAGAGAGCTCTTTACTAGTATAATCAACAAAAAAATTAAACGGTACAGTCTCAGCGTACTCTTCTCCCATAAAAAGTAACGGTGTATAAGGTGAAAGCAAAGTAATTCCAGCAGCTACTTTGGCAGCTTCAAATCCTGCAATAGTAGTTAAGCGATCGCTAAGCAGTCGATTACCGATTTGATCATGATTTTGAGCAAACGCTATTAGTCGATCAGAGGTAATCCAAAGAAAATCTTCATCAGGCCTTCTTCGTCTAAAAGATTTATCAAATCCTCCACCACCTACATGTAAATATGATTGAACTAAAATCTCCATAAGGTCACTAATTTTACCATAATTTCCATAGTAACCTTCTTGTTCACCAGTCAATAAAGCAAATAATGCATGTTGGAAATCATCCAACCACTGAGCATCAAATTCAAAGCCACCTTTCGTTCTGGGTAAAAGAACTTTAGGCTGATTATACCCACTCTCAGCGATTAACAGCATCTTACGTTTGAGCTTCTCTGAACAATTATGTACAGCTTCAGTTAACTGTTGTAAAAAATGTACAGGACTAGAATCTATCATAGAAAGAACAGCATCAAGCCTAAGACCATCAAAATGGTATTTTTCTAGCCAGAACAATGCGTTTTGAAAAAAATAATCTCTCACTGGGCCATTAAGGTGACCATCAAAATTAACCATTGGTCCCCAGTGTGTTGCCTGTTTCTTAAGAAAATATGGTCCAAATAAATTTAAAAAATTACCCTCTGGGCCAGCATGATTGTATACTATATCTGAAAATACAGCGATGTTTTGTCTGTGGCATTCATTCACAAAATGCTTCAAATCATCAGGCAAACCATAAGTGTTCTGGACAGCATAAATAAATGCTGGATCATAACCCCAATTGCGACTACCTGAAAACTGAGTAACAGGCATTAATTCTAAAGCATTTATTCCCAAATCTACAAGTTCACAAATTCTTTTTTCAGCTGCATTAAACGTACCTTCAGGTGTAAAAGTTCCTATATGTAATTCATAAAAAATCATATCTTTAAGACTTATTCCTTTCCAGTCGTTATCTTGCCATTTGAAAGAATCGTGATCTATAACTGCAGACGGTTCAAAGACTCCTCTTGGCTGAAAATTTGACGCTGGGTCCGGCAAAAGTGTTTGTTTATCTAACTGAAACATATACTCCAGCCCCTGATTTGCCTTCTCAAGAAGTATTTTCCAGTACCCTTCTTTTGTCCTTTCCATATTATTTGCTTCATTATTCTTCCTAAGAACTAAATCTACCCTTGAAGCATAAGGTGCCCAGACAGTAAATTCACAATTTTTATCTTGATATTTAGCTCCTATCCACATAAGAAAGCCTTCAAAATTAATCTAACTAATTCAAATATGCCTGCTATTGATAAAACTTAGTTGCACCAGGCAGTTAACAACCTAGAATATTGCTAATTATTAATTATACTTCTAATATAACCTTATCTGCTGTAGTACACAGACATTTTTTGTGCAAAAATATTATAGCTAAAAGATATTAGGACAAATCGTGACTTAATAATTGTGTGAGCACTTTTGTGGACCGAATTTTTCCTTCAAGAACCTTCAGGTTTCATTATATCTTTTAAAGGTTCTACATTCAAACTGGCTGATTACAATACTGTATTAAATTTATGTATAAGTGATTTCTAATGAAATTGCCTACTATTACTTTGTCTTCTGAAGTGCTTTCTCGTTTTAGTGAAGCTGTCCAGAAGGAATGGATAATAACTAATGGACTAGGCGGCTTTTCCTCTTCAACAGTTTTAGGATTAAACACTCGTAAGTATCACGGATTACTTGTTGCTGCGTTAAATCCCCCTGGGGAACGTACAGTCTGTTTATCAAAACTAGATGAAGATGTTCTTATTGGAGAAAATATTTATCGCCTAGGTGCAAACGAGTTCCACGGTACTATATACCCTCAAGGTTATCAGTATCTTAAAGAATTTTCAATCTCACCTTTTCCAACATTTACTTATCAAATCCCTAACTTGACGATTAAAAAAACACTGTTTATGCCCCAACAAAAAAATCTAGTTGTCAGCTTATATACTGTTAGTAACGGAAATATGAGTAATGCAAAAATTCGAATTTATCCTATGATGACTTGTAGGCATTTTCATACAGTTGTTGATCCTTGGAAGAACCCGCTGAGTTTTCGGCAAGAAACTGGAGAAAATAGAGTCAAACTAATATTCACTGCCCCTGATGCTACCGTAATAGGGTACTCTTCTGCAGGTAATTTTGTAGAAAAGCCGAACTGGGTTAATGCTGTACACTATCATGAAGAAAACGTACGCGGCGAATTAGATACAGACGATATATACCAACCTGGATACTACGAGATTCCTATATCCCCTAATAATGAAACACGATTTGCTGTAGTTGTTGGAGCTAACAAAGATATTCACCAAACTGAAGACCTTATCATATCTGCTGGTAGAACAGTGACTGATTTTGATAACTTATTCATGCAAGTTCTTGATGAACGTAGCCGATTCTTAGACTCCTTTTATAATTATAGTTCTTCAGTGATCCCTAATGCGTGGTTAAACTGGCTTCTTTTAGCTTCAGACTCATTTGTGACCAAAGAAGTAAATTATAGGCGATCAATTATCGCAGGCTACTTCTGGTTTAGTCCATGGGGACGCGACACCTTTATTTCCCTGCCTGGACTGCTGATGGCAACTGGCAGATTTAATGAAGCAAAGTATGTTCTACAGAGTTTTGGTCGTTATTATAAAAACGGGTTAATTCCAAATCTTATAGATGATACCTCAGGAGAACCAGTCTACAATACTGTTGATGGAACATTTCTTTATGTAAACGCAGTTCTACAGTACCTTAAATATACCAGTGACTTCCAGTTCATTCAAGACCACCTATGGGAAATGCTCAAATCAATAATTGATCACCATATAAGAGGCACCGAATTTAATATCCGCTTAGACTCTGATGGCCTAATTTCACATGGTTCACGTTTAACGTGGATGGATGCAAACATTGAAGGTCAAGCAGTTACCCCTCGTACAGGTAAAGCCGTAGAAGTGCAAGCTCTTTGGTATAACACACTCAAAATAATGGCTCTTTTAGCTAACAGATTTCATGAGCAAGCAATAGCTGAAAAATTCGTTACTATGGCTAAACAGACAAAGGCAAGTTTTAATGATAAATTTTGGAATCCAAAGAAAAATAGTTTATTTGATGTGCTTGAAACAAACGGACCAGATTTATCATTAAGGCCTAACCAGATCATAGCAACATCTCTAGATTTTTCTATGTTAGATATTGATAGAAGTAGACTTGTTGTCGATTTAGTTCGCCAAGAATTTTTAACACCCTGCGGATTGCGAACTCTTGCACGCAGTGACCCGCAATATAAAAGCATATATAATGGTATTATGCGTGTTCGCGATCAAGCATACCATAACGGGGCCGTATGGCCTTGGCTACTAGGGCCTTTCATTTCAGGATACCTAAAAGCTTGGGGAACTAGTGCACAAAACCTTGAATTCGCAATGAAAACCTTTTTACAGACGCTTTTCGAACGGCAAATTTATGAAGGCGGACTAGGCACGATTAGCGAAATTTTTGATGGCGACCCTCCTCATCGACCTCGTGGCTGCATAGCACAGGCTTGGAGTGTAGCTGAACTCTTAAGAGCATACATAGAAGACATTCTTCAGATCCGACCAAAATACGAACATGAAGTGTTTAAATATGGCTTTTAAACATCTTTCGCAGCTCTTTAGCTGCCGTCTCAGGTTTAACTGTATTAATATAAACACCAGTAGATTTCTCAAAACCAGCCCACATAGCCAACGCTGGATACACTTGAAGGCTCCAGTGGTAGTAATCATCAACATCTTTCTTAAGCCCCAAATGGAAACCAAAATTATACGGCGGGTCATTAACTACCTCTTTAAGTGCTCTTAGTGAATTTTTAAGCATCAAAGCTAAAGAATCAGTCTCTAATTGCGTTAAATCTATCAAGCTTGAACTGTGACGTTTTGGAATTATCCAAAACTCTAATGGATGCACACTTGCGTAAGGTGCAATAACTACAAAATGATCATTTTTAGCAATAAGCCTAGATGTGTACAACTCTCTATCTACAATACTGCACATTAAACATCTTTTATTCATATCCCAATAGTTTTTGCTAGCATTCAGTTCTTGACTGATATTAGGCGGCGTGAAAGGAGTAGTTATTATCTGACTGTGTGGATGTGACTGTGATGCACCTGCTTCAACACCGTGATTGCGAAAAATTTGCACATATTTTACATACGACTTTTTTAAGAGTTCCGATAGGCGGTCTTTGTAGGCGTTAATGACATAGGTCAATTGTTCTAATGATGTTTCTGCTGGATGTGAAAAGTGATCAGGTGATTCAATAAGAACTTCATGATGCCCAAACGCATATCCAAAATGTTTACCATTTAATTTTTCCAATATGTCACCTTGGTTTTTCGGGGCTGAAAAAGCAGGATATAAATTAGGTACGCATCGAACAAGCCAATCCTTATGACGATATTCACCATCATCTTTGGTCTTAATTATATTACCTTTGGTTGATGGTAAATAGACTAAGACTGCCGGCGGTGTCATATGCTCATTTCCTGGACACATAGGACACTTAGCATCCTTTTGAAAGGTCATGACTTTTTGTTTAACAAAATCATTCGGTCGTTTAGCCCGTTCGGTTGCAATCACAACCCACCGGTCCATAAAATAATCTTTACGTAACTCATTAAACGGCAAAGCATAACCTTCTATTACCTAAAAGTTACTGCTACAACATTTTAGCATTTCCAAAAAAAAGTTATGTCTATCTACATTCGTTTCCCAAGAGTGTCTAATATCTTACTGGTTAACATTGTTAGTATGAACTCGTTTATTAAATAATGTAAACTTTAATCGTTTCTATTTTTATTCGTCATCTAACTTTTGAAATATTTCACTTACTTCTTTGTATGCTGTAACCTCTTACAGTTCAATATGTTTGTATACTTTGATAAGTTGATGAGAGAATTCAAATTTTCTTGTTATAATTTATGATAACAACTTCGTTAATAACTAATCGCTGCTAGGCCCTAGAGGGGAGAATATGATAACTATTGCAAGTATTATTAGTAATATTGCTAAAAGTATGATCGAATAAGTCGCGTTTTTCTTTCCTTCGCCTTTTTTATAGTAATTACGTGCTGTAACACCCATTACTCTAAGCATTAACGTACATCCAAATTCAAGGGCAAAAAGATTGACTAGAACTAGAATCAGTGAACCTACAAATAGGATTTCATTTGCAAATGCTAATTGAATTCCTGCTACTGTAGCAGGAGGTACTAAGGCAGCTGAGAGTGCTACTCCAAAAAGGTTTTCAGATAACGCTACGCGAAAAACTAATCCAGCTGCTATTCCGAGAATCAAGGCTACTAAGACATCAAATACAGTTACACTTGTGCGTGCAATTATTTGGTCAGATGTCCTTGGTAAATTTAAGAATTGAGATGCAATAAAAGTTGTTACTGCAGCGATGAATATTATTGTAGTGATTAAAAATATTACTGAAAATTGACTATGCACGAGCTTTTTTGCCCTACCTAGATTTGCATTAACCGCCAATGCAGTTATTGGTCCAAGCATAGGTGGCAAAATCATAGCACCTATTATTATCACAACATTATCAAGAAAAAGTCCTGCAAGTGCAACAAGTGTCGCAAGCGATGTCATTGCAAGCACGTCTTTATTAAAATGTGTATACCTGTCGGTTTTTTCAACAAGCTCTTCAGTAGGGTTAGCAGTAGTTTTTTTCTCAGAGGCTTTCTCTTTTAATTTATCCATAAATGTTGATGTTACGCCCTTAACATCATAGATGCTTATCATGTTCTCTTTTTGCTCTAAATCAATACAATCAGCAAGCTTGCTCATTGTATCTTCAGCCAATTCATCAGGTAATAAAGTTGAAAAAAACTTGTATTCCTTTGTTTCTATGTGGACCTCTAAAGTGCTAAATAGTAACCCTATCTTATCAAGTACCTCTTCAACATTTTTAGCTTCATCAGTATGCACAATAACTTCAATTTTTTTCAAATAGAACAAATCCACAGTTACTGTTAATTAATGTCTATAGCAAAAAATAATCCTGCAACCTGAAGAGCTGCATTTAGCTTTTTTACTTTATTCTTTACATTCTGTAATTGAGTTATCACCGCTAATTTCTGTAAGCGCTCTATTTAGAGTCACTACATCTCCAACGGCTGAAATAAAAGATACTGGCATACATACAGTGGAACTTCTAAATCGCTTTTTAAAACCTAACTCGTCAGCTGCTTGGCTAGATAGTTTTACATGTAAATGTGTAATTCTCCATTCTACAACATTAACTTCAGCACCTTTAACTGTGCCTAAATTATACCCTTTTGCGCCAATAACATCTTTACCTAAAATTTCATCAAAACTTGACAAAATAACCACCATGTAATCTATATAAAATTCTCGATATATCCTTTTTTATTATCATATTTTAAAGTGTAAGTAAAGTTAAATGTGAAAAATATTTTATCTGTTTTATGCTTCTTTTACGTCTACATAAAAGGTTTTAAGTAAGAAGTGGTCCGATAGAAATAGCAATGTTAAAGTCAGTTTTTGTGGTAACTGTTGTTATAGCCTTTTCGGTTCTGGCAATTTTTGTTACATACTTCTATTATTTTCCGTATTCGATTCGGATTTTTTCAACTTTTCTAGTATTTATTATAACATATGCGGTTAAATATTTTCTTGGCCGCTGGGTAGCTGGGCGTGTTTTTAATAAAAAAGCGCAGTTTTCTTTTCGTAGAATCGTTAACATACTTTATGTTATTGCTATTCTCGTAGCATTATTGATTATTTGGGTTCAAGATGTAAGCATATTATTTGTTTCTACAGGTATTATTGGCGCAGGTATAGCAATCGCGTTACAAGATGTTTTCCGTAATATGGCTGGCGGAATTATCATATTAATTAACCAAAACTACAAGATTGGTGACCGTATCGAAGTGGATGGAAAATACGGAGATGTATTAGATATCGGTTTATTCAATACTACCTTGTTAGAAATTAAAGAATGGATAGAAGGAGATCAAACAACAGGGCGTTTCACTACTGTACCAAACTCTTTTATTTTATCTAGAATTTTTGACAATTATAACCGAGAGTACAGTTACATATGGGACGAAATATCTTTACCTATAACATATGATAGTGACTGGAAAGAAGCTTACCTAAAAATAATGGCAATAGTTGATAAAGAAACAAAGACAACTGTTGAGCAAGCAGAAAAAGCACTTTTAGAGTTGGGAAAAAAATATTACATAGCAAAACGCCGCACACAACCAGCTATCTACATAACTTTAACAGATAACTGGATAACATTTAAAATTAGATACATAACAGAAATCAATATCAGGAGATCTGTAAACTCCAAACTAAGCCAAAATATCTTAGAAGAAATTCAGAAATCAAAAAATATACACATAGCTTCAACAACATTATCCATTTCGGGGCAAGTTAATCTAGAAGAGCAACGCAAATAGTAAATCAAAAGTGTTTTATCACCATTTTTTGTATGAATAAAAATAATAAAATGTAAGTTTGCTCTTTACTAAATTGGTTTTTACTATGGTTTTTATTACCCTTATAGGAATTATTCGCATAATAGTGACTGCTGTTGTTTTGTATTTTTTGCTAATTGTAATATTGCGTGTGTCTGGTAAACGGACACTTTCTGCCATGAATGCTTTTGATTTTATTGTGACAGTAGCTTTAGGTACTACTCTTGCTTCAACCATTCTAAATAGCAGTGTATCTTTTATAGATGGATTTACAGCGTTGGTAACATTGATTTCCTTACAGTTCTTCATATCGTTTTTTTCAAGTAGATCAAAAATATTGAGTCGTGTAGTCAAATCAGAGCCCAAACTTTTGTGTTACAAAGGCGAAATTTTAAAAGATGCCATTAAACAAGAGCGGCTTGTAGAGAATGAAATCCTGCAAGCTTTGCGGTCCAAAGGGTATTCTTCACTTAGGGATGTAGACGCTGTGGTTCTAGAAACCAATGGCAATATTTCGATAATAGGAAAAACCAGCATCAATGAAAAGTCTTCATTACAAGATGTAAAGCTACCGTAAATACTGCTCTGTTAAAATTAGTGAAAAGACTTATTTTAAATTAAAACAGTTTTGTCTGTTTAATTATTTGACTGAAGCCAAAATGGTTTACCATCTATAAAATCTGTTAAAAATATTGCAAAACTTGGTTTTTCCTTATAAATTGTAGCTATTTCGGTATTGATATCGATTTTAAAATTTTTGAGAATCGATTGTGCAATTAAACTTGCAACACCAACATCTCTACCACCTGTCTTTAATTTTAAATTGAATAGTTCTACAGCGTCGTTATATTTACGCGGTAACTGGACTACCCATCGGTCATTCTCTAAATACGGTCCAGATATTACTTTTTCATTTTTAACATATTTAGATAGAAAGTGTTCGCATTCTTTTTCTTGCGTTAAAGGTGGACCTAAATGCTTTTTGGTAATGGGCAAGATGTGTTGTTCTAGCTCAAAAATCATAATGGTGCAGTCTTTATTCTCTTCGTTCCATATTGTATCACGTAAAACAACAAAATCACTAAGCTCTAAGAGTTTGCGCAAGCTCTTTTTCGTTTTATATAATTGACCCCATAAAATGTCTGGAACTGCTTCTATTTTGCCAAATGTTAAAAAGACAAAATCTGAACTATGGCCATTTATTTTTTGCATAAGTGCTTTTAAATCCAGAGGACTTCTTGTAGGTGGATAGAAAAATTTTCTACTGGGGTCTTTAAGAAATGCTTGGCTAGCAGCAGTAAAAGTTTGAAGCCTTTGAGGTTGAACAGCTGAAGCAACATTGCGTCCTTTGTCAACTGGATCAATTATCACAAGTGGCTCAGAAAAGAGTAGTTCAATTTCTCTTGCTCTACCTTCATAGTATCCTTCGATATCTATTACCCGCTTTGGTATATGATGAGAAAAATCTCCAAGTACATTAATAAATGATCCATAATGAAGCGTTAGTAACTCGCAGAGGTAACCGCTAAATCCGCCAATTTTAATCTCTGCTCCATACACACCTATTCCTTTCATAAACCTCTTTAACAAGCGAACCTCGCTACGCATCTGCTTGTCCATATGTTCATTAATATAATTAGTGTGAAACGGTGTGCGATCTGTAGCGCTTAACCATTCGCCTGGCGTAGCATCATAGCATGGCACAATGTTCACACGAATATCTTCAATATAGGTCTCCAAGTAAGGGTGTTCAGCGAAGCGTTCAATTTGCTGGTGCCCCTCGGTTGCTTTGCGAGCAATTTTAAGACTAATTTCACCTAACGCTTTTCGTGAAATAGATGTAGGCAGCCTCATGAAAACATCTATATCTAGATCTCCTTTAAGCCAAGTATCTTTGGCTGTGGATCCTTCTACCCGCACAGTGGCATCAACGCCGAATTCTTTGCAGGCTAACAAAACCTTACGTTCTAACTCTGAAGCTACCAAGGTTATCTTATGTATTTCAGCCTCTGTTGGTGTTATCTCCTGCAGTATCTGCCTTACCAGTTCTTCAATGTTACTAGATTGCATTACAACTGCCCTTTGTTACTGCTACTGTGGCCTATACTCTTTAAGTGTTGAGTAAATTGGTCCCTGAGGTGTTAGTTCACTTCGCTTAAGACGAAAAGTTGTTGCGTTGATTTCGCCAAAGGTAAAATGAGCATTTTTCTGTACAAAATTGATGAGTTGCGGTTTGCCCCGGGCTGAGCGGACTCTTGCTATGGTTAGGTGTGGACTAAAACCTTTTGGGTCAGGTGAAAACCCTAATTGTTGTAAGTTCGGTTCGAGTTGCGTGAAGATACTTTGAAGTTGGGTCGCTCCCTGAGTTATGCCTGCCCATACTACACGTGGGTAATTTAAGTTGGGAAATACTCCTATACCGCCAATTTTTACTATAAACGGTTTAAACTGGATTTTTTCGACTTCTTCAAAAATTTTGTCTGCCATGCGAAGTGTAATATCTCCAAGAAAACGTATAGTAATGTGAATATTTTCTGGTTCGACAAGTTTTAAATCAGCACCAGTATTAGCCAATAGACGTTGTAATTCAGCTAATTTTTTCTTTACTTCCTCGTTATCTAAATCAAACGCCAAGAAGGCTCGCACATGCTCAGACATTATAGTACCTCAAGTACCTTCTATTAGTTCCCCTTGATAAAGTCTTTTTCAGAATTTGCTGCCAAAACAAAAATAGGTGCTGTCATTTTTTTTAAAATTAGTTGAAATCTTTGAAAGAATCCTTAGGCTGCTTTACTGCTCTTTATAATACCAATTATGTTTTCTTTTTCTATGCATTGCGAAATAATTGCATTTTTATCTACGGTTTTTTTAAGCTTCTTACATCTTGTTGATTGGTAGTTTACTTATGGATGCTTTTAAATTATTGATATAGTATGGTAAAAAGTAAGAGGTCGCTTTATGTTGAATACTGATAAGTTAGTCATTGGATTAACTGGGATGCCCGGTGCAGGCAAATCTTTGGTTGTAAAATCTGTTCAGAGTACTGGTTATGCTGTTGTTAGTATGGGTGATGTTATTAGAGAAGAGACAACAAAAAGGGGACTAGAGCTCAACCCAGTAAATGTGGGTAAAGTGATGTTAGAGCTAAGAACTATGGGCGGAGAAACGGTTGTAGCTGAAAAATGTGTTCCCAAAATAGTTGCAAAAGAAGCTTCTAAGGTAATAATTGACGGGATTCGAAGTTTTGTTGAGGTTGAAGTTTTTAGAAAATATTTTGGAAAATTTGTTCTAGTTGCCGTTCATGCTCCACCTGATACTAGATTTCAACGTCTTGCTAATCGAGGCAGAAGTGACGACCCAAAAACATGGGAAACTTTTAATGAGCGCGATATGCGCGAATTGGGTGTTGGCATAGGCAAAGCTATTGCACTATCAGAGTATATTATAATAAATGATGAAACTATAGATACCCTTAACGAGCGGGTCTGTCAAATTCTAAGGAGTATTGAACACAAATGGAAATAACAGTATATTTGGAAGCTGATGTTAACCCTACAGAAAGCGAAAATAAGGTACAGAAGGCAATATCTAATCTTTTCGGAGATCTTCCTATTGAAACTAAACCTATGCATAAAGGTAGCATTTTAACTGCTCAAGCAAAAGGACAAGAAACGCTCAGCGTACTGCGAAATATTCTAGCTAGAGATCGTATTAGAGATGCATCGCGAAAAGTTCTACATGATGGCATGAAAAGTGATTCATTAACATTTTATTTAAATAAACAAGTAGCATTTGCCGGTCATGTTTCTTTTTCTGAAGCTGAAGCAGAATCACCACTTGGCCCTATAAAAGTCATTGTAAAATGCGAAAATCCGCCAGAACTTATTAATTGGCTAGCACCTCGAACTATTAAATCTTGAGTGTGCATTATTGACTGCTAAAGCTGCCGTAACACAAAGAGGCGCAATTCTGCTGGGTGATTCAGTAGCATGTGATGCCTACCACAAAAATCGTCCCTTACGAATAGTAACACATGCACATGCTGATCACACAGGTGGTTTACGGTGGAGTTTGCGGCAATGTGAAAAAGTTTTAATGACTAAAGCTACTCGTGACCTGATTGACGTCTTGGAAGGTCCAATAGGGCCTAAAATGAAAGCTATTGAGACATTGGAATACGAAAAACCTCTAAATTATAATAATGAACAAATTACATTGTATAAGGCTGAACATATTTTAGGTGCTGCTCAGGTGCTTGTTGAAAACGTTGAAGGCGACCGGGTTGTATGGACTGGCGATTTCAAGATAGACGGGACACCAGTAATAGATTGTGATACATTAGTAGTTGAATCAACTTATGGTAGCCCTTCATGTAAGCGCTCTTTTGACGTTGATGTGCGTGAACTTTTAGTGCAAATGGTTGAAGCTCGATTAAAAAAAGGTCCGGTTTACGTCTTTGGTTACCATGGCAAATTGCAAGAAGTAATGCAGATATTACACAAAGCGCATGTCTCAGTTCCGTATGTTATGCCTGAGAAGGTGTACCAAATTTCTAAAGTTTGTGAAAGTCACGGTATGCAGCTAGGCTGCTTGACTTTGTCAACTCAAAAAGAAGGTAAGATGCTTCTTGATGAGAACTTGCCTTGTGTTGCGTTTTATCACATGAATAGTCGAAATCGAGTCGGGCTTCTTGATGAACGAATATGCATAAGCGGTTGGGAGTTTCGTTCTCCTTGTAGACGAATAGGTGAACGTGAATATGTGCTCGCATTAAGTGACCACTCTGACTTTAACGGGCTAATAGAATATGTAAAGCAAGCAAAACCCAAACGAGTAATCACAGATAATCACGCTGGTGGTCACGGCGAAGCATTAGCTCAGGAAATAAAAAAGCGTCTAAAAATTCCTGCTGTAGCTATGCCTTGCAAAAATTATCAAGCATCAATTTCTTAAAAAATCATGCGTGTTAATGTAAAATTTTCCTAAGACTTAAAAGCACATGCTTATACTGTTACGGTCTGGTGCAAACTCATGACAAATAAGTCTTCCGCAATTTCAGGATTTTACAAGCTTGGTCCTAAAGACCGTTTAGCTTTGGTCAAGGACTTTGCAGGTTTAACAGAAGAAGAATGCAGTATACTTCTGAACACAGGTTCTTTACCTCTAAACGTTGCTGATGGAATGGTTGAAAATGTAATTGGCACTTTTCCTATACCAATGGGTGTAGGTGTAAATTTTTTAAT
This sequence comes from uncultured Candidatus Bathyarchaeia archaeon, assembly GCA_964434745.1. Taxonomy (GTDB): domain Archaea; phylum Thermoproteota; class Bathyarchaeia; order Bathyarchaeales; family Bathycorpusculaceae; genus JADGNF01. The sequence continues at coordinate 16,040 of CAYSWL010000006.1, read as the reverse complement.
TAATGGTAAAGATTACTTGGTTCCTATGGCTACTGAAGAGCCTTCAGTTATTGCTGCTGCAAGTTATGCCGCTAAGATGGTGCGTGATGGCGGAGGCTTTTTTACTAGTAGTACAACACCTGTGATGATTGGTCAAATACAAATAATGGGTATGAAAGATCCTTATGCTGCTAGACTTCGAGTTTTAGAGGCTAAAGAAGAGTTACTTAAAAAAGCCAACGAGCAGGATTCAATTCTTGTATCTCATGGTGGCGGTGCAAAAGATATCGATGGCAGAGTAATACATACTCCACGAGGAGATATGCTTATTGTGGAGTTACATGTTGATTGCCGCGATGCAATGGGTGCAAATGCAGTAAATACAATGACTGAATCAATCTCTCCGACTATTGCAAATGTTACCGGTGGAAAAGTGTATCTACGCATACTTACTAACTTAGCTACCCAACGTCTAGCACGAGCCCGCTGCATTGTTCCTAAGGATGCTGTAGGTGGAGAAGATGCAGTTGACGGCATAGCAAATGCTTCTGCCTTTGCTGAAGCGGACCCCTATCGTGCGGCAACTCATAACAAAGGTATATTGAACGGAATAATAGCTTCAATAGTAGCTACAGGTAATGATCATCGTGCCATTGAAGCAGGAGCACATGCATACGCTGCAAGAAACGGCCAATATACCTCGCTTTCTAAATGGGAAGTCACCGAAAACGGTGACTTATCCGGGTCAATAGAATTACCTATGGCAGTAGGTCTAATTGGCGGTGCAGTAAGAACTCATCCAATAGCAAAAATCGCACTAAAAATTCTCGGTGTAAAAACAGCTAATGAGTTCGCAGAAATCTGTGCAGCCTTAGGTTTAGCACAAAATCTAGGCGCTCTTAGAGCTTTAGCAAGTGAAGGCATTCAACGAGGTCATATGTCACTTCATGCCCGAAACATTGCTATTGCTGCTGGCGCAACAGGAACAATTGTTGACACTGTCGCCGAATCAATGATTAAAGAAAAGAAAATCCGAATGGACCGTGCAAAAGAGCTAATTACTGAATTAAGCTCAAAAACCTAATTTTCTTTTTTACGGACATTTTTTACTTTTGCGTATAGTTTTGCACAACTCGCAAATAGCTTCATTGAGTTCACTTGGTGTAACTTCAGTTTTTACCATTTTTTTTGCAATTTTTGAAGCGGCATTTTGGATTAATGGTTCAATTTCTTCATAATCTGGAAGGCCTTTAACACCGCGTTTACTATTTTTATATTGACTAATTGCGGCTTGGGTTGTGCCCAATTTTTTTGCAGCTTCATTTTGGGTGAGCTTATATTTAGAGACTAGTTCTTTCGCTATGAATGACCGGAAAGTCGGTAAAATATAACGAGCTACATTTTCGCAGGTAATGGGCATTTGCATCTAAAGTGGATATAACACTCTTATACTTAAGAAGTGTGGTATAATTACGTATTATTAACAGAGCAAATATGAATCAACAAAGCAATTTCTTATTTACAAATTTATTAAGTTCACCTATACTTTCAGCTTTTTTCTAATAGACTAATGCCTTGCTTGTTTAGCTTATGGTTTTTATAACAATGAGTTTTGAAGTGCACCATTTTGCTTTATTTGCTTGGGATTTAAGTAATTATAGTTGATATCGCTGTTATTTAGATTGAAGTGTTCAGTTTACTATTTGAAGGCATTGTTCTTGTAAGCATCCACTTTTTAAGCGGGCAATAAAATGAATCTAATCAGTTCTGACCTGAACTATAATAATTTTTTGGGACTTCATTAATTATGATTTATTATTTTAGGGTTCATGTAAATTACTACTTAGGTATCTGAAATTTTATTTACTTTTTAACTTTAACTGTATGCAAAAAATGTGGTTGTTAAATTTTGGCTTACAAGTCGTATTGTTGTTTAGTTACGTGTTCGGTGGTAGGTCTTGAAATAGTGACGTGCTTAGGTAGCGTTCACCTGTATCTGGTAGTATTGTTACTATGAGCTTGTCTTTGTTTTCTTCTTTTTTTGCTTCTTGTAATGCTGCCCATGTTGCTGCTCCTGAGGAAATGCCTGCTAGTATGCCTTCTTTTCTTGCTAGTAGGCGAGCTGTGTTTAGTGCATCTTGGTCTGTTACTTGTATTATTTGGTCAATTATGTCTAGTTTTAAAATATCTGGTATAAAGCCTGCTCCAATGCCTTGAATTTTGTGGGTCCCTTTCTTGCCTCCGCTTAGAACGGGTGAAAATGCAGGTTCTACTGCTACTGCTTTGAAGGTGGGTTTTAAGGGTTTAATGTATTGGGTTATACCAGTTATGGTTCCACCAGTACCTACACCTGCAACTAGAATATCGACTTTACCATCAGTTTCGTTCCATATTTCTGGGCCTGTTGTTTCTCTGTGGATTTTTGGGTTGGCGATATTTTTGAATTGTTGGGGTATGAATGAGTTAGGTGTATTTGCGGCTATTTCTTCTGCTTTTTTTATGGCTCCACCCATGCCTTCTGGACCCGGAGTTAATACTAACTCTGCGCCATACGCTTTGAGTAAGTTTCTTCTTTCTGTGCTCATTGTTTCTGGCATTGTTAGTATTAGTTTGTAGCCTTTGACTGCTGCTGTTATGGCTAGTCCTATGCCGGTGTTGCCGCTGGTTGGTTCTATTATGGTGCTGTTTGGTTTTAGTTGGTTTGTTTTTTCTGCCTGGTTTATCATGCTTAGTGCGATGCGGTCTTTTACACTTCCACCAGGATTACGTGATTCTAGTTTGACAACTATGGTGGCTTTTAGACCCTGTGTAAGCCGGTTTAATCGTACAAGGGGTGTTTTTCCGATGGTGTCTAATATGTTATTGTTAATCTGGGTCAATTAATTCACCAGTGTATAACAGTGTTATATGAGTGTTTGTTATTAAACCTTTGTGGTTACTGATAACTAACTAATGTGGGCATAATAATTAACTTTGGGGGGTTAAATAATGCGCAGTAAATCAGCTTTAGTAACTATGCCAACTGTTTTTCCTTTTTTCGATATGAGAACTGCTGGATAGGTTTGCAGTAAACTCGAAATAGTCGTTGTCGGTGCATCATCGCTTACTTGGGGAAATGCTTCTTCCATTATTTCGCTTGTGGACAATATTGATAACTGCGTGAGATTTTTGCCCGCAAGAATTTGGCGTAGGATTGTTTTCTCTGATATGCTACCTACAGACAATTTACCTTCAAAGACTGGAAGTTGTGAGTAGCCATGCTCTTTCATTAATTGTACTACTTTTGAAAGAGGTTCATCTTTCTGGACACCAATCACTTCATTGTTAAACAATTTGTCTGTCTGAGTTTGCATTTTAGATTTTGCTTCCAGGCGTTCTAGTACTTCAAAAATAGTTTTTACTTTTGTGTATGATGAGTCAATTTTTCCACATTCCAACTTTGCAATCAATGATTGGCTTACACCTGACATTTTGGCTAGTTCTGATTGTTTTAGTCCAAGTTGTCTTCTTTTTTTGCCAATGTCTTCTAGATGTGGTAACATGATTTTAGGTTAGGTGTGTTTGGTTGATATTCTTTTTGGAATAAAACGAGCAAAAATCCATATAACGCCGTTATTTAATTATGTTTTAACAATAAAGGAGCAATCAGAAAATGACAAAATACAACAACATAGACACAGTGGCAGTCCAAGCCGGGCAAGAAACACCTGATCCAACAACTGGGGCTAGAGCCGTTCCCATATACCAAACTGCATCTTATGTATTTAAAAACACTAATCATGCAGCAAACCTTTTTGCACTAAAAGAAATAGGTAATATTTACACACGTTTAATGAATCCCACAACAGATGTTTTTGAAAAACGTATGGCTGCAATCGAAGGAGGGTCTGGAGGGCTAGCAACATCATCAGGACAAGCTGCCATTACACTTGCACTATTAACAATTACACAACTCGGAGACGAAATTATTGCTGCCAACAACCTTTACGGTGGAACCTATAGCCTATTACACTATACATTCGCCAAAATCGGCCGCAAAGTTACTTTTGTTGATTCGCAAAAACCAAATGAATTCAAAAAAGCAATTACACCAAAAACTCGTGCTATTTATGCTGAAACAATAGGTAATCCTAAACTTGATGTCCCTGACTTTGAGGGTCTCTCAAAAATTGCTCATGAAGCGGGTATACCCTTAATTATTGACAACACTGTAGGCGCTGGTCTAGTTAGACCCATTGATTATGGGGCTGATATAATTGTTGCATCTGCAACTAAATATATTGGTGGGCATGGCACTAGTCTTGGCGGTATTATTGTTGATAGCGGCAAATTTGCTTGGAATACAGGAAAATTCCCCGAGTTCACTGACCCAGATCCTAGCTATCATGGTATCAAATACTGGGATACTTTCGGTAGTATTCCTAGCTTAGGTAATGTTGCATTCATTTTCAAAGCTCGCGTACAGTTACTACGCGATTTAGGCCTAACGATAAGTCCATTTAACTCATGGCTGCTTCTCCAAGGGCTTGAGACCCTCCCACTAAGACAGCACAAGCATTCAGAAAACGCCCTTAAAGTTGCCACTTTCCTTAAACAACATCCATTAGTTAACTGGGTTAACTACCCTGGCTTACCTGACGCCCCTACTTACCATGTAGCTTCAAAGTATTTGAAAAAAGGCTATGGTGGTATAGTAGGATTTGGCATCAAAGGTGGTTTAGACGCAGGTAAAAAATTCATTGAAAATGTTAAACTATTTTCACATCTGGCTAACATTGGAGACGCAAAAAGTTTAGTTATACACCCTGCATCAACAACTCACCAACAGCTAACAAAACAAGAGCAAGAATCTACAGGAGTAACTGACGATTTCATTCGCCTATCTGTAGGCATAGAAGACCCAGAAGACATTATTGAAGACATTGACCAAGCACTCAAAGCCTCTGTAACATAGCATAGCTGCTCCATCAGACAATGCCCTAAAAATTTTTGGAGATTTAACAAAGTGGCTAACCAATCTATAGAAAACGTAGAGACAAAATACTATATGTTTGCTCACCCACCAAACGAGCTAATATTAGAATCAGGGGAAAAGATAGGTCCAATAACACTTGCATATGAGACATATGGCAAACTAAACATGAAAAAGTCAAATGCGATTTTAATACTTCACGCATTTAGCGGTGATGCACATGCAGCGGGAATTCATAAGGAAACCAAAGACCGCGGTTGGTGGGATGACCTTATCGGGCCTGGAAAAGGCATAGACACCAACAAATACTTCGTTATATGCAGCAATATAATAGGCGGTTGCAAAGGATCTACAGGCCCTGCATCAATTAATCCTAAAACTGGTACACCTTACGGTCTAGATTTTCCTATAGTAACAATCGCCGACATGGTCAATGCACAAAAGCACCTGATAGATCACATAGGCATAAGCAAGCTACTAGCAGTAATAGGTGGTTCTATTGGTGGTATGCAAGTTCTTCAATGGATGGTTAGCTATCCAAACCACATATGCGCTGCAATCCCAATAGCAACTACAATGAAACATACTCCACAACAAATAGCTTTCAACGAAGTTGGGCGACAAGCAGTTATGGCTGATCCAGACTGGAAAAACGGTAATTACTATGGACATTCGATTCCGGCAAAAGGTCTAGCAGTTGCTCGTATGATCGGACACATAACATATATGAGCGACATATCTATGGCAAATAAGTTTGGTAGACGTACTAAAGAAGAAAAAGAACGCTTCAAGTTTAGTGCTGAATTCGAAGTAGAAGGTTACTTACACTACAAAGGCGACAGCTTTGTCAAACGTTTTGACGCCAACAGCTATCTATACATAACAAAAGCTATTGATATATTCAATCTGCTAAACGGGCACGGCCTAAATAACGTTTTCAAAGGATTGAAAGCAAAAGTTTTAGTGCTCGCTTTCAAGTCAGATTGGCTCTACCCTACATATCACTCGCAAGAAATCGTAAAAGCCTGTAAACTCGCTGGAGTGGATGCAAGCTACTGTGAAATTAACAGTACTTATGGACACGATGCTTTCCTATTGGAAGTAGAACAAGAAACTCAACTGATTAGAAATTTTCTAAAAGGCATCCCTAACGGAATACACATCGATAATAACACTGGTGAAACCTCAATATGAACCTCTATACAACAAAAATAGAGCATAAAATTATTACTAGCTGGGTTGAAAATGGTGCATCTGTACTAGACTTAGGCTGTGGTGATGGTAAACTACTTTCTATACTAATAAATGAAAAACGGGTTAGAGCACAAGGCATAGAAATTAGTGATGATGCAATCCATAGCTGCGTTGCAGCTGGCTTAAACGTCTTTCAAGAAGATATCGATACAGGGCTAGCAGACTATTCAGATGATAGCTTTGACTATGTAATATTAAACCAAACTTTCCAGCAGGTTAAAAAACCTGATTACGTGCTCAGCGAATCATTACGTGTAGGTAAAAAAATAATAGTGGGCTTTCCTAACTTCTTATATTATCCTGCGCGAATCCAGATGTTTTTCCACGGTAGAGTTCCTGTGACTCCTTCCCTACCTTATGAATGGTACAACACACCAAACCTTCACTTTCTAAGCATAGCCGATTTTAAAAAATACTGCCAAGAAAGAAATATCCAAATTGAAAAATCCGTTTATATTACAAATAATAAACAAGTAAAACTTTTTCCCAACCTGCTTGCCGAGGTCGGCCTTTTTTTGCTTTCCTAAAACCTTCTCTACTTGATTAAAACTTAAACTATTTATGCCATCACTATCTTATCTGTGGATTTAGTTTTATCTGTATCTTCATTTTTAGGGGGTTTAGTGGAGTTTGGTGATGGTGTTTTCTGAGTAACATTTAACGTGGCGGTTTTTCCTAAACGTAACTGTGGTTCACCTTTAAATGCAGCAACAGAAGCGTTCCTTATTTGTATGCTATCTCCAACACTAATTGTATTAATTTGTTGATCCCACAAAGAGAGCTTAATTTTTCCTGATTCATCTGAAATAATTGCATTGCTTAACAAAGCACGGTTTCCAAACTGTGTATAGACTGTTTGTGGCTTTGGTACTTCTAACACTTGGGCGTCTACATTGACTTTTCTCATGCCCACTCGTAAATCTTTAATTAATGAAACTGTCAACTCGGACGGTGTTTGCCTAGCAATCTGTTTACGTACTTTATCAGTATTCATCCAATTATCAAAATGAATATCTTTTCTTGATAGCAGCTCTTCTTCAACTCGGAACTGTACAACTATACTTCCATTTTTCTTAATTAGGAAGATGGCTTCGTTGTTTATACTTCCCCTGTATTCGACTGAAAGTTCTCCAGCGGTTGATTTCTCTGATTCTTTCGCTGCAACTAACGCGTTGAAGAGCTCAGCAGGATAAACATCATACCTTACTGAAAGCGTCGCAAGCTGTTCGTTTATAGTAGTCTTTTTCTGTTTCAATACTAATCCCCTCTTTTTCTTGGTCTGCCAGAATCGATCTTGAAAAAGCAATTTACGCCACGCAAATTGTCTCTCTTGAAGAATCCCGACAACATACTATATTCTCATGTTAACTATATTAGGCTAATTGCATAAGAAAACACTTCTTTATATAAAAACTTGTAACCTTGGCTATCTGCCTTACCTTCTATTACAAAATTAAAAGTAGTTATATTCAGGTTAATGTTATAAAATAATTTTCTGTTCAGGCCAAGTTGCCTTATACACAACTGAGACAGGTGTATCTTTCGGGTACCCGCCTTTTTGAATAATTCTGGTAGTTTTTTCAGTAGCATAAAAGAAAAATAGTTTGTTTATCATATTCAAGTTCAAGTGATAGTGTTGTCTGAAAAAAATCGTTCCGTTGATGAAGTTGACATAGACTTTGATAGACTTGCTAGAATAAGTCAAAAAGTAAACGCGGTATTAGTTAAAAAAACAAATAGTATACCAGAAGCATACGCAGCACTAAGGTTTATGTGTGTATACTACGAGCAAACTTTAGGGATAACTTTTATGCCTGAATTTGAAGAAGAACTGAAAAGAATAATTCGGACAATAATTGATGGTCCTAAAGACTCAGCAGATAACTGCACTTAATTGTTTTCATTTTTTATGAATGATTTTAGTCTTTTAATGAGTAATACATTTTATTTTTTGGTCTGTTCCCAAACTTCAATTAAGTTTTCTACTGCTTTGGCTTTCGAGGAGCCTGTATTAAATCTGTACATACGGATACGCCCATAGGTGCGTTCCTGTAAAATCCCTTCTTCAGTGAGTAATTGTAGATGGCGGCTAGTCGAAGTAAAGTTCAATCCAACTCTACGGGCAACGTCTGAAACATTTAGTTCGCTTAGTTTCCAGATTAGTTTTAAAATTTTCATTCTTGGCTTGGAGGAAAAAATATCTTCAATGTCCATTTATTTTATCTCCTGATTTTTTCAATTATATTGCGTAATTCTTTGGCTAATTCATGTGCTGAAACTGAAGGTAAGGAAATAAGTGTTGTGCGCCCACGCTGTCCAGTGTTTGAAACCTCTGTTTTTAATATTCCTAATGCATCAAGATATTGGACATACTTCCAGAGTTGTGTGTGACTGACAGGTTCAATATTGAATTCTTCGCAAGTTACAGCATAGGCTTGCTCAATATCAGTAAGCGTAACATAAGCTTTTGTGCTTTCCTGAAAAACTTCTGATGCTGCTAACAAGAATAGTTGTTCTTGTATACCTAAATTAGTCAACTCGCTTTTTTGCAATATTGGAACTATGCTCGAAATAGCCTTTCGCACACATTCAGGGGTAACCTCATCTAAGTCTTCGGCATCAGCGTATTTTCCAGCTCTCCAAAGTAGCTCAATGGCAAATCTTGCATGTCCGTTTTCACTGCGAGCTAAATCAGCAGTAAGACTAACTGTATCCTCTGAAACTGTAGACGGCTCAAAAGCCATAGCAACACGTTCATTGAGGATATCTACCATTTGATCTTTTGAGTATTTTTCAAGATGTAGCACATTTCGCTGCAAAGTACTCTTAGCGCTAGCATCTAGGCGTTCAATAGGCTTCAAATTCCGCATAATGCCTATAATTGAGACTCTTTGTGGTAGATTTGGCCGCATTTCTTGAAGCCGAGTTAGGTTATAAACAGCATCTGAGCCTTCAGTTTCAATTATTGTGTCAAATTCGTCTAAAGACAGAATCATATGCGAGTTTTCTTCATCTAATGTCTGAAGTAGTGTTCTTAGAATTTCTTCAGAAGAAAAACCCCGCTTAGGAAAATTTGGTCTTAGTATATTTATTGCATGCTGGATAATGAGCGATACTTTACCTCGGTATTCACGGCAGTTAACATGTACATATCGTAGTTTTATGTTTCTCTTGTTAGCTTCTGTTGTGATATCTGCGCCAAAACGTTGACAAAGAGCTGTTTTCCCAGTGCCTACCTCACCTGTAACTATTACTCTTTGTGCCATCCTTTCAGGATATTTAGTTAAGAAGCTAAAAAATTCCATCAATAGCCGATGCTCTTTATCTCTATGAGGCAAACGATTGGGAATATAATTTATGTCAAGCTTTGTTTCATCACTAAATACACTATGATGGAATACCACTATTAGACCTCAATTAACCTGTATGCCCAGCTTTTACTCTTTTAAGTATCTTGTTAGAAGTCAACGCTTAATAAATCCATATAGTTTATTTCTGCTATTTTCCTAGCTATAATTTCTCTAAGCTATGCATAAATCTTTATTATGCATTTTTTAATGTAAATTAACTAATAAATCAGTGTGACTTGTTAAGAAAATTTATTACCGCTAGTTCTTAATTTAGTGAAAATTAAGGATGGATAAGTATACCTATCGAGAAGATGGACTCAAATTATTCAAAATTGAAAAAAGAAATTCAAACTATTAATGTTGGGCTTATTCAGTCAACTGTATCAGCTGATATAAAAGTTAACCTGCAAAAGACCCTTAGAATGGTTGAAGAAGCAGCAAAGAAAGGTGCCCAGATAATTTGTCTTCAAGAATTATATAATGCAAGATATTTCCCACAAAATGAAACTGCTGATGCTGAAAAATTTGCTGAAACCATCCCTGGAGAGTCCACAAATGCCTTCTCAAGACTTGCAAAAAAACATAAAATAGTCATAATTGTACCATTATTCGAAAAACACCCAAACGGCAAATACTATAATTCAGCAGTAGTAATTGACTCAGACGGTAAACTCATGGATACTTACCACAAAGTACACATTCCTCAAGACCCACTATTTTACGAAAAAAACTATTTCGAAGCCGGCGACTTGGGTTATAAAGTTTACAAGACAACTTATGCAAATATAGGTGTATTAATCTGCTATGACCAATGGTTCCCTGAAGCCGCCAGAATTAATGTATTAAAAGGAGCCGACATCATATTCTATCCCACTGCAATTGGTTGGATTAAAGGTCACACTTCAACCGACGGTGACTGGCATGAAGCATGGAAAACTATCCAACGTAGTCATGCCATAGCAAATGGTGTACATGTTGCCGCAGTCAATCGTGTTGGCGAAGAAGATGAACTTGCATTCTGGGGTGGTTCATTTGTATGTGACGCTTTTGGAGAAATTCTCAAAGAAGCTAGCAATGACGCTGAAGAGATTCTTGTCGTAAAAGTTGATCTAAGTAAAAACATAAGCATCCGTGAAGGCTGGGGATTTCTTAGAAATCGAAGACCTGATACATATACACCTATTATAGAAGGTAACCTATCTATCGGTAAGTCTATTGTATGCAAAACTCCAAGCGAACTAGGTTATCGCATGCCCGCAGAATGGGAGAAACATGATGCAATATGGTTGTCTTGGCCTCATGATAAAACAACGTTTCCCGATTGCTTAGAAAAAGTAGAGGAGACATACGTCCAAATTATCAAACACATTCACGTTGACGAACAAGTCAACCTTTTTGTCACAGGTCCTGCTATGAAGGAAAAGGCAACACTAATGCTAAAAAAAGCTGAAGTTGACTTGAGCAAGATTCATTTTCACGAGTTTGAATATGCTGATGTCTGGTTCCGAGATTATGGCCCTATATTTATCATAAATAATAAAGAATTGGCTATGGTTCACTGGGTTTTCAACACCTGGGGCGAAAAATATGCTGAACTCATGAAAGATGGGCAGATCCCTCAAATAATCAACCAAAGTATGGGATTAAACTGTTTTAGCCCCGGAATTGTCATGGAAGGTGGCTCGATAGATGTTAACGGAAAAGGAACTTTGCTTACAACTGAACAGTGTCTGCTAAACAAGAACCGAAATCCTCACCTCAGTAAAGAAGACATAGAAAAATATCTCAAAGATCATTTAGGTGTAACTCACATAATTTGGCTTAAGAAAGGCATAAGCGGAGATGACACTGACGGACATGTAGATGATATTGCGCGATTTGTGAACCCAACAACAATTGTATGTGCCTATGAAGATGATGAAACTGACGAAAATTATGCTATTCTTAAAGAAAACTATGAAATTTTAAGAAAATCAGTAGACCAAAACGGCAACAAATTTTCAATTATAAAGTTGCCAATGCCCGGACCAGTGGGAAGCAAACATAACCGTCTTCCAGCAAGTTATACCAATTTTTACATAGGTAACAAGAAAATATTGGTACCGATTTTCAACCATAAAAACGACAATAAAGCCTTAGAAATACTACAAAAACTATTTCCAGATAGAAAAGTAATCGGAATTAACTGCGTAGATCTAGTAAATGGATTAGGAACTATACATTGCATATCACAACAGCAGCCTTGCGCCTGTTACAAGCAATAAGAGCCCTATCTGCAACCTTTCTTCTTTTTCTCAATAAATCATATAATTTTAGTTACCTTTTTTTATTTATGCACGATAAAAATTCGGATATTTAGCTCATAAAATCAAAAACAGTTAACACGCTAAGTTGTCTTAATTTGAAAAATAGACTTGATGCTACAAAATTATTATAAAAACCTTTTTAAAGTTATTCTGTACTGTCTATTTTCGACATTACATGATACCAAAATATTTCTTCCTAACAAAGGGCGTCGGCAAACATAAAGAGCAGCTTCAGTCTTTTGAGTTGGCACTTCGAGATGCCGGCATCCAACATTGTAATCTAGTAAGCGTTTCAAGCATTGTTCCTCCAGGCTGTGAATTATTACCACGCGAGAAAGGCCTAAAAATGATACGCCCTGGCGAAATTACCTTTGTTGTCATTGCACGCAACGCTACAAATGAGCCTCATAGGTTAGTTGCTTCATCTATAGGTGTTGCAATTCCTTCTGGCAAAAACCAATATGGCTATCTTTCAGAGCACCACTGTTTCGGTCAGCCAGACACAATTGCCGGAGACTACTCTGAAGACTTAGCTGCAACTATGCTTGCAACAACCATGGGTATTCAATTTGACCCAGAAACCGCATGGGACGAAAGAAAACAACTCTTCAAAACAACTGGGCTTATAATTAAAACTGCTAACATAACACAGACTGCTATCGGCGATAAAAACGGTTTATGGACAACAGCAATTGCTGCAGCAGTATTCATACCCCCAGAAAGCAGCACTGAGTAAACAACAAAAGTAGTTTATCTAAACTACTCTAACTTTTTGCTTTTCCTTTTTACATCAACAATCATTCTAATACACATCTTTTAGCTAGTATTTCTCAATTCTTTTAATATGTGCTAAGTAGTATTTTGTATAGTTGATGCGAATGAAGTTTAGCGGCAAGACTGCAACTGCTATAATACATTACTCTCCTGATAAGATATTACTAATCAAGAGGTTAACACCGCCTTTTATTGGCTACTGGGCTTTGCCAGGTGGTCGAAGTGAGCCTGACGAAACAGCAGAACAAACAATTATACGTGAGGTAAAAGAGGAGACTGGACTTGATGTAAAAATCATAAGCAAAATCGGAGAATACCGTGAAAAAGGTGTTCAAGCAGGATTTGAATATGATTATTATCCTACATGTTTTGCTGTGATTCCAATTAGTAAAAATTGTAAAAAACAAGATAGTGAAATCTCAGAAATTAAATTGTTTAAAATTGATGAACTTCCTGAATTAGCTTTTGAACATTTAACTATGGTTAAAAATTACATTGTACTGGAAAATGCGAAGACTGTAAAGAAAAAAGTCGTTTAATAAATATAATTAGTAAAATTGATGCAACGCAAATTAACACGATAATTATGCCTGTGCTAAATTCAGGAATAACTATTGACGTCAATCGGTAAATTTTTCCATCTAACGCACAAATTAATAACTCATTATTTTGATCTACACCAAAAGAACTTAATATCAAACCAGAAGTTACCAACAATGTATTATTTTCTACATCAAAATTATTAGTTGAAAGTGCCCATATTAATCCTGAACCATAATCTCCGTATATGTATTTACCGTATAATTCAGTTAGTTGAGTGCCTCGATAGATAAATCCGCCAACAATTGCATTTCCAAGGCTATGATTATACTCGTAAATTGGTAATTCAAGTCCTGTTTTATCACATTCTATTGCATAATTATAGCATTGTGTGCCTTCCATTATATTCCATCCGTAGTTTTTGCCTTTTTCAATAACATTAATTTCTTCTAGTTGACTTTGTCCTACATCACCTGCCCAAATTTGACCAGTAGTTAGATCGAAGCTAAATCGCCATGGATTACGTAGGCCATAAGCAAAAATCTCTTCACGGTATCCCAGCGTGTTGTTAACATAAGGGTTATCCGGTGGAATGCTGTAAGTTTGCATCTCAGATACAGCGTCAATATTTATACGAAGAATTTTCCCCAGAGGTGTGGATAAATTTTGGCCATTACCTAAAGGATCACCTTGTGATCCGCCATCACCAGCGCCAATGTAAAGGTATCCGTCAGGCCCGAAAGCGATTTGGCCGCCATTGTGATTCGAAAATGGTTGTGTAATTTCTAAAATTATAACCTCACTATTCCTGTCAGCACGATTAGGATTAGCAGAATCAACTGAATACCTTGCTATAATAGTTCGTGTTGGATCAGTTGCTACGTAATTTACGTAAAAATATCCATTTAGCAAATAGTTGGGATGGAATGCCAAACCAAGTAAGCCTTGTTCTCCACCAAATAGTACCCTTTCTGTTATGTCAAGAAAGACTTCTTGGTCAGAAGTATCGATTCTATCAAAAACTTTGATAACTCCTATTTGCTCAACTACAAAAAGCCTACTGGTATTGTCATTAACAAAACTGACTCCTACAGGTTGATTAAAAATTAAATTGGGAAATGCAGCTTCAATATCATACTCATATTGTATTTGTCCCTGAACAAAATTATTAAACATAAAATTTACAGAAAGAACACAAAACATCAATACTAAACTGGATACCAGCTTCTTTTTATCCATCTCTCATTACCGACAGTTACCTATTTTCCATAAAACACTGTTGACTTATTAGAACAATAACTATTAATCAAGATAAAATGCATCGATTAAGTTAATGCGTACTAACTACAACTTCGGCCTCTTTTGCTTTTCGACTTTTTAGCATCTCTATTTTTCTTTTCATTTCACAATAAGCATCATCAGGATTTTTTCCTTCATTAATGCAAAGTCTAACATAACCAGAAATCACAACTCTTTCAGTAGCGCCTGCCACTTCGCTTTTAAGATTTCTTCTACCCATCCTTATTTTGCCTCCTGACCTAATTTGTTATCAACTTCATGCGAAAGCGTGCATAGTTTCATTAAATATCGACGGTACTTAGCCATTTCTCGATCATGTGCTTCTCTATCTTTAACTGACCAATCATAAAGACTTAAAATTCCTGCATTTGCATAATCAATTGGTGTTAAACGAATTATTTCTCTTGCCTCTTTTTGCCGATTCTGAAAAGATTGTGTAGATTGCGCTGTTTCCGTCCTTCCAACTCCCTCCAGAATTTTCCTACTCTTAGGATACTTATCAGCGGCTTTTTGATTTAAAACGTTGTAGTTGTCAATTAACAGCCACAAAGAATAACATTTTCCAATACTAAAATCAACAACAAAAAGAAAACCTAAGCAAGAAGAAAGAAAGGAAGACTAAATTTTCAAACTAATACGTATTTATTTGGATTGTTTGCTCCTAAGTTTTTCATCTATAAGAGCTAACAATTCTTCAGGCTTAACAGGCTTTACCAAGTATGCATCTGCACCTTCATCAAGCGCTTTAACGCCAGTCTCAAGTGAAGGAAAACCCGTTATCATTATTTTAATTGAATCCCGCATAGTCTGTTGAATTTTCACAAGTAGGTCCGTTCCATCCATGTCAGGAAGACGAATGTCAATTAAAGCTAAATCATAATGTGCCTTCTTTGATTTTTCAATAGCTTCTTTTCCAGTTTCAGCAACATCAATCTCATAACCATTTTTCTGAAGAATGCGCGTAAAGGTTCTCAAGATAGATTTGTCATCATCTATCACAAGGATACGTATTTTGTTATCTTGCAAATTATTTTCCTTCCTTTTATCTAAAACTTTCGTGGTCAAGATTTTAGCCTACTTTGTCAGTACTATTTACGAGTAACAGAAGTTAAAGTTTCTCCTACTCGAACAAATAGCTTACAGGTTTTTAAAAAATTTTCTATACTAAAAACGCATTAACCTTATAATTTGTCAAAGATAGTTTTAGATGATAAGACTGCAACAACTCTGAATATATTTTAGTTTTCTATTGTTTCAAGCATTCCGATTTTTCTAGTTATTTAAACACAATTTTTACTCGAATATTATCATTATTTAACTGCATAAATTATGTTGAGTCAGAGAAAATTGGTGTTACCACTCAATTTTTTAGTATTATATTGTATTGTCATTGGTAGCACTTATATACATAAAGCAACAGTACCTATTGTAGTAGCAAGTTGTAACATCGTAACTGTTACAACTTATATGTTAAGGTCCGGATTATGTTGAGTGAAAAGGACATTTTAAAATTTTTGGTTGTGTCTCCTAATCGGCTAGCTTTCCCTATGTTACCGCTATTCTAAC